>JAEWQC010000059.1 GCA_023399355.1 Bacillota bacterium | reverse complement strand
CTCAAGGACTTGAAATTCAATCAACGCATTCAACAGGTTGCCGAAATAATAAAGTGTGGCGAAAGTACTGTAAGAAGATGGAATAATGAAATGTTGAATGAATTGTCAGAGAAATTATTCGGCGCTGATGGGCTTAGATTGGACATTTAAAGCCTCTTGACAAAAATGAAAAAAAGTTGAAATTTACAAGAAAAAAAAGCAGTAGTATACTTGTATTATGAAAAATTTTAAAAACCTTCGGTGCTCTTAAAACTTACAGAGACATCGAAGGTTTTTGTTTTGCAAAAGTGCAGGTGATTAAATGAATACTGTTGAACCAATACGAGATCAATATATTTTAAAATGCATTGCTGAAGATTTGAAGAAAATAAGTATGCGTAATTATATGATATTTATGTGCGGTTTGTATACAGGCAGAAGAATTTCTGATGTATTGAGTTTCAAGGTATCAGACTTAAAAAATAGAGATTCAATTTTTGTACGCGAGACAAAAACGAAAAAGAAAATTCTGTTGCCCATACACAAAGAATTAAAAAAGGAACTTCAAGAATATCTCAGAGATATGCAGTCTCATGAATATATATTTCAAACAAATCGTAAAGATGCAAAACCTATGCACCGTTCAACATTTTACAAGATATTAAATAAAGTTTCTAAAAAATATGGCCTCGAAAGAATCGGGTGCCATACAATGAGAAAAACATTTGGGTATTACTATTATCAAGAGTTTCATGATCTAGCAACTTTGCAGGATATTTTTGGACATTCTGACATTAGCGTAACAAAAAGATATATCGGATGTATACAGGACACAATCAACAACACAATGAAAAACTTTAAATTATTTTGAATACAATTCTTCATAATAAGTTGACGTTGAATTGCAAAATATTCAATACCTTAAAACACTTAGAAATAAGCGTGTTGAAAGTATGTTTTTTATATTCCACAGAATTTTAAGATATGGAGAATTTAACTATGAAATAAAAAGTGTTCGCAAACACTTATTTCCGTATGTGTTAAAGCATCAAGGAGATGTTAATCATGAAAGGAATTAAAAATACTAAAAATCGTAATCCGGGTAGGCCTTCTTCATATAGTCCCAAAGTTGCAAGACAAGCATATGAAGCTGCAAAATGTGGTGCGAATGATAAAGAAATTGCTTCAATTCTTGGAATTGACCAGAGGACTCTAAGCCGCTGGAAAAAGAACTTTGAAGAATTATGTCTATCCATTTGCAACGGAAAGAATGATTATCTTTTTAGTACAAAAAGGTCACTTTATCGGCGTGCAATTGGATATCGTTATCAGGAAGTAACAAGACAGAAGATAGAAGTTGATCAAATAAAAGCTGATGGCGATATTGAGAGGGTTCCTGCAACGCTTACTAAGATAGTATCAAAGCATATGCCTGGTGACGTAGGCGCATGTGAAAGAATACTGAAGAATAGCAAAGCAAAAGAATGGTGAGGTAATGAATCAGGATGATCTGGAACAATGGCTACTACAACTCATTGCAGCGAATAATCTTCATGAGTTCTATACATCAAGTCTATGGCTAAAGGTTAGGCAGGAAGTACTTGAAGAGTTCTGGAAAGAAGGTTGCCTTGACTGTAAAGCCAAAGGATTCTACACCAAAGCTGATACAGTTCATCATGTACAGTTTTTAAAGAAATATCCAAGGCTGGCTCTCAGTAAGTTCTATGAATACGCAGGAAAGATATACAGGAACTTGATTCCTTTATGTCACAATTGCCATGAGCAAAGACATAGCTATAGGCAGAAAGATAAGCCAAAGACCAAACCATTAACAGAGGAGAGATGGTAATAATGCAAGCAAAGATTTGGTATACTTGCGATCCAAATAAGAACAAGCAATGCAACAAGAGAAATTGCAAACATAATCCCAACGCATATCCCAGAACTTGTGAAAGGACTTCACATATAGAATTTTCAGTCGATGGCAAACCAATTGAAGATGCATACCCCCGGTCGAAAAAAACCGAATTTTAATTTATATCCTCTTGACTCGGCTAGGGTCAGGACAAGAGAGAAATTTCAAAAAAAGTCACGCGAAGGGGGGAGGGTTATGGCAGTTTCAAAAGCGAAAAAATATATAGAGTCGGAATTATACAATGAAATAAGGCAGGATATTCTTGACCAGTTGGAGCGGAATGGCACTACCGGAAAATATTATTTCGATCTAGTGGATGACTATATGGACATGTGGGTTACAAAATGCATGCTTGTTGAAGATATACAGCAACGCGGAGCCACGATTAAGTTTGATAACGGTGGCGGTCAACGCGGAGTTAAGAAAAATGATTCTGTTGACCAGCGGATAAAGATAAATGTCCAGATGTTGAAGCTGTTATCTGAGTTGGGAATAAAACCGTCCGGCTCTGAAGGCGGTGATCCTGGTGACGATGAGGAAATGTAATTACCATCCATACATAGACACATATATGGATGGGGTGTACAGCGGAGAAATCATTGCTCCTGATGAAATCATCCTGGCAATGGATATTGTCAATGAAAAGCTGAATGATAGCCGAGTTATTATAGACAGTGCAAAGATTGAAAAGGCCGTTGAACTAACCGAGAAATATTTTGAAATAAAGCTCTTTGATTGGGAGCTTTTTTTGTTTGCTCTTATTCATTGCTATTATGATGATGATACTCTGGTGTTCAATCAGTTCATAATTATGATGGGCCGCGGCAATGGAAAGAATGGTTTTATTTCACCGGTAGCCTGGTACTTAACAACACAATACCATGGCATAAAGGAATACAACGTTGACATAATTGCCAACAGTGAAGACCAAGCCGAAACCTCATTTATGGACATATATAATGTTCTGGAGAAATATTGGGTTAAGCTTAAAAAGTTTTTTTATAAAAGCAAAGAAGTAATTAAAAACCTCAAAACCGGATCAGTAATCAAGTACAATACATCAAATGCAAAAACTAAGGATGGAAAACGGTCAGGTTGTCTGATATTTGATGAATTACATGAATACTTGACATATGCGATGATCAATGTTTTTACGAGCGGTTTTGGTAAAAAAAAGCATTCCAGAACTTTTAAAATAACCACAAACGGACATGTACGGGACGGAGTACTGGATAAGGAATTAAGAATATGCTATGACATATTGCGAGGAATCATTAAGAAATCAAAGACACTTCCTCTCCTTTACAGGGTCAATAGTGAAGAAGAAGTTTTAAATCCTGAAATGTGGCATAAAGCAAATCCATCTTTAAAATATCTTTCAGTTCTTAGGGAAACCATGGAAGAGGAATTTTTAAAAATGGATTACGATCCTGAAATAAAAAGTGAGTTCTATACCAAGCGTATGAACTGGCCGCTATCCAACATGGAGGTTGCCGTCACTGATTATAACAAAAACATTGTTCCAACAAATAAACCTATACCGGATCTCACCGGATGGACGTGCACAGTTGGTATTGATTATGCAAAAATAAACGACTGGGCCGGAGTGAATTTTCATTTTAAAAAAGATGAACAGCGATATGATATCAACCATTCATGGCTTTGTCTGAAGTCGAAGGATCTTGCGCGGTTAAATGTTCCATGGAAAGATTGGGGTGGCGAGCTTGGGTACATTACACTGGTCGATGATGTAGAAATACATCCGCGACTCTTGTGCGAATACATAGCTGCTATGGCACAGAAATACCATATTGAAAAAATCGCAATGGATAATAACCGATATGCTCTTGTTTCAAAGGAACTTAAAAAAATAGGCTTTGATGCAAATGAAAAAAAGAATGTCAAACTTGTCAGACCCAATGATATATACAAGGTCCAGACAGTTATTGATAGCTGCTTTACAAGACATTTATTCATCTGGGGAGATTATCCTCCTCTTCGATGGGCGGTGAATAATACAAAGCTGCTTCCAGCCGGTAAAAAAGAAGGAACCGAAACCGGAAACTACTATTACGGAAAAATTGAGCCTAAAAGCAGAAAGACAGATCCATTTATGGCATTGGTGCATTCCATGGTTGTTGAGGATGACATACCTGAAAGCCAAGGCATATACAATGATTTACCGGTGATCACAGCATAAAGGAGATGAGAGAGTGAACTTTGTAACATGGCTTATCAAAAAGCTCGGAGGTACAGTTCCTGTGAATGGTGACCTCCGCGAATATACCGATGAATATGCTTTACTTGTCGGAGATGTATATATCAGGGAGATGGCATTCCTGTCAGCGGCAAACCTGATTGCCAAGGCTGTGAGTAAATGCGAGTTTAAAACGTTTTTTCGAAATAAAGAGGTTAAAGATAAAGAATATTACCTTTGGAATGTTGAGCCAAACAAAAATCAGAATTCCAGCGAGTTTATTCAAAAATGGATATATACTCTCTATCGGAAAAATGAATGCCTAATTATTGAGCAAAATGGTCAATTACTGGTTGCGGATGATTTTATAAAAACTCCTTATGCTCTATATGAGGACATTTTCACCCAGGTAACAGTCAAAGATTATACCTTCAATCGGTCATTTGCCCAGAATGAAGTGCTATATTTCAAGCTTTGCAATACAGATATTCAGAAAGTCATTACAGGATTATATGAAAGTTATTCAAAACTGATTGCTTATTCCATGAAAGCATATCAAAAATCACGTGGGACAAAAGGCGTATTTCAATATGATTCTCTACCAGTTGCAGGATCAGAGGAACGTAAATTTTTTGATGCGCTGATCAATGAAAAAATTAGTAAATGGTTGAATGGCGATGCCGCAGCCTTACCTCTTGGAAATGGTCAGAAGTGGGTTGAATTAGCGCAAAAAACATATACCAGCGAAAGCACAAGGGATATTAAAGCTCTTATTGATGATGTAATGGATTTTACAGCTAAAGGGTTTAATATCCCTCCGGCTATTTCGAAAGGGGATGTGCAAAACACCTCTGATGCCGTTGACCAGCTGCTTACATTTTGTGTTGATCCTTTAACTGATATGTTGTCTGAAGAAATCAACCGCAAGCGGAATGGTTATGCTGCTTTTGTTGCAGGTACATATCTTAAGATCGATACCAAGCAAATCAAGCATGTTGACCTGCTGTCATCTTCAACGGCTATAGATAAAATAATCGGCTCAGGCGCATATTGCGTTAATGATATCAGGCTGCTTTGCGGTGATGAGATTATAGATGAACCATGGGCCTGGGAGCATTTCATCACAAAAAATTACATGCCGTTTGATGAGGCATTGAATCCAACAAATAAAGGAGGTGAGAAAAAGTGATACAGGATATCATGAAGTTTGAGTTCAAGCAGCAGGTTACAAATCCTGACACATTGGATCTGTATATTTATGACATTGTTGCTCCAAACGGGTTTGACTGGTGGAAAGGTGAAGAAACAGAAAGTGAAACATCTGCTGATTTCTTTCGTAAAAAGCTGGCTGAGTATAAGGATGTGAAATACATAAATCTATACATCAACAGTGCAGGAGGATCAGTGCGCGAGGGATACGGAATATATGCACAGCTTTCAAGGCATCCGGCATACAAGACAGGATACAATGACGGATTTGCCCACTCTATCGCATCAGTCATATTTCAAGCGTGTGATAAACGGATTATGCGAATTAACGCAACGCAAGGTATTCACAATATGATGGATGGGTGTTTTGGAAATGCGACAGAACATCGGCAATGTGCTACTAATCTTGATGCCATGATGGAAGGAAACAGACAACTCTATATGGTAAAGGCAGGCGGAAAGATTACACTTGAAAAAATTACTGAATTGATGGATGCTGAAACAATACTAACGGCACAGCAGTGTATTGAATATGGACTTTGCGATGAGGTAGCTGAAACCGTTGCTGATCCCGTAGAAATGACGCAGAAGATGCAACGCATTAATGCAAATATGGCAGCCCAAATCAAACACTTTCAACAGCTCAAACAATCTTTTGGAGAAGCAATGACGGTTGTAAGTGTTTTGAAAGCAGCGAGCATCGACAAAATAGAAGAACCTCCAAAGCATTTTCAGCAGAACAAAACAATTAATTTCTTCAGCAAATTGTCATCTAAAAAGTAAAATAACTTAGTACTGCTTTTCAAAAGCAGAGAAAGCGGAAGGTAAAAAAATAATGAGAAATCTCGATCTTATCAAAAAGAAAAAAACCGAAATCCTTCAGAAGATGTCCGCAGCAATCAAGGACGAAAACACCGAATCCTATTCTCAGGCGTTTGACGAATTGCTTGACTGTGTAAGGGATGCCGTGCTTGAAGAGGCAAATGGTCTTGTACAGTCAAATGACCAGGCAATACTGGCAGCACGTGGCGTAAGAGCATTGACCAGTGCAGAAACAAAATATTACCAGTTCTTCATTGAGGCTGCAAAATCCGCAAGTCCGCAGCAGGCACTTACCGGGACGGATAATGTCATGCCGAAAACTATTATTGATTCCATCATGGAAGATATCGCAGCGGCTCATCCAATCCTTGATGCAATCAACTTCCAGAACACATCTGCGCTTACAGAGATCCTGTTAAGCACAACTTCTGGATCTGCGGCATGGGGCGAGTTGACTGCTGCTCTTGCAGGTGAGCTTTCAGCCAACTTTGCAAAAATTGATTTATCCAAGAAAAAGCTGACTGCATATATGCTTGTGGCAAAAGCAATGCTTGATCTCGGGCCTGAATGGCTGGATCGCTTTGTGCGTTCCGTATTGGTTGAAGCCAATGCGGTTGGACTTGAAGAAGGTGTTGTTGATGGTAATGGCAAAGACAAGCCTCTTGGAATGACACGTGCTTTGTCAGGAGCTGTTGATGGAGTCTATCCTCGCAAAGCTGCAATCGTAATAACAAATCTTGATCAAGTTACTTTCGGAGGGATTCTCAATACTCTGTCTCAGGGACCGAACAGCAAACGCCGCGCAATCACCAGCATCATAATGGTTGTGAACCCTGCCGACTATTTCACAAAGGTATTTCCGGCAACCACAGTCAGAACAGCTGATGGTGGATTTACAAAAGATGTGTTCCCGTTTCCGACAGATGTATACCAGTCCGCAGCGGTACCGGAAGGTTATGCGGTATTCGGAATCGGAAAAAGATATTTTGCAGGCCTCGGCACAAGCAAGGGCGGTAAGATTGAATATGACGATTCCGTGAAATTCATGGAAGATCAGAGAGCATATGCCATCAGGCTCTACGGTGACGGCCGTCCGCTTGATGCAAACGCATTTGTACTGGCTGACATATCCGGACTCAAGCCGTATGTTAAGAAGGTTCTTGTAGTCAACGATGAATCCGATGAATCTATACCGATTGATACATCGGATGCAAGGCTCGCAAACTTGGTAATTGGATCCTTGACATTGGTACCGACATTTAATAAATCAATCCATGCTTACACTGCGGCAACAAGCAATGCGACAAACACCATCACCGCAACTCCGATGGATGGCGAAGCTATAATCAGCATTTTGAACGGTGCAACGTCCGTCAACAATGGTGCAGCTGCAACCTGGGCAAGCGGTGCAAATACGGTAAAGGTTACTGTTGAAATAGGTGAAGAGACTGAGGAATATACGGTTATAGTAACCAAATCCTAAGGAGGTATGACCCATGTCACTCCCCGTTGGATTACTTGCTGCGGTTCGCAATTACCTTGACATAACATGGGATGATGAAGCCGGGGACGTAAAACTCTCCGGCATTATTGCCCGTGGCATACGATATATTGACAATACCGCAGGTGCATCCCAGAATTATACTATTGAGGACAAGCCGCGAGAATTGCTTTTTGACTATTGCAGATATGTACGTTCAAATTCCTTGAATGAATTTCAGACAAACTACCTGCATGAATTGTTGTCACTTCAAATCGCTCAGGAGGTGGCTGACTATGAAGCAGCAAACACAAACATATAATGATGGAGTTGTAAACATCTATAATATTGGAAACATTGCAGAGCCGGGCAATAAGCCGATAGATGGACTGACTATAAAGGTTAGTTTATTGCGTTATGAAGAAAAAACAGTAGGCATGGGTAGATTTTATACAGGCCTTCAGGCAAACGTAAAAATTGACAGGCTCATCAGAACACCAAGGTTGTACAATGTATCATCTCAGGACGTAGTAATATTGACAAACGGTCAGTATGAAATCAAACAAGTCCAGTATCCGGAAGATGCAAAAGAATCTATGGACCTGTCGCTTGAAAGGTTGGTGCAAGCTTATGACATTAATGGATCTGCGTGATTTGCTATTAACCATTACACCCAATGTCTATCACTTTGATGCCGGAAAAGCAACCGGTAATTATATTGTATGGGCAGAAGACGGCCCTGGTACAACCGAGCATGCAGATGATGAAGTAACTTGTCAAGGAATCCAAGGAACAATTGATTATTTTACAAAAGATGAGTTTGACCCTATGTTTGATCAGATACAGGCTATATTAAACTCATCTGATCTTACATGGGAATTAAACTCAATCCAGCATGAAAAAGAAACAGGATATATCCATTATGAATGGGTATTTGAGGTGGTGAATGCAATTGGCTAATATGTCAAAAGGCGCTGGAGAAGCTTTTACAAAAGAACTTGCGCGACTTGGTAAAGATTCTGAAAAAATCGGAAAGCAAGTTGTAATGGCTGGAGCATCACCGGTTGCAGATGAAATTCGTAAAAACCTCGAAGAAAATCTTAAGGATCATGCTTTTGCTGGAATCGGTGATGGCGATTTGCTTGGCGGAAAAAGGAATATGTATACCGGTGACTTGCTTGAATCTTTCGGAATAGCACCGCCAAGTATGGACCAATATGGGAAAATTGATACCAAGATTGGATTTGCAGGCTATGATCGAAAAGGTGTACCAAATGCTTTAAAAGCCAGGGCGATGGAAAGCGGAACTAGTTGGCTACGAAAGCGGCCTTTTGTTAGACCGGCAGTAAATAAAACAAGAGGAAAATCACAGGAAGCAATGATATCAAAGCTGGATGAAGCAATTAAAATTTATGCCTTATAAAGGAGATTGGAGGTTTTAAAATGGCTGGAATAGGATTACAGTATTGTGGATATGCACCGCTAACCGAAGATGAAGTTGCCGGTACTTATTCGTATGGTATTGGTAAAAGAGGCCGCAAGTTGATGAAAACAGATATTAAAATAAATACGACCAAATCGACACTATACGGTGACGATGGTGTTGCTGAAACTTCAAGAGAATTTATTGACGGTGAAATGTCAGTAAACCAAGATGAATTCACAAATGCTATGAAAAAGGACTTACTTGGTAATACTACAAAGAATGTTACCATTGGAACTGAAACCATAGAGGAAGTTGTCAGCAAAGATACAGACACTCCGCCTTTTGTTGGATATGGATATATTCAATCGAAGATGATTGATAAGGTAAGAAAATACAGGGCTGTTTTCTTTACCAAGGTTCAATTTGGGGAACCGGATGAGTCGGCTGAAACAAAAGCTCAGAATATATCATGGCAGACGCCTAGCTTTACTGGAAGCATAATGCGTCGCATTGACGGAGAATGGAAAGACGAAGCAACAGTTTCCACTCTTGCAACAGCAATAGCATGGCTTAAAGCAAAGTTAAATCTACCGCCGGTTACAACATTGTCATCGCTCATTATAGGGGCACTTACATTAACACCATCTTTTAGTCGCGAAGTGATAAGCTATACAGCTTCAACCACGAACGCAACCGACATTATTGTTGTAGTTCCAACAGATCCGGAAGCTACGGTAGCTATTCTTAAAGGAACAACTCCTGTTGTTAACGGACAGGCTGCTACTTGGTCGGCTGGAGCAAATACTTTAAAAGTCACGGTAACAAATGAAGCTACGACAAAAGAATATACTGTGATTGTAACAAAGTCATAATTTGAACGGAGGTATAGGCGGGACATTTGTCCCGCCTAATTGATTATGTCAGAATTGAAAAATATGGGTGTCCCAATATCTCTAGACATAAATAGAGAACTTGTTTTCAGCATTAATGTTCTTGATGCTTGCGTTGAAAGATACGGAAAAATGGATGATGTCCTTAACAATACATCAAATGACTTGAAAGCTACAGTATGGATTGCCGCACAGATGCTTAATGAAGGAGCGGAAATTTATAATGAGCAGCATCCGGATAACAAAATACCGTTTATTGATGAAGCCAAAATAAAACGTTATACAAGTGGTCTAGGAGGCATTACTGAATTGCAAAGAAAGGTTCAGGAAGCTTTATTAAAAGGACTTCCAGCAGATGCAGTTGAGCAAGTGGAGGAAATGGGAAAAAATATGATGGCTGCGCAGAGTGGGACAATCCAGAAGATGAACAGATCCAAGAGAAGAAACAAGAAATAAACTTTGCGCAGCTTATTTTTAAAGGGAAAACACTGTTAGGGTATCAGGAAAAAGAAGTATGGAGAATGACATTAAGAAAACTTGATTTACTATACAAAGAGTATTGTGCTTTTAATGGAATAAAAATGAAAGAAACAAATCCTGACGAAATAGTACCTGGAGAGGATGTGATGTAATGGCTGATAAATATGATATAGGTCCAAGAATTACTCTCCAAGGCGAGAGAGAATTCAGAAACGCTATAAATGAAATAAATAACGGTATGAAGGTCAATGCATCTCAACTCACACTTTTAACGGCAAAATATGCTGACAATGCTAACTCTGTTCAAGCACTTACAGAAAAAGGCATTATTTTAGAAAATAAAATAACAAGTCAGACAGATAAAGTTGCAAAGCTTCAAGAAGCGCTTACAACATCTTCTACAAAATATGGTGAAGCAGATAAAAGAACTATGGCATGGCAGGTAAGTCTTAATAATGCCGATGCTGAACTTCTAAAAATGCAAAGCGAACTCAAACAGAATAATGAACAACTGCAGCAAGCACAACAGGACATGAAAAAGTACGGTACTGCAGCTGATGAAGTAACCGATAAGACAAGCATGTTTGGAAATAAAGTTGGCGATTTAGCAAATGCATTGGGAATAAACCTTCCTGCGGGAGCTGACCAAGCTATAAGGTCAATGGACGGTACGAAGATATCTACACTGGCACTGGTTGGAGTTGTATCTGGACTGATTGCTGGATTTGGTAAGGCTACTATTGAAACAGCAAAATATGCTGATGAAGTACTTACACTATCAAAAGTATCCGGGCTATCTACTGATACTCTACAGGAAATGAATTATGCATCTGAACTTGTTGATGTATCAGCTGATACAATGACCGGTGCTATGCGAAAAATGATAGCTAGTATGGGAAACGCAAAAGACGGTAGTAAAGAAGCAAAAGAAGCTTTTAAAGACTTGCACGTTAGCATTACAAATAATGGACAGCTCAAAGATTCCGAGCAAATGTTTTACGAGATAGTTGATGCTCTTGGTAAAGTTAAAAATGAAACAGAGCGTGATGCAATATCTATGAAAATATTCGGTAAGTCTGCCCAGGAACTTAATCCACTGATCGAAGCCGGAAGCAAATCATTAAAAGAATTTGGCGATCAAGCAAAAGCTATGGGTTATGTAATGTCGGATGATACGCTTAATGCTTTTGGAAAACTAGATGATTCAATGCAGTTGTTTAATAATCAAACCAAATCATTTAAAAATAGCATTGCCGTTGTTATGCTTCCGATATTAACGGCATTTTTTGAATTGCTTAATAAAATTGATCCTAAAATACTTGCTACGGTTGCAATCATTGGAACAATTGCTATTGTTGGAGTAACCGTGATAAAAGCTGTAGGTGACATAGCAGGGACATTTTCCAATATGAATCCGGCCATGCTTAAGACAACCGCCATTGTTGTCGGAGTAACCGCCGGTCTGATAGCTCTAGCTGCTATCATAGGAGTTATCATTGGCAAAGGAAATGAAATGAACCGTACAATGGCTGGCATAGGATCAAGCGTAAGCAGTATGACTAATACAGTTAATGGGGCCGGAAACAATGTAAAATATTCATATGCTTCAGGTATTGATTATGTTCCATCAGACCGGGTAGCACTCATCCACAAAGGGGAACGTGTGCAAAGAGCAAATGAAAATCCTTATAACCCTGATGCAACTAACGCTGGTGGAGGCGATACATTTATTATCCAAGCCAATATGTCAGATATAGACGATTTAGTTAAACTATTGCGTGTAGCAAAACATGCAAAACAAAGAAGTAGGCAAGGACGGGTGGTGATAGCTTAATGGCACAACATACTATATCATGTCCATGTATCGAAGATGCCGGGTTAGATTATACTAACCCAAATACAAATTATGGGTCTGCCGTTTCCTATGATATTAATGATGGTGATGTAGGTACAGATAGACCACAGCGCACTGCTCTTTTAAAATTTAACATACCATCCACAGCGAGAAACAAAAGAATTATAAGTGCAACATTGTGTATTTATATCAATTCTGTTGGAGGGTATGGAAGTCCATATTTTAGTGCGTATTCATTTAATCTTAATTGGAATGAAGGTACTATAACATATAATACTTCATTACTCATGTCAAACAGGGTATTAATACATACTTTATGGGTACCATCTACCACAATGGTTTCAGGAGCTTGGACTAATGCAGTATTACTTCCATCTGTTGTTCAACAGGAGTTTGAAAAAATATTTTCCAATGGCGTTGAAATAGTGGTACCCCCTAATCAGGCTAACTATTATGAATATGCTAATTTGGCATCCAGAGAAAGTATTTCCCATGTCCCACATTTAGATATTATTTATGAAGATGTTCCTCCGGACGCGCCAATCCCAACGGAACCTATCGGACTATATAAGGACAGTTCCAGCATTATCAGTTTTGCATGGCAGTATAACAGTCCTGTTGGTGGGTCACAGAGTAAATTCGACTTGCAGTGGAGCGCAGATCAGGCAACATGGACAACTATAACGCAAGTTACTGCAAACACATATTATGATATGGCAGCTGGTACATTCCCGACTGGTAATATTTATTGGAGAGTCCGTTGCTATAATGCTTATAATGAGGTTGGGGCATATTGCACTACTCAGGCGTTTTATGCCATTGGTGCTCCAGATGCTCCATCAATAAATGTAATTCCAACAAACTCGGCACGTCCAATAATTACGTGGTCAGCATTTAATCAGCAGATATTCCAATTGCAAATTTTAGCAGGCGCCGAAATCATGTATGACTCAGGAGATCAACCAAGCATATCCGGACGATCTTATAAAATTACTGCATTCCTTGCTGATGATTCATACACCGCAAAAATGCGAATCAAAAATGAATATAGCCTGTGGTCTGCTTGGTCTGAATGTTCGTTTACTCTATCAACCGTGAAGCCTGGAAAGCCAACATTAGTTGCAGATACTGCACTATATGGTATTGATTTTACGGTCGGAAATTTATCATCAGGAAATACAGTTTTGCTCTACAGGGATTCGGTATGCATCGCGCAGTCTGGCACCAGCGAATTATTTGACTATGCATCAGAAAACAACAAAGAGCATGAATATTTTGTCCGAACAATAACTCACGATGAAACTTTTAATGACAGTGATTCAGTTACAGCGATAGCAAGTTTTAAATATAGTCTTTTAGCTCCGATTTCTGATATTTCGAATGTTTTTGCCATAACTCGCAGTTTAAATACTCCACCGAAAAGAAACTATGAACGCAACCAAAATAATATTGGCGTACTGTATTCGGGAAGGACGTATCCAGTAAATGAACCATCTGAGCACATTAATGCTGGAATTTCATTAGTTTTTTACATAAAAACACATGCGTTGCTCGATGCGTTTATTACTTTATGTGATTATAAAGATACAGTACTTTATAGGGATATACGTGGAAGAAAGATATTTGGAACCATCGGAGGATTATCTGTAAATGATGAATGGCCGGAAGGTTATACAGTATCTTGCGCGGTTACTCAGGTTGATTATATTGAAGAATTGGAAGTGTAGCACATGCTTAATCTTGCAATAAATGGCTATACCAAAGCACATGTAATTAATGAATTGCATGGCAAATCCGGAACCAGAGGAATGATAAAATTTAGATATGATTTATTGAATCGTTATGATGTAAAAATTGGATCGCTAGCGGTACAGTCCGGTAAAATCGGATTGAATAGTTTGGCAGAGATTAAGCGCACAGGATTTTTTACTGTTACCGAACAGGAAGGGCAAAATATAGACTGGCTGAATGATCGTATTCAGCCAGTCTATATCTTAAGCATGCGAGACGGTGGATTTGTAGAGTGGCCGCTTGGAGTTTTTTTATTGTCAAGTCCTACCCGTAAGAATCAAAATCGAACAATCAAAAGGGATATCGAGGCATATGATGCAAGCTTAATTTTAATGGATGATAAGTTTACAGACCGATATCCGATTACTGCAGGTACTAAGTATACAACTGCCATAGGCGCTATACTTAACAGCGCTGGAATATGGAAGATACAGATTATCGATCATTCCGGTACAATTGGAGCGGATAAAGAATTTGAAATAGGCACAACAAAACTTCAAGCAGTAAATCAATTACTATCTGAAATTAACTACTCGTCAATATGGGTTGACGAAAATGGTTTTTTTGTATCTAGACCATATGCAGTACCGTCATCCAGAGAAGCAGAATACGAATATTGCAATAATGAACTTAGCATAATACATCCTGAAGCATCTGAGGATTTGGATCTATTTTCTGTTCCGAATCAATTTGTTAGGTATGTAAGCAACCCGGACAAGACCACAGCACTCAGGAGCGTATATACTAATAATCTGGCATCATCGCCCACCAGCACAACAAATCGCGGGCACACAATCGTTGATATAGACAGTGTTGATG
>JAEWQC010000359.1 GCA_023399355.1 Bacillota bacterium | reverse complement strand
CTGTGTCATCCAATATATATATATCAAATCTATCAGGTGATGATAAACGCACATAAATGTACCCATTTTCAGGTATATCACAATAACTTTGTACATCTTCCAATAAAAATGGTACGCTAAGCTGCTTCCTGTTTTTGAGCCCCTGTGATATAATGGAAGCTGCTGTTTGCAGAGCGCCATCCAATATTCCGGGTATTACACTGCAACATATTGTCCCGGATGCATATTGGGTTACGGCTTGAAATCTGGCTATCGCTTCCTTCGAATTCCCCCATATTTCCTGTATCGTCCGGAAGTATGGACCATAGTCTAATCCGGCATCTCCTAAAGCATTATAAAAGTTATCCTTTGATATACGGTACGATGTTTTCGACTTGATTGCATCAATATCGATCAAGTTTTCATTATGAACCACTACACGTGTTTGCAAATAATATCCTCTTGCGTGGATAATTTCCTCAAGCTCTGTCTGTGTACACACCTCCCATTGATAGCCATCCTCCACCGTCTTTACATGAATAAATACATCCTCCGTTTCTCTATCAACCACGAGTGGTTCCAGCCAACTAATACGGCACAAATGATATTGAATTCTTTTATGTGCAATATTCAAAGCTGCTTGTGCAAGGTTCAGAAGAACTACACCCGGCACTATTGGTTTGTTCTTTACCCGATGGTGGTCAACCAAAATATCCTTGCGGCCAAGCTGTATTTTATATGTTTCGCCATTTTCGCCTTTTTTTCCGGTAACAATTTGAATAGGAAATGGACAACTCTCTTGTTCTTTTTGACTTTTAGACATTTTTCCTTTTATCCAGTATCTTTCTCTGGTAAATGGATACGTTGGCAGAGAAATGCGTTTTGGCTTTTCGGAGTATAGCAAATCCCAGTCTATTTTTTGTCCTGCAACCCATAATTCGGCGATTTTATTCAGATTACTTTCCTGAACATACTCAAGTATATTTTCATATTCAACCTCTTCAGAAGAGTTATTCTGGCCGTGATTCCTGCAATAAAGATTTTCTATATTACCACAATTATTAACATACTCACTAAGCTTTTGCTTGAATTCTTCGATATCCGATACCACAAAAGCCAACCTTTCCCCCATTGCCTCACGGCCGGTCTGAAGCGTGTACGCAAGTTCCGTAAGCTTTACATCTGACTTTTTATTAAGGAATTCTAAAAGATTACCGGCATATTTTAAGAGCTGCTCTTCCTTTTTAGCAGATAATACAACTAAGCATACGTCATCAAGCTTTTGATCTTCATATATTTCATTTGAAATGTATTCTTCCAAAATAAGATGGACATTTGATCCTCCTGCTCCAAATGAGCTGACTCCTGCACGCCTTGGATATATCTCCTCTCTGCCATCTTCAAAAACAATAGCAGGCCTGTTCCAGGTATCAAGTTTTCTTTGTATATAAAACGGTAGTGAAATAAATGAAATATTATTATTCAAGGACTCGGCATGTATGGAAGGAACAAGTTGTCTATTGCGCATCATTAATAAAACCTTAATCACACTAGCTACTCCCGCTGCAGATTCACAATGACCTATGTTTGACTTAACTGAGCCTATGGCACAAAAATTTGAATCCAGTTCTAGACGTTCTCCTGCTGTTTGAGCATACTCACGAAAAGCTTTGGACATACCTGCTATTTCAATAGGGTCTCCGAGAGATGTCCCTGTGCCATGGGCTTCAATATAGCTTACAGTTCTTGGATGTATTTTGGCCTTTTTCAAAGTATCTATAATAACGTTAGCCTGTGCACCGGGATTTGGAACAGAGTAACCGCTTGTTTTGCCCCCGTGGTTTATTGAACTGGCCTTTATTACTCCATAAATCTGGTCACCATCTGTAACAGCACGACATAATGGCTTTAGCAATATTGCCCCAACTCCTTCCGAGGGCACATATCCATCTCCGCCTTCACCGAAGCTGCGGCATTTCCCGTCACTGGACAAAAAACCACCTCTGCTCAGCTGCAGGTATTTACGGGGATGAAGTGTAAGGTTAACACCTCCGGCAAGGGCCATGGTACATTCATTGTTCAAAATACTGCTGCATGCCAGATGGATTGCTGTCAACGATGAGGAACACATACTGTCGACTGCCAAGCTGGGACCTGAAAAATTAAATGTATAGGATACTCTGTTTGCAATAGAAGCAAAGGAATTATCGGGAAGAAGTGTCGTCTGCTCGTCCTCATCTCCCAATAATTGATAATGTCCATACATAACTCCAACAAATACCCCGACCTTGTCCTTACTCAGCGTACTCCTTGTGTAGCCCGCATCTTCTACTGTTTCCCACGCAACCTCAAGAAAGAGTCTTTCCTGTGGATCAATAGCTGCTGCCTCTTTTGGGGCAATATTAAACAGCAGAGGATCAAATTCATCGATTCCTTCTAAGAATCCCCCCCACTTACCGTATGCCATTTTTCTATTTCCTTTTCCAGGGGAATAATACTTTTGATAGTCCCAACGTTCGTCAGGTATCTCAGTAATGCAATCCATTCCATTCTTAAGATTCTCCCAGAAAGAATCTGCATCGGGTGACATTGGATAACGTCCACTTAAGCCTATAACCGCTATATCCTCCTGTCGGACAAGCTCCTCCCCGCCATTCCCATTTGGATCCTGAAAATCATTAGATCTTCCTGCAGTCTCACTGTCACAGCTCCGTTCAATAAAGCCTTCCGCATTTCCATTGCCCAGCCCCAAGACCTCTGCCTTGCCATCTTCAAGAATATAATTTCCGGATAAGTATAAGGCTAGTTCTTCTATATTTCTATACTCGTAAAATAGCGTTTTTGCTACATTTGCCCATCTTTTTTCAAGCTTTTGGTTCAAGCCGATAATCATTAGTGAGTCTATCCCGTAATTTTCAAATGGGGTAGCATCATTCACTTTATATAAAGGTATATGTGTCTCTGCAGCAATTAATCCCCTAAGGTATTGCTTGAAACTCCCACTATCATCGGACCCTTTGCCAGGTTGATTAAAGGACGGGTAATTTTCCCTGTTGGACCTGTCTTCGCTTACCAATTCTTTTTCCATAATTTCAGCATTGCCATAAAGAACAAGCAGCGAGCTTGAATCAGTCTGCAAAGCCTTCACAAATGCGTTTATCCCGTTTTCGGTATTTATCGGAACAATCCCCAGTTTGTCTTTCATCCACTTTATGGAAGCCTCGTCTGTGCGCATTCCTCCATCACTCCATAAAGGCCAGCAAATGGATAGTGTCTTGCCCTTTCTTTCTCCGGTATGTACTAACGCCTGTCTATACTCAGCGAACTCATTAAGAAATGCATTTGCATAAGAGTAATCCGTTTGCCCAATATTTCCAAGAACACCGGCCAGCGACGAAAATAGTACAAAGAAATCAAGCTCCATGTCTTTAAACGCTTCGTCAAGATATAAACTCCCCCATACCTTAGCACTGATTACCTCTTGCATTGCTTTTCTTTCTTTATTGATAAAAAAACCATCTTTCTTTATACCTGCACTATGAATTATGCCGTCAAGTCTTCCAAACAGGTTCCTGACTTTTATCGCCAATTCCTGAACCTGTGCCGGATCGCATATGTCACATTTAATGCATTCAATACAAGAATTCCCGTCCCGGATATTTTCAAGCTCTTCCATATTGTCCTGTCCTA
This sequence comes from Bacillota bacterium, assembly GCA_023399355.1. Taxonomy (GTDB): domain Bacteria; phylum Bacillota; class Clostridia; order Acetivibrionales; family DTU013; genus UBA1305. Next base: position 17,818 of record JAEWQC010000359.1, on the reverse strand, counting down.
TATTTGATCGTCCTGCCAGGATTAACTTGACATTGCCAAAAGACAGAATATATTTTGCAAAAATAAACCCAAGCCCTTTTGATCCCCCGGTTATTAAATACACTCCGCCTTTTTTTATAGGACATGTAACATTTTCGCCTACAGGCATCCATTCTTTAAGGACTTTTCTTAACAGCCGGCCTTGTTTGAAGTAAAACTCCTGATTTTTATTGGTAGCTAAAGCAAATATCCGAGATATATCAACTTTGGGGAACAACCCTTCGGGTATGGCAATTATGTTCGAGATGAATTTGGGATTTTCCAGATGCAATGCTTGTGTAAAGGCACTAAAAGCTCCATAAGCAGAAATGTTTTCTATTTTACTGTAAGGGTAAACACATAAAAGTCTTAATGCACCTCCCGGATTTACTGCATATATAGCTTTTATAAGTTCAAACAGTGGATAAATGCCATTTTCCATTTGTCCCTGAACGGCCCTGACGGATGTAGAGCCTGTTTCATCAGGCAATATGCAAACTATATGTCCTGGAATTAAATTGTTTTCTTTTAATTTGCCCATTAGAAGCTTATATTTGTCTGCATTAGATAAGTTCAGCTCATACCTGAGCATATGCTCATATGTTGTTCCATCCCCTTCACACACTTGTATTACCGGGGCTGCATTATTATCACCTATGATTTGAATATATTCTTTAAAATTCCTGTTCTTGAGATTGAATAAAAGTATAGGCTCATTCACCGGGAATTGCGATTGAGAATCGAGCTCGTACTTCTCCCAATCATTGTAATAAAACTTAAGCTTATTGTTTTTTGGATTATCTGAAAAAGCCCTGATCTCATAGCCGTTAATTTTGAGCAGCCCATTGCCTGACATATCCGAAACGAGTATATCGTACCGCTTGACCTCTTCACTCATATCAGTATCTCTGGAGGGCTTGATGTAAACACAAACCTTTTCTTCCAGCTTCTTTATTATATCAAGTTCTTTTATATAATAAGGAATATAGAATTTGCCGTTCTCTTTTTGTGAATAATCCAATAGTCCTATGATTGATTGCAGCACCCCATCCAGCATCAATGGGTTCAGCTTATAGCCGTTATACTCCCCGGCTGGACCTTCAGGTAAAGATACATAGGATAATGCTTCCCGTGAATTAAAATAAAGCTTATCAATAGTCTCAAATGAATTCCCGTATTCCAGGCCTTTAGCATGGAAAAAACTATAACATTGCTGTTTACCTAATACGTCTTTACACCTTTGATGAATAGAATCAATATCGAGTGTAAAATTACTGCAGGATAATTTTGCAGAACTAATCCCCCCTTCTGCCAGTGCCCTTTTCCGACCGCCTTCTTCATACAATACCTTCCATAATATCCCATTATTAATCCCATGTTCCAAGTGAACATTTATTTCATACGGAGCCGATGGAATAGTCAAAGCACTGCCAAATTTAATATTTCTTAAAGACAGGGTCACAGAACCGGCTGCAAATTCTCCTGCTGCAAGGGCCATCTCTACATAGACAGCACCCGGCAGTATCCTTTGTCCGAATAGTATATGTTCTTTTTCAAATACTGTATCTCCACAAAAGATTGATAAATAACACTGTTCTTCAAATGTTGATCTGTTTTCGTGAATAAATGGATGTAATCTCTTTGTATTTTTTTTATTTATGATTTTACATTCAGGCCAGTATCTTTCTCTGGCAAATGGGTAAAGCGGAAGCGGCAACCGCCTTTTGGAGATATCCAGTGCCATCCAGCATGGCTCATACCCTTGCTGGTATAGCTGAGCAAGCTCAAGCAAATTTTCTCTGTTATTAAAACCCTGGTTGAACATCTCGGTCATTTGCCTGCAAATAATCTCACGATCTCCATTGTTAGGAGTTACAGGCCTAATGTCATTGTTTTTCAGACTTTCGGCCAGTATCGGCAGTTCTTGCATCAGCTGTGTCATGTCTTTAACCACAAGAGCCGCACGCACCTGGAAATGAGCGCGGCCTTTCATTAATGTCGACGCTACCGCTTCTATATCCATACTATGTCTCTCCGCATCAATCTTCTCAGAAAGCTGATGAATTCTTTGCACTAATTCCTCTTTTGACCTGGCAGAAAGTGGAATAATATAGCAATCCTTCTCACCTTCCGTACCAACTGCTTCCTTATCTGTTTTATATTCCTGAATAACAAGGTGGCAATTGGTGCCGCTAAAACCAAAAGAACTGATACCTGCAGTAAGAGGTAGGTTCTCATGTGTATTCAATGGAATTGTGTCAGTATTTATGTAGAAAGGGCTCTCTTTTAAATTAATGTACTCGTTTATTTGCTTAAAGTGAATTAATGGAGGAAGCTTCTTATATTTTATAGCCAATAAAGCCTTTATAAGGCCGACTACTCCTGCTGCGGCACCTGTATGCCCAATATTCGCCTTAATGGATCCTATGGCACAATAATTCAATCGTTGAGTAAATTCCTTAAATGCTGAAGTCAAAGCATCCACTTCAACAGGGTCTCCCAGCTTTGTTCCTGTCCCGTGTGCTTCAATAAAAGCGAGTGTTTCAGGATTAATTCCAGCTTTTTGATATGCCTGGATAATTACCTCTTTTTGTGCATCGCAATTAGGAGCAGTAATACCATTTGATTTGCCATCCTGATTTACAGCAGAACCTTTTATAACTCCATATATATAATCCCCGTCATCAATAGCTTTACGCAATAGCTTCAATACTACAACACCTACTCCCTCAGCAGGTACAAAACCATTGGCAGAATTGTCAAATGTCTTGCACTTGCCTTCTGGAGAAAGCATTCCGGATTTAGACATATTAATATAATTTTTTTCTGTTATGTAAAGGTTGACTCCTCCTGCCAGTATTATATCCGCCTCACCATCCTGAATACTCCTACAGGCATAATGCACTGCCACCAGCGATGAAGAACACGCCGTGTCAATCGTCAGAACCGGTCCTCTCAGGTTAAGAAAGTAGGCTATTCTGGAAGCTAGAATAGCATTTGAATTACCGACCATTTCCTGAGCGTTCATTCTATTTTCGGCTTTATGCAGCAAGTTCTCATATTCGTTCATATTCATAACTCCTGCAAAAACCCCGCATTTATACTTGCTAATCATCTCCGGCGAGTATCCCGAATCTTCAAAAGCATGCCAACATGCTTCAAGAAACAGCCTTTGCTGGGGATCCATCATTTCAGCTTCGGCAGGCGATATATTAAAGAATAACGGGTCAAAAGCATCTATATCTGCAATAAACCCACCCCATTTTGAATTGGTTTTGTTTGGCGCTTTAATATCGTCACTATAAAATTGTTCTATATCCCATCGCAAAGAAGGCGTTTCAGATACAGAATTCACTCCTGCCAAAAGATTCTTCCATAGCGTGCAAACATCAGATGAGCCGGGGAAATTACCTGCCATTCCGATGACTGCAATATCTTCATTCGCTAATATGTCATTCTGTCTGCAAATCGCTATCTCTTCCTTAACTTCATTCACCGGCAAGCTGTCAGTATGATCACTTTCCGCATACACATCAATAGCTTTTAAAGGGTGCATCCGTTTTATGCTGTTGTTTTCCAAATAGAATCCAGCCAAGGATTTTACAGTAGAATAATTAAAAAGTGAAGATGCTTTCAATTGAATATCAAAGGCTTTATTAAGCTTTTTTACAAACTCCACACTTAGGACTGAATCAAGCCCCAGCTCATTGAATACTTTGCTGTCATCTATTTCTTCAGGTGATACAAAAAGCACATCGGCCAATAGACTACCAACCTCTTTAAGCACCTCCTGCGAACTAAGCCTGCTTTCACTTTCCGTATTAGCTGAAAGAGTGGTACAGGTTTGAGTAAAATCATTTTGGCTTTTTTTAGTCAACACTGAAGACTCACGATCTTCAATTGTATTGTTGTGTAAAGCATCAATTGAAATCTTTGCTTTATAATCTGAAAGTTTTACAACAGACTGACTATCCGGACAATTTGTATCTGCCTTTTTCTCCTGCCATTTTACAGAGGTATGTTTTAACTTCACTTTACCATTTGAAAAAATACTTTCCTGTACACTATTGTAAAGTTCCTTAATCCATAATTTTTTCCTTAGGAATGGGTAGCCCGGCAGGCTCACCAATTCTGGCTTCACGTCCGGATATAGTCCAGCCCAGTCAATGTCTACACCCGAAACCCATAATTGAGCGATTCTGCTAAAGTCCCTGACATTTATCAAACTCTCAATGAATTCCTTTCCTGTACTTCCGTTTAGAATACCCTTTAAAATATCAGCTTTTATTCCACTATTGACATAATACTTTTCAATATCCCTATTCCCCTGACAGTACTGCTTCAACTTTTCATAAAGCTCCGTAGAAGAAGATACTACAAATGCTATCCGTGATTCCATATGCGCTCTTCCAACCTGAAGCGTGTATAGAATATTGGTGATATATTCCGAGCTCTCCTTATCCTCATTATGTACTAAAACATTTTCAATGCAAAAGCTGTTTAAATAGTCGGCCAACTCGCCTATTGTCTTGTATTGGCATAGTTTCTTCACATCTATATCAGCATGGAAAATATTATTGATCCCGTCTGAAAGTCTTGTCAAATCCAAAGGATTAACAAATAGATCCAATACGCAAGCATCTTTCGAAATATCTTTTTCACTCACCTCCAATACTTGGGATATAATTGGTGTAATGAGTTCCAGGGCTTCGACCTTGTCCCGTATATTATTATTTTGAACAGACCTGTGTGTTGAGTGCTCTAACGCTCGTAAAATACTGTACCCATACTCAATTAGGCGTTCTTCATTTTTAGCTGATAATACAAAAACGTTCTCTTCAATACTCGCAACATTTTTTCTTCTATTTACGTATTCCTCCAGAATAATATGGGCATTCGTTCCACCCGCGCCAAAGGCACTGATACCAGCCCTTCTCGGACATTTAGCCTCTTTATCGTTTTCCATCATAATGGCCGTATCCCACTTGGAAAGCCTCTTTTGTACATAAAATGGCGTATCCTCCATCTGGATATTGGGATTGTGTACTTCCGAATGTAAAGAAGGTACAAGCTCTTTATACTTTATCTGCAGCAAAATCTTTATAAGTCCTGCAATACCGGCTGCAGACTCCAAATGTCCAATATTGGTCTTGGAAGAACTTATAGCGCAAAATTCCTTATCGGATGTATATTTGCTAAATGCACTTGTAAGACTGGCAATTTCAATTGGGTCTCCCAGGAGTGTGCCTGTACCATGTGCTTCGATAAAGCTTATGGTTCTTGGATGAATGCCTGACTTTTGAAGCGCTTGTGCAATCACATCCGCTTGAGCCTTAGGGTTTGGTACGGTATAACCAATAGTCCTTCCACCATGGTTTACGGAAGTAGCCTTTATAACTGCATATATATGATCGTTATCCTCTAATGCCTTCGACATCGGCTTGAGTAAAACAGCACCCACTCCTTCTCCCGGAACAAAGCCGTTAGCCTTATCACCGAAAGTATGGCACCGTCCGTCGGAAGACAGCATATTCATCTGGCACATTCCAATATACTTTGATGGGTGCAGGTATAGATTGACTCCCCCTGCCAATGCCATCCTGCATTCACCTTTCCTGATGCTGTCACAAGCAAGATGTATTGATACCAGTGCTGAGGAACATGCTGTATCTATCGGCAGGCTCGGTCCGTTAAAGTCAAAGAAGTATGAAACCCTATTTGCAATAGACCATGGATAAGATCTCGGTACAACACCCTGCCCAATTGCGGAGTCGTCTGCCGCTAGAATTGGATAATCATTTGTAGTAACCCCAACAAATACTCCTACATTCCGGTCTTGCTCCAAACGCTTTCCAGTATACCCTGCATCTTCCAATGTCAGCCAAGCTGTTTCCAGGAACAGCCTTTCCTGAGGATCTATAAGCACTGCCTCACGTGGAGAAATAGAGAAGAAAAAGGAGTCAAAAGCATCAACATCCTTTAAAAAGCCGCCCCATTTACAGTATATCTTTCCTTGGGCAGCCTGTTCCGGATCGGGGTGGTAATAACTTTTCCAATCCCATCGTTCTTCAGGTATTTCATCTATGCAATCCTTTCCGCCCCTTAAGTTCTCCCAGAATTCTTCAAGGTTCTGTGCTCCGGGGAATCGTCCGCTCATCCCGATTATTGCCATATCCGTGTCACAGCTCTGGTTTTCCTTTATGGAATCATATGAACTACTGGAATCAGCAATGTCTTTTATAACGCATTGATTCAAAAGAAATTTTTTCGTTTGTAGAAAAAATTTCTTACCGCTGCTGCGTTTCAACGAGGCTGGCCGCAAGCTAAGCTCGCTGCTCGCCCATGCATCCGGGGCGGTAGATATCTTTTTCCTCGTTACGATGGTTTCCTCTGCTTCCAGGCCAAATCCTTTCATCAACTCACCTGGGTATTTATCTACAAGAACACTTGCCAGTTCACCCAAAGTACGGCATTCAAACAACAGCGTCTTTGAAAGTGAGCCAAAACGCTGTTCAAGTTTTCTATTAAGATTTTTAATCATTATTGATGTAAGACCATACTCTTCAAAAGTTGTCTGCAAGTCAACCTTGAATTCGGAAAGCCTTATTTCCTGAGCTAACAATTGCCGTAAACAAAATTCAGTTTTTGAGATTAATGTGGAAATATTTATCTTAGCCTCTATTACAGCATCATTTCCCTTCACCCCAATACTTCTGCCTGCATACTCTTCCCACTGCTTTATATCCCCATATAGTACAAGGGTTTGCAATTCATCTCCTGCTGCAGCAATATCCAATATCTTCAGTCCCTCGTTTGTCGGCAGGGGAACAAGGCCGGATTCCTCCATGATAACTCTTTTATCCTCTTCATTAATCTGCATTCCGCCATCTTGCCACAACGGCCAGTTTATGACAACATTCCTGCCATGTCTGTCCCCCTTGATTCTCATCTCTTCTCTATATCTTGCAAAGCAGTCAACAAACCTGTTACCAAAGGCGTAATCCCCCTGTCCCATGTTTCCGAAAAATGATGTAATAGATGAAAATAAAATAAATAAATCCAGATCTTCATTTTTAAATACTTCATCCAAATTTATAGTTCCCCGGATCTTGGCAGCGGTCACAGCTTCCCAGTCCTTCAAGGATTTATTTATGATTAGGGAATCATGGTTAATACCGGCGCTATGAATAATGCCATCAATTTTTGAATAATGGATTTTTGCAAAAACAGCTAAATTGCGCACACTATTCCTGTCAGATATATCCGATACAAAATACATTGCTTTACCGCCATATGCGTTTAGGCGCTCAAGCTTTGCCTCGATGTTTTTATCCATGCTGGAACGGCCCGTTAATATAAGCCTGGCCTGCTGTCCCTTGGCAAGGTGCTCAGCTATACAGTAACCTATTCCGCCCATTCCGCCCGTTATTATATATACTCCATTCTTACGCCATGGAGTAATATGCTGTAAATTCGGCCTGTATTGCTGCAAGTTTTTTATCAGCCGCCTATTACTGCTATATTTTATTTCCTCAGACACATAGCTAAAGCAAGCTAACTCAACAGCTGCCAAATTAGCAATCTTATTGTTTTCTTCCTTTGCATCCAGACATATGCTCTTAAACAAAAACCTGCTGTTTTCTTTACAAGCTGTCCTTAATAATCCGCATGTAGCGCCCCATTGAGTATTTGCCGAAGTGCAGGCATCTGTATACATATATAAATACTTCAGGCTACTGACATTCTTTTTCAATAAAGCCTGCACCAGCAGGAATACTTCAATTCCTAATTCTTTATGCTCTTTATCATCCAGGTTAAACTCATCATTAATATTATCTGATTGAATATGTATAACTGATTTCGGTATGGAATATTTACGAATCATGTATTCTATAAACCTGCTATAGCTTTCAGTACTTGTGTTTTCAAACCAACAGCCTTCATCAGTAAACACCAGCCTGTTTTTTTCAGCTCGTACAATGATTACATTCTCCCGGCTTCCCAGTCTTTCACGAACAGCCTGAAGTAACTTATAATCCGGGCTAATAACTAGAATGGTTCCTCCTGTATCTTGTAGAGACTCCTCATTTATTTCTTTTTGCTCCCATACAGTCTTATAAAAAAAGCTTTTGTGCTGGCCCGGGTCTTCAGAGATTATCTTTTTCTCCTCCGGCAGAATGTTAGCCTCTGAATTGTAATGTACCCTGCCTGTTACCCAATATCGTTCCCTGGCAAATACATAGCCTGGAAGTGAAATTCTCCTTGGAGAATAATCTTTATGAAAGCGGGTCCAATCAAACGCTCTTCCTTCTATCCATAGATCAGCCACACCGGTAAGGTCAATGCTTTTATCTAAAGTTACAGCCTCACCATCATCGTTAATGCTGCACTTATTACTAAAGCGAACATTTTTTATATCCACCCTGTTCTGCATGAATCTCAGCAAGCTGTTCCTCAATTCAACAAAAGATGATGCTACTACAGCCAGCCTGCAGCTCATGTGTTCTCTTCCTACCTGAAGAGTATACGATATATCATGCAAACAGGTATCATCTGCATAGTCCACCTTGTCAAGGTATTCAATAAACCGTCCTAGATAACTATCAAGTCTATCCCGATTCTTGGCAGAAAATACAAACAGCAACGCCATGTTTTCATTATTAGTACATGTCCTTACAGCGTTCTCGTACTCTTCCATTATTATATGCGAGTTGGAGCCACCTGCACCAAAAGCGCTCACTCCAGCCCTTCGGGGATATTTTATGCTAACACCATTTTCAAGCAGCTGCAGCTTATGCCAAGGTGCATTTTCCTTTTGAACATAAAAAGGTGTATCACTGAAACTAATATGAGGGTTGAGCTGTTCAGCGTGAATAGAAGGAACAAGTTGTTGGTTTTTAAGCATCAGTAATACTTTAGTTACCGCTGCAATGCCTGCTGCCGCTTCACAATGTCCAATATTTGATTTTACAGAACCTATTGAACAATAGCCTTTATTTTCAGTATATTGCGAAAAGGCTTTTGTCAGTCCTGTAATCTCTATTGGATCTCCCAGAGCAGTTCCCGTACCATGAGCTTCAAGGACGCTTATGGTACTCGGACTTATCCCTGCTTTTTTTAGAACTCTTTCAATTACTGCCTGCTGAGCATTGGGATTGGGTACAGTGTATCCGTTGGTTTTTCCCCCATGATTTATTGAAGTAGCTTTTATTATCGCATAAATTGAATCCCCATCTGATATTGCCTTCTTCACGGGCTTGATTAATATAGCTCCAACTCCTTCACCAGGCACATACCCGTCGCCTCCTGCACCGAAGCTCCGGCATCTTCCGTCAGTGGAAGCAAATCCGTCATTGCAAAGCTGTACATATTTATGAGGGTGAAGAGTAAGGTTTACTCCCCCTGCCAAAGCCATATCACATTCCCGGCTTCTGATACTTTCACATGCAAGATGTATTGCGGTAAGGGAAGATGAGCACATTGTATCAACAGCAAGACTCGGTCCAGTTAAATTCAAACTGTAGGAAACCCTGTTTGCTATGGAAGCATAAGAAGAATTAGGTGCCACAGCATTTCCTTTGGCTATTTCCTCTGCACCAAACATTTGGTACTGACCATACATGACACCAACAAACACCCCTACTCTATTATCTTTTAAACCTGCTCTTGAGTAACCTGCATCTTCCAATACATGCCAGGATGTTTCAAGAAATATACGTTCCTGCGGATCCATCAACTCGGCTTCTTTTGGAGTAATATTAAAAAACAGGGGGTCAAACATATCTATATCTTTCAGGAAACCTCCCGAGCGCAGATATAATTTGTCCTTGGGCAGTTGACTTAAATCCCACCAATGTGGAAGCGTAGAAGATATACAGTCCTTACCGTTCACAAGATTATCCCAAAACTCGTTCATATTTTCAGCTTCAGGATAACGCCCGGCAACTCCTATTATTGCAAAGTCATCACTATTCCGGAGTCTGGATTCCTTTTCTTCCAATTCATTTCCACAGGTAATGGAGTCCTGTAATTCGGGTATCTCCTGCCTTGCTGCCAAATTCCCTCCTGAAATAGTCAGGATAGTATCTCTATGTGCTTTGGCAAAATATTCAGCAAGTTCTGAGATGTTACTGTATTCAAAAAATATTGTTTTTGACAAATGGTTAAAATACTTTTCCAATTCCTGGTTAATGCTTAGGATCATAATAGAGTCAATCCCAAAAGCATCAAAAGGTTCATTCGGGTGGAGCCTATCAATATTAATTTTTATTTTCTCTGAAATAAGCTTCTTAAGAAATAATTCCGCCTGCTTTTTCATGGATTGAGGTTCTGTAGAATGCTCTGCATCCACTAATATTCCTGCTGTATCATCAGTTACATTATTTGAGAATAACATATTTATTTTATTTTCCTCCCCCACAGCACAAATTAACTGTGTGAAGGAATTGTTCAAAGCTGATATCAATACGCCCATGCCCTGATCTAAATTTATACCTGATAATCCCCATTTTTCTTTAAGCCAGTTTAATTTCCGGGAATCAATTCGCATTCCACCATCGGTCCAATAAGGCCAATTAATTGATACTGTTTTCCCGTAGCGAAGCCCATCCTTAACCTTTTTACTGCGAAGCCCGGCAAAGCTATCCATAAATGCATTTGAATATGCATAATCACATTGTCCCAAATTCCCTACTACACCAGCAAGTGAAGAATATAATATAAAAAAGTCAAGTTTTTCACTGCTTGTGGCTTCATCCAGCAGAATACTTCCGAATACCTTGGGGCTAAGTACGGCTTTCATATCACTGTAGCCCTTTTTAATAACAAATGCATCACTGATAACCCCGGCACAATGAAAAACACCATTAATGCTGGTAAAAAGCGATTTTACCTGCTTTATAACAAGCTCTATCTGCTCCTGTCTGGAAACATCACCGCAAAAATAAATAGCTTTAGATCCCAGGCTTTTTATTTTCTCAAGCTTACTACGTATTCCCTCATTCATTTCGCTTCGGCCTATCAAAGCAATATTCACATTTGCCTTTGCAGCAAGATAACAAGCCAGGGCGAATCCAAGTTCTCCGACACCTCCGGTAATTAAGTAAACCCCATTGCATCTTATTTGAAAGTCCCCGTTTTCCAACCGGCTGCTTTGGAAGGTTCTGACTTTCCTTTTGCCCTCACAGTAAAGAATTTCAGAAGACATGTTAATGTCATTAGAAATTTCTTTCGCTGCAATAATTGCCATATCATCCTCTTTTGAAATGCACAGGCTCTTCGCTATTATGTCAGGATTTTCATTATGCACTGTTTTAAGGTATGCCGATATGGCATCGTATTGAGGCTGGATATTTCCCGGTATATACGGATGTATAAATAGAACCTTTATTTTTGAGGAATATTTTTGCTTTATCAATCCCTGTAACAAATTGTGCAACGAAAATAGGCTTTTTTCAATTGAAGCTGCCAACTCTGTTATGCTATCTTTATACACAATGTCTGTCCATTTAAATAGGATTCCGGAGAGAGGCATCCCTTCACTGCTAACAATTGCTAATAGCTTATTGAAATCTTCAGTTGAGGATGGATTCACAGTAAAAATGGATTCAGTGACCTTTTCTAATCCCATACCCGGTCTGATCAATATAATTCTTCCACTTTCACACATGTGCTTCTTTAGACTAAAGTACAAAGTATCCTCTATATCAAATAATAGATATGTACCCTTCAAATTACTCCAGCAGCCTTTTTCTTCAATAGAAGGTGTCTCCTCCCACGAAGGATAAAAGCAGTGAAGTTTATCAGCAGAAGACTGCCTTATAGTAAAGTTCTTGAACTTCAATAAAGGATATCCCTGTTCATCAGTAATAACAATATCAAACTTTTTAAAATCGCATCTGCCGCTTTTTGCTTGATTTTGTTCAGGGCACACTTTTGCATAAGAATAAATATTTTTTCCCATAGTGTCAAATATTTCCACCTTATCCACCGAAAACGTTAAGTAAGGCCCTCCCTGCATACCAGCATCTCCAATAAGGCAGACCACAACCTGTAAAGCTGCATCCATTAATGCAGGATTAAGGATATGCTTATGCTCCATGCCGCTCAATTCTGGCAGTTCTATTCTTGCCAGGGCTTCATCCGCGTTATAATAAACCTGTTTAAGGCCTTGAAAATATGGACCGTAATTCATCCCCAGGCCTTTAAAAACGTTATAACATTCATCCCCGTTTTTAAAGCTTTTCAGTCTCTTTTTCACTTCAGTGAGGTCAACTCTATAATTAGACAAACCTTTATTAGGTGTATACCCCTTTGCAAAAACTACACGCCCGCTGGAATGAATCATTTCACATTCTTCGCTATCCAAACTCAGAATTTTAAAATCTGCGCCTTCGGAATCTGGATACAAATCTGTATGAAGCCTTATCAACTCATTTTCAAACACCAACGGCCTCTGCCATATGACATCCCTAATAATATTGACATCAGCAGCAAAAGAATCTCTTGCTGCAGTTACAGCCTGTTCCAGATAAAAAGTACCCGGTAAAACCATTTTTCCCTGTTGGACATGCTGAGTCAGGAAGTATTCATTACCTTTAATGGCTAACGTAACTCTTTTAGCTTTCATGGCTGGTAATTCCGGGCACTTGGCATCTTCCCCATCTGCTATTGCCCAGTAGTATTCTCCGGCAAATGGATATGCGGGAAGAGCAATTCTGGAATACTTGCATCCATTATTGAGATAACTCCAGTCAGTCTCATTTCCTTCTGCATAAAGCCGTGCCAGCTCATGCAGTTTCTGTTTATACTCTATGCCGGTCATATCATCTTTCGATGCCAGTTCCTTAAACAAAATCTTAATATTGTCATTTACACACTTTTCCGCACTTCCATTATCATTAAAAACATTCGTAAAGCAGCACCCTTCATCTTTACCCAATAAAAATGTTTGGATCTTTTTCTTTAGTTCAGCTGCATCTGCCGCTAGAAAAGCTGTTCTATAGTAAAAATGCTCCCGTCCGTTTGACAATGTATAGGCTATATCTCCAATGGAATATTGGTCATAATTGTCATCAAGCCATTTTGATAAATCAATGATTTTTTGCTTTAATGCTTCTCTGGTTTTTGCTGATACAGGGAAAATGTATAGTGGTAATTCTATTATATTCATCGGTTGGCATCTACCATCAGGCATTTCCTGCAATACCATGTGGCAGTTCGTTCCGCTAAATCCAAATGCGCTTATAGCCGCTATTCGAGGCTTCTCTCCCAAGCCCCTCCATTTCTTCAGTTCTGTGTTGACATAAAAAGGCGTATCTTTAAAGTTTATATGCTCATTTTCGATTTTAAAATTTATTGATGGTACAAGCATTTTATTTTTTAGGCATAAAGCCGTCTTGATGATACTGGCAACGCCGGCAGCTGCCAGAGCATGTCCTATATTGGTTTTTACAGAGCCTATGGCACAAAACTGCTTATTTTGTGTAAAGCAGGAGAAAGCATCGGTCAGCGCTTCAACTTCTATAGGATCTCCAAGCTTTGTTCCTGTTCCATGAGCTTCAATATATCCGATATCTTCAGGATTAATGCCAAACTTCCTATAGACATGCTCTTCCAGACTCTTTTGAGATTTTACACTAGGAGCGGTAATTCCATTTGTTTTACCATCCTGATTTATTGAGGATCCTTTTATTATTGAATATACAGTGTCTCCGTCTGCAACAGCCCTGTCCAAAGGCTTAAGCATGACCACTCCTACACCATCTGCAGGAACAAACCCGTCTGCATCATTGTCAAATGTTTTACATCTTCCTTCCCTGGATAGCATACCTGCTTTACTGGTCATAATATGCATGTCCGGTGTTGACAGGATGGAAACCCCACCCGCAATCGCCATATCACATTCCTGCTCTCTCAAGCTTTGACACGCCTCATGTATTGCAATAAGTGAGGAGGAGCATGCAGTATCAATTGCCATACTTGGTCCGGTCAGGTTTAGATGGTAAGCTATTCTTGAAGCTAGAATAGAGTTGCTTGATCCCAGCAAATACTGGGGCGTTCCACTTTTATTTTTATTATGCAAGGCTTGCGAGTAGTCTCCATGCGCTACCCCCACATAAACGCCACACTTCATTTCATTCAATTCTTTTGGAGAATAGCCCGAATTTTCTATGGCTTTCCATGCCTCTTCAAGAAAAAGTCGTTGCTGAGGGTCCATCATCTCCGCCTCAAGGGGGGAGATATTAAAAAAGAGTGGATCGAAGGAAGCTATATTGCTGATAAAGCCCCCCCACTTACTGTAGCTCTTACCGATTGCTTTTATATCCTGATCGTAATATCTATCAGGATCCCAGCGTGCAGGGGATACTTCCATAATACCGTCACGCCCTCCGCATAGGTTCTCCCAAAACTCATCAACATTGAGTGCATCTGCAAAACGGCATGCCATACCAATAATTGCAATATCTTTATTTACTTCATACGATTGGTATGACTTACCATCTGAGTCATCCATTTTATTGATTGATATGACTGATTTGCCTATATTTTGCCTATTATCAAGTTGTCCAATCGCATTCTCAAATTCTTCAATGGTAAAAGTTCGAAATAAATTGGGCTTAATAATTCCCTTTTCAGCCATTTCAACCATTGCCGATAAAGTAGGACCTAGTACCTCCGGACATTCTGAAACAAGTTTACGCAGATCAATCCCATAAAAGGCCTGATTAAATACCATACTTGATAAATCTATAAAGGAGGATGCTTTTAGCGCAGCCACTGCAAGTTCAATATACCTGCCATTAGCGGCCAAACACTTTATACCCTTCTGTATTGCTTCACCCCCAAGGGAATTTAAAACGATATCCACCCCTCGGCCATTTGTGATTTCTTTAATTTTTTGTTCAAAATTCTCTTTTGAAGTATTAATGCAGTAGTCAACTCCAATTGACTTTAAAAAACTGAATTTATTTTCACTTCCCGTAGTGCCATATACTATCGCACCTGCATATTTTGCAAGCTGTACAGCCATAGCGCCAACGCCCCCTGCTGCTGACTGTATCAGCACATGCATTCCACTCTTTATTCCCCCGACATTAAAGAGAGAATGATATGCAGTAGCAAAAGCCACAGGCAGTGATGCCGCCTCATTGAATGACAAATTCCTGGGTTTTGCCTTAACAAGTATTTCGGGCACTGCAACCATTTCAGCATGTCCGCCCAGGTTCCAGCCTGTCAAAGCAACAACATGGTCACCAGGTTTGAATCCGGCAACCTCCGCACCGACTTTTTCTATTATTCCCGCCACTTCAAAGCCTGGAATAAATGGATACTCAGGCATTGTTGGGTATAATCCCTTTATACACATGGAGTCAGCGAAATTTATTCCCGATGCAACCACAGAAATTGCGACTTCATTCTTTTTCAGCTCTATGATATCAAACCGTGTTAATTCAGTACATCCAACACTGTTTATCCATAAGCCGCGGTATTTACCCTGTTGCTTCTGCATCCGTGAATAGTTCTTTACCTCCAATGAAGGTTCAGTTTTTCTGCATACCTCCATAACTTTCCCATGGCAGGAAATAGACTGAAGATATTTTGTCAATTCATTAACATTAGCATAATCATATAGTTTTGTTGCCCTTATGTTTTCCTTAAACTTATGATTTAGGTTCTTAACAATCTCAACTCCCAGAATCGAATCTATTCCCATGTCTACGAACGATTTGCTATTATCCACGTCCTTGGAATCCATGAAAAGAACCTCTGCAATACACTGCCTTACTACATCTGCGATGTCATTATTTATAGGCGCAGAAGCTAATGGTTCTACTTGCTTTGATGAAAAGTTTTCGAATAAATCCTCGCCCCATTCCTTTATTGCTGAATTCTTTTTGGTTATCGGAGACGAATCAATATTCTGATCCAAAAGCCTTGAAATATATTCACCAAGCCCTTGAATATTTGTATAATCATATAGCTTTGAAACCCTCATATTGAGAGAAAATGACTTATTAATGAGTTTTACGATTTCCACACCAAGTATGGAATCAACTCCTAGCTCGCTAAAGCTTTTTGTTACATCAATAGAATCCGCACTCATGCATAGAACATTAGATACTATTGATTTCAGACGTTTTTGCAAATCAACCGGGTTGATATAAATTGATTCACCATCGAAAGGGGCCTTAATAGGATCGTTTTCCTTAATATATGTTACAGGAGCATTTGTGCTGCAATTATGCTGCTCATTTACCAAATTACATGCACTTAAAGTTTTAAGTGCAATTTTACCTGCATTTTTGTTATGATTGTTGGTACCAACTTGCTGTAGTACCTCTAGTTGCCTGCCATGCAGCGTTTTTTCCGATACATACCAGTATGCAGTTTTCTTAAAGCAGTATGCAGGAAGTGAAACCACTTGATAAGAGCTGTCTTTGTAGAGCTCCTCCAGTTTTCTTCCCATTACGTAATACTGCCCCAGCTGGTCCAGGATACGCTTATAATTTGAATTTTCCGCACTTTTCAATTGAACTGTTAATTCTGATATCTTTTCGGAGGATATGGTATCAAATTGCTGCTTATGGCCGGTATTAGCAGCAGAATATTCAGTAAAGCCAAGCTCTATGATCTCAAAAACTTTTCTTTTTAATTCTTCATAGCTGCTAACAACAAAAGCAGCTCTTACTTCCAACAATCCTGCCCTTCTCCACAGGGTATATGCTATATCACCTATTAAGCACTCATTTCCATTGTAATTCAACCAACTATTGAATTCCTTGAACCACTCGGAAAGCGATTCATTTGTCTTTGCAGAGAACATCATTAGATAATAAGGGCTTGATTCAGTTTGCAGAGATATCCTTGAGGGAGCTTCCTCAAGGATAATATGGCAGTTAGTGCCACTAAAACCAAAGGAGCTTAATCCAGCTCTTCTTGGTATACCGTTCTCAACATTCCATTCAATAGGCTCAGTGTTTACATAGAATGGACTGCTTTCAAGGTCTATATGCTGATTAATTTTTTTAACCCCTATGGTAGGTGGAAGTAATCTATTTTTAAGAGCTAATGCTACTTTTATCAGTCCAGCTGCACCTGCTGCCGTTATAGTATGACCGATATTCGGCTTATGTGAGCCTATTGCACAGAAATTCTTCCTGTCCGTAAATTTCTCATAAGCCCGTTGCAAAGCTTTAAATTCTATCGGATCTCCTAACTTGGTTCCCGTACCGTGAGCCTCGACATAGGATATTGTCCCGGGGCTAATTCCTGCTTTCTTCAATGCATCTATGATAAGCTCAGTCTGAGACACAGAACTTGGTGCAGTGATACCCTGCGTACGACCATCCTGGTTAACGGCAGATGCCTTTATTACTCCATAAACCTGGTCACCATCTTTTAATGCGTCCTGAAGAGACTTTAATAGCACTATGCCAACACCTTCACCTGGGACGATACCATTTGCATGATCATCAAAAGCTTTGCAGCTCCCATCGGGAGATAACATATTGGTTTTTGAAGCCATAACATAAAAATTCGGCGTCGGGATCAGGAAAATCCCTCCAGCAATAGCCATGTCAGATTCTTTTCGGCAAATACTCTGACAAGCTGTATGAATTGCTGCCAATGAGGCTGAACAGGCTGTATCTATTGTAAGGCAAGCCCCCTTGAGGTCAAGAAAGTATGAAATTCTGGCAGCTAGTATAGAAATATCATTCCCCAAAAATACTTGAGAATTAAGATCATCATCTTTTATTACACTTCCGAGATAATCGGACGCTCTTGTACCAACAAATAC
>JAEWQC010000327.1 GCA_023399355.1 Bacillota bacterium | reverse complement strand
CTCCTGCCTTGTCCTGATTGATTCTCCTGCCTTGTCCTGATTGATTCTCCTATCTTGTCCTGATTGATTCTCCTATCTTGTCCTGATTGATTCTCCTATCTTGTCCTGATTGATTCTCCTATCTTGTCCTGATTGAATCTCTTGCATTTTTCACTATTTGATTATATCGCGAAATATTGATATTATTGATATTTAGGGGGATATAAAAATGCCGACTTTAAAAAAAATCAGAGATACAATGAAAAAGCAAAAAATCAAGGATGAATTGATGGCACAGATAAACTTTGAGGCCGACTGCAACAATCCAATCAATATTATTTCTTTGATTGACAAAATGGACGAGTTGCTGACCAAGGAGCAATGTCTTTCAATTATGGAAAAACAGGGTTGTTGCAAGGGGGGGCAACGTGACAAGGATTGTAAGGCATTTGCCCTGGAACACGCAGGTAAAACTCTTTCTGAAAAACTTGCGTTAATGTCAAGTATTCAATATATGATGTCGCCCTGCCTAAATGATGATGGTACATTTACAATTACATTTGGCGACTGCCAAAATGGCGTTCACGCAGGTAAGCACACCTGTTCCTGTGGGTCGATTAAAAAGATGAAACAGCCGTTTTCCATTTCACCTACATACTGCGGTTGTTGTGCAGGGCACTTTTTATATCACTATCAAAACGCTTTGGGAGTAAAGCTGAAACTGAAAGAAATCAATTCATCCCCACTCAATACAAATGGTGCGAAGCCTTGTAAGTTTACTTTTGAAGTTCTTAACTGATACAGCAGTATAAGCATCAGCAAGATGGCTGGAGTTGCATTGCTTGCGATGATTATCGGCAACAGATTGTGCAATTAAATCCTCTATAAAACAGCAAACGAAAAACCCCCTTATTGCATTCAACCCATATGCAAATTATAGCCTGGATGGGGATAACTCTAAAAATAGCGTCATGCAAGCTTTTTTAACTCCAGAAAAAGCAGAATGCACTTCCCGTTATATCGCTTCGCCGCGTTTGAACTGGCTGGTGTACAGGTCATAGTACCGGCCTTCGTTTGCGATCAGGTCCTCGTGGTTTCCCTTCTCGACGATATTGCCATGGTCTATGACCATGATTACGTCTGCATCACGGATCGTACTCAATCTATGGGCGATGACAAAACTGGTTCTTCCGTCCATGAGCTTGAGCATGGCTTCCTGGATATGCAGCTCGGTTCGGGTATCCACACTGCTTGTTGCTTCGTCAAGGATAAGTATGGAGGGATCGGCCAGGATTGCCCTTGTAATGGCCAGTAATTGCCTCTGTCCCTGGCTGAGGTTGCTTCCGCTCTCAGCAAGTTCGGTGTCGTAGCCTTTGGGCAGACGGCGGATGAAGACATCCGCATTCGACATCGCAGCCGCTCTGTGGATTTCCTCCTCTGCAGCATCCAGCCTGCCGTAAATGATATTCTCTCTGATCGTTCCTGAAAACAGATACGTATCCTGCAAAACAATGCCAAAACATTTCCGGAGGCTATCCCTGGTGTACTCCCTTATATCACGGCCGTCGATCAGGATCCTTCCGTCCGTGACATCATAAAACCTTGCCAGAAGGTTTACGATCGTTGTCTTTCCGGAACCGGTCGAGCCGACAAGTGCGGTATTGCTTCCGGCAGCAGCATTGAAGCTGATATTCTTCAGTACCGGTACATCGGTTCTGTAGCCAAAGGACACCTCTTCGAAAATGACCTGTCCCTCTGTATTTTCGAGTGTCCTGGCATTGGCGAAGTCCGGGGCCTCCTCCGTCTCGTCCATGATCTCGAATACCCTTTCCGCACCGGCCACTGCCGTCTGAAGCGTGTTAAACGTATTGGCTATATTGTTCAACGGCCTGGAAAATTGTCTTGAATAGCTCAGGAAGCTTGCGATAACAGCTATGTCAATGAACTTTTTTACCGCGAGATAGCCTCCGACACCGGCAACGGCGGTGAACCCGATATTGCTGATCACGTTCATCATCGGCATCATGAAGCCCGACCAAATCAATGCCTTTATGCCGACCTTGCACAAACCCGAATTCATTTTATCGAACTGATCTATCACCTTTTCCTCGTGATTGAATGCTTTTACAACATGGATACCGGAAATGGATTCTTCGATATGTCCGTTTAATTTGCCAAGTTCCGCCTGCTGCTGTTTGAAGAGCAGCTTTGTTTTACTCGTAATCGTACGCGTAAGGAAGAAAACCAACGGAACCGTGATGAGACTGGCCAGCGTTAGCAGCGGACTGAGTATGAGCATCATGACAAGCGATCCTGTAATGGCAATGCTGTCCGAAAGCAGTTGGGTCGTGGATTGTGATATGGTGGTGCTTACATTGTCGATATCGTTGGTCAGCCTGCTCATCAGGTCACCATGCATATGCGTATCAAAAAATGAAACGGGCAGCTTGTGCAGCTTGTCAAAAAGAGTGCGTCTCAGGTTGTAAACAATCCTTTGTGAAACCCCGGACATCAACCAGCCCTGCAGAAAGTTCACAATACCCGATGTAAGGTACGAAACCAACAGCACGGTGATGATGATTTCAAGCAAACCGAAATCGACAGCACCTCCCCCTGGAGATATGGCCCTTACAGCCTGGCCGATCAGGTAGGGAGCTGCCAGCCCCACGGCAGCATCCGTGATAACCAGAAGTAAAATGAATCCAAACAGTTTCCGTTCTTTGCCGAAATAAGCCCATAACCGCAGCATTGTCTTTTTAAAGTTCTTCGGTTTGACTACAGGCGCCATTCCGGGCGGGCCGCCACCCCTTCTCGTACCTCCAAAGCCGCCTATATTCGGAGGAATGGTCAGGTTTTTGTTCTGAGTACTGTTCTGCTGGTCTTTTCCCTGCCTGTCATGTTCATTGTTTTCTGTCATCCTGCATTCCCTCCTTTCCTATCTGCGAACGGTAAATCTCCATGTAAACATCGCAGGTATGCATCAGTTCCTCATGCGTACCCAACCCCCTCAGAATTCCATTGTCCAGAACAATGATCCTGTCGGCGCTCATCATCGAACTGATCCTCTGCGAAATAATAAAACAGGAAAGGCTCTCCGAATATTCTCTTAATGCTTCTCTGATTTTTGCCTCCGTCACAATATCAACGGCACTTGTACAATCGTCGAGTATGAGGATCCGTGGTTCTCTTACAAGTGCCCTTGCCAAAGCAATCCGTTGTTTCTGTCCGCCTGACAGATTGACTCCGCCCTGACCGAGCAGCGTGCCATAGCCTTCAGGGAAGGCAGCAATGAATTCATGGGCCTGCGCCGCTCTGGCTGCTCTCTCCACGGCTGCGTCATCCGCGTCCTCACGACCCCACTTTATATTGTCAAGAACCGTCCCGGAAAACAGTACTGTTTTCTGGGGAACCACCGCTATGATCTCCCTTAGTTCCTTCTGGTCGACAGTCCGGACATCCTCCCCCTCGACTCTTACACAGCCCGAAGTCACATCATAAAAACGTGGTATCAGGTTCACAAGGCTGCTCTTTCCTGCACCGGTGGAGCCTATTATCCCTATGGTTTCACCAGGCCGGCAGTTGAATGTGATATGTTCAAGCACCGGATTGCCGGATGCGCCTGCATAGGAAAAGGTTACATCTTCAAATTCGATACCGCAGTGCCCATCAGGATGCACAGGCGAACAGCCGGTACAATCAGCGACCAGAACCGGATGCATGGGCGGGCGGTTGACACTGTCAACAATCAGCCCCTGTTGCATAGATGGGCGTTTGACACCTTTTATGGCCGGCCTCAGATGTATGGGCGGGCCGTCGGCGCCTTCATCACTCAACTCCGGCAGCTTTGAATACATTTCAGATAACTTCATGCTGTTTTCCACAAGCATGACTTCTTTAATTCTTTCCATGGAAGTCTTTGCTCTGATGAAGGCATTAAACACAAATGTGATCATCATCAGCGACGTCAGAATCTGCGTCATATAGTTGACAAAGGCGATGACCTGCCCGACAAGCACATGGCCGGTATTAACATAGGAGCCGCCGAGCCAGAGAACGGCAACAATTCCGATATTGACCGACAGCGAAATACCCGGTGAGAAAATAGACATGACCCGCATTGCAGTGGCCGTGGCACCTGACAGTTCCCTGTTTGAACCGGCAAATCTGTTCGTTTCATAATCAAATCTATTGAAAGCCTTTACCACCCTTACCCCAGCAAGATATTCGCGCATGACACCGTTAACCTTGTCTATCCCTTTTTGCACCTTGCTGAAATACGGATATCCGATCCTTATACTCAAAAATATGAGGATTCCCACCACCGGAATAACCGCTGTAAGAATCAAAGCCATGCGCCAGTTCAGGAACGATGCCATAACAATGCTGCCAATGCACAGAAGCGGCGCCTTGACGAATATCCGCATTAGCCCGTTGATGAAATTCTGCACCTGTGTGACGTCATTCGTCAGCCGCGTTATGAGGGAAGCTGTTTTGAAGTGATCAACATTTTCAAAGGAAAGGGATTGTATTTTTTTGAAAAGATCGGAACGCAGCTCTGCCCCGAATTTTTGAGATACATTGCTGGATACGATATTCCTGCTAATGGCCCCCAATGCACCGATGGCAGTCACCATCAGCATGATCAATCCGAATTGCAGGATATAGTGAATATTCTTACCTTTTACACCGACATCAACCACCTTGGACATGATCGTCGGCTGAGCAAGGTCGCAGGCCGCCTCCAGCATCAGGCACAATAATGCGACTGTGAAAGGTTTCCAATATTTTTTCACGTACTTTTTAAGAAATGTCACTTTGTGTCCACCTTGGTACTGTTATTTGTTCCTTCTATTGTACCAAAGCAACCCCCCTATTTACATTAGTTCTAAAAAATTTTGCCATGTACTTATAACGAGGTTAAAGATATCCCCCATCTCCTGGCTCTTATGATTTCGCAAAAAATCTGGCTGGCGGGTACCGATCCGGTTTTACTCTTTGAACACATTCAACCTTCACAATAGTTTTTTGATGTTTGAAAATAATGCTGCTTTGAATGGGGGTTAATCATGGTACAGACAGCTATAATCCAAGTCTATTGTCTTCCAATTGAATAAATATCCGAAAATTCCACTGAGATTTTATCGGTATAGTTCTGTTGTCCCATGATACTGTATCTCAGGGCTTCTGCATCAATATCGTTATTGGGGAGATATATCATAAAGCATGTTCCTGATCCGACCTTGCTGACAAACGTAATCGTACCGCCATGCAATTCAACGAGCGATTTGACAAGATTCAACCCTACCCCGCTGCCCTCGTGCTGTCTCGTAAATATACGGTCGATCTGACAAAATCTTTGGAATATCTGGTCCTGCTTGTCTGCAGGTATCCCTATACCATTATCCTCAACTTCGATACACAGGCCGTCAGGCTTATTGAATATCCCCACTGAGATTTTGCCGCCTTTGGGAGTGAATTTTATGGCATTTGAAAGTAAATTCAATAAAACCCTTTCAATTTTTTCGTCATCACAAGCCATAATTTTACTTTCAATGTCTGTTTCAAACACAACATTGATCCCTTCATTCTCCGTAAAATCAGAAACGGACAAAGTGATATTCCTGATCAAACCTATGATGTCACATGTCCTGAAATGCATTTCAAATGCTTTGGCATCAATCCTCGAGATGTCTATGAGGTTATTTACCATCCTTAACAGTCGGTAGCTGTTCTGCTTGAGGACTGCTATCTTTTTAATCACTTTTTCCCTGCTCACCGCATATTGCTTGGCCGTAAGATAGAGCTCAATCAACTGTAACGAGCCCAGAATCACATTGAGGGGCGTCCTGAATTCATGAGAAACGTTAGAGAAAAACTCCGTTTTAATCTTATCATTTTCCATAATCTCATCTATTTTTTTCTTACTTTCCACGATGCTTTGCTTTAGCTTTACAGTTTCCAATTTATCGGTGATATCTGTCATGACCCCGACAATCCCAATTGGATTTTGATTTGCATCTCTAAAGATATCCTTGTTGAAAATAATAGCCCTCATGCTACCGTCGGCAAACCTGATCTCTTCCTCAAAAGACTGTTTGCCCTGGCCTGATAAAAGTTTTTCATCGGTATCCTTGCATTTGTTTGACAGATCCGTATTACCAAATTCGTCGGTCGTTTTCCCGATAATTTCATCCTCGCTCAGGCCCATACAGCCCTGAAACGAATGATTGCAGCCGATATATTTCATATTTAAATCCTTAAAAAAGATCGGGTTCGGTATCGTATCCAGCAGGCTTTGCAATTGAGTCAGCTTTTCGCCCAGCTCTATCTCAGCCTTCTTTCTCCTTTCAATCTCCTCACTCAATTCAATATTTTTATTTTTTAAAGAACTGGAGAAGCGTCCAAGGAACCATGCCAAAGTGAAGTAGGATAAGGATCCAATAACCGCCAGGCTTATTTTAAACTCCATATTATATTTTGTAAGTGGAATCACATTAATCAATGATGCAATAATACAAATCGATGCCGTGATCATCGTCGGTCTGAAGCCAAAAAGCATACTGCCTGCCATAATAAAGACGAAGCCAATAATCCCTTTTATTTCATTCGAAATAAATGGGATTATGTAAACAATCAACACCAGCGAATAAAAAATATAATGCTTTAACTTCATACTACCTTCCTTAACAGCTTATTTTGTATAAGAATAGTGTATATTACAACATAATTTTATCCGCAAATAGCCAAAATATCAACTGTCTTCCATTAAAAAATATAAAATTATATTGTAAATAATCAAATTTGAAACATGCGTACAAAAAAGAATGCATCCCTTTCATGAAACAAAAGAGATCCATTCTTCTATGTAATCCTATAACAAATCAGGATCCGGTTAATACCCAATGTGACTGTCATCCAGGCCGATGTAAGTATCTGCTTCGTCATTTACGCCACACAACTCGAAGAATGATACTTCATTCTTAGTCAGAATGACTTTCAACCGGAGTACACCATTTTCAACCTGCTGCCTGCCGGTAGACAAGAGTGGTTGTGCAGCCTGCTGCAAAGTGGAAATCATACTTTTGTCAGGGAATCTCGGCCTTCCCATCTGCATCCAGGTTTTAAGCGGATTGGCATGCTCTTCATTGACTGTTTGCTTTTTTACGAAGGCTTCTTTGGCATTCATGGGGATGTCCAGTTCCATTTCTATATTTTCGCAGGCTGTACTTTCCCCGGCCGTTTCATTTACGGCATCTTCATCCTTGTCGGTTTTCTTCGGATTCACCGCATTCCATGCCACAAGCGCGATAGAGCCATCCTTTCTGCGTGTTACGATCAGATGATCGTCCCTGAATAGCTGTTCCGCACCCAACTTTGCAAAGAAGGAGAATGTATAGTAGGTCGGCTTGGGTATGCTGTTCAGTGCAACAAGTCCGAATCCTCCATGAAACTGGGCTCGCGGCACATCACATTCCTCAAAGACATCACTGAAGGTCCAGTAGGAAAAAGAATCGACATGATCGCCTCCGCAGCTAAGGATTCTTGCTATATAAGCTGCATTGAATGCAGTGTCATGTACGGGGTTCAACGGATGCCAGGAGGTATTGTATTCCGTGATATGAAAAGGCAGATCGGGGAACGGGGAATTTTGGATCATTTCCCTTACTTTTCTAAATTCACTAAGCATATAGTCACTATCCCAGATGTCCTGATAGATGAAGTGCGGCGTGGAAGATACCGGCGACGAGGAAGTGTAAGCATGGCGGGAGACATAATCAACCGGCGCACCTTCAGCATGGCAGAAATTGAGAAAATCGGTGATCCAATGATCCGAACCTCCGCATACGGCAGGGCCTCCAACCTGGAGGCGGTTCTCAACCTCTTTGACAGCTGTCGCAGTGACTTTATATAATTTAAAGTATTCCTGCTCATCGGCATCCTTCCAAAAACCCGTCAGATTTGGTTCATTCCATACCTCAAAAGGCCATTTCAATACTTCATCCATGCCGTAACGGGCAATGAAATGCCTGACGACGGCTTTAATCAATTCAGCCCATTTATCATAATCCTTCGGGGGGGTGACATTCCCTTTCCAATAAAATACCGTCTGATCACCCGATGCAAGCTTTTCAGGCATAAAGCCAAGCTCTACGAACGGCTTGATTCCCAGTTCCAGAAAGGAATCAAATATTCGGTCGATATAGGTAAAATTATAAAACGGTTTCGTTTCGCCATTGACGACATCTTCACGGTAGATCCCGACATCTTCATGCAGCAGGCCATGTCCACGGATAAAGGAAAATCCGATGTTCTTCTGAACAAAAGCCAATGTATCCATATATTCCTTTTGCAGCGCCAAACCCAGCCTTCCGGTTCCCACGCACATTTTCCAGTTGTCCTTGAATACCGCCCCATACGATTCCTTTGGTATTGTGATTCTTTTCATCTGATTTCTCCTATAAGTTAAAAAAATCTTTTATACTATGTAGGATATCAAATATGGTCAAAAATGTAAACTCGTTTTAATTAATTCATTTATTGCAGATTGTCGTCTACAATTTCAAGCCCCGTATGGGTACCATTGCCTTCAAATAAAACCTTACCCGCTTTATCTGACAACCTAACTGTTACCGATGCATTAATGCTCTCCAGCACTTCTCTTCTCATAAGGCCGTTTTTTGGCGCTTTCAGGATACCCCCTTCCGAGTGTGCTGCTGTGATTTCCATTTTATAATTTCTGTCTTCCATCAGAATGTGTAGACAATTGTCATGATACTCCAGCATTACAATTTTTGCCTTCGTATAGGTCGAAAAGAGATGAATTTTGCTGCCGATTCGCAGGAAAGAGATAAAGCCTGTGAAACGCCTGCCAAGCCATGGGATTTTTGCTGTCGAGAACATGAGGGATACATCTCCCGAGGGGAAATGATTTGATTGAAGCCAGATCCATTCCTCGGGAAAAGACCTGCCCCAATCTTTTTCTATATAACCGTATCCCTCGCTGAAATCCGCCACATCTCCCGAAACGCTCATTTGTCCGAAAATATTATGATGTATGCTTACAATACCGTGGTAGCACTCCATGAAAGGCACATAGGAATACGGTCCCATGATACCCGGTCTCAGCAATGTTTTCGGGTACTGAACGATATTTTTAAATAGAAGGCGTCCATTCATGCTAAAACTTTCATCTTTTACATTCAGGAGGATTTCACTGTCCGAAAAATAATTGTCTGCCAGTACCACCTCAAACTTGTTTTCACTAAAGTGAAAGCTGGAGATGTCATACTTGATATAATTGGCTTTACAGCCGAACGCATCCAAAACCTGAATAAACGCATGGGAATCACTGATTCCTTTGCCCAGAGATACTCCCGGAATCACAGCATAGGCATGTTTCATGGAGCTGTCGATGATTTTATAGTACCAGCCTTCGAAGTAATTGCTTCTTCTATACTTACCCTGGTAAATTTCCGGGTTAAAAAGTCTTTTAAGCACATACATCAATACTCATTTTCCTTTGCAGCAAACACATGCATTCCTATGAGTATTATTATCACAATTAGCTCTTATAATCATGGATATCTATCATTTGCATTGTATTCTGTCCATTTTCATCTTCTCTGACGGTAATGGCATGTATCGGACGGAAGTAATTCTTGCCTCTGATATTGTCAAATAACATCTTTGTCCAGATCTCGCCCTCTGACCTTTTTGTATTCTCTTCAGAATAATCCGTCAGATGAATCAAATAATCCGCCTGCGCAGATAGGCCATACGTCAATTTCTTATCGGAGCCATCCCCCAAGACATCAATAAAGATGGAAACTACGCACTGAGATTTAAATAGGTCTATCAGCGCCGGTATGAACAGTTCTTCGTTGTATAAAAGCGGAAAACGCATTTTCAAATGATCGGTCGAAACGAATAAAACCCTGGAAAATGCCGGTTCAGCATCTTTTGTTGCCGCAATCCCTTTTAAATTGATAAGTCTTGAAACAATATGCAGAAATTCCTCAGCCGGTATATAACCTGGCCTGAACCCCGCTATAAGAACCTTGGCATGTTCACCGTCAGGCCCAATTTCAGCACAGCATTTTTTGAATACTACCTTTTGCCCATTGTGATCCTGCTTGGTCAATTCACAAAGCTGGCAATTATTCCTGCATTTCTTTTCCGCATTACTATCGTCAATCCAACTGATCCATCTTCCATTATCCAGGCTGTCTATTTCCGGGCTGATATCCAGCTGTCCTTCAAGTGTTCGTGCAGTTTCTTTTGCTATTGCTACTTTCTTAAGGTTAAGATCATCATATCCATCCAGCATGATCAGAAGAACATCTTTGTTCTTTCTTACAGTTTTCTGGCCTTTTTTTATGCCAATATTCCACATGCCTCCAAGGAGAAGGTTAATTCCAAGTGTCAGCTTGTGACTTCCCTTTTCACCGCTTATGACAATACACGAATCGCTAAGCATTGATTTGTCTGAAATCAGACCTCTTTTACCTCTGCCCTGGAAAATCTCATCCAGGTGGGTTATCCCGGTTTGGACATAATTGGTGGCATTGTATAATTTACGGGTACCGGAAAGATAACGGTGAATGGATGGGTAAATCAGAATACCGGACTGGTAATCTCCATTATTTGTATGATATAATTCACGCGCTTTGTTAACGGCATTTTCAAGTACCACCAACGAATGATTCTGCCCGCAGATCTTATACAGATGTGTTCCGTAGGATTGGCTCCCATAATGCTTTTTCTTGATCTTTATGCCAAAATAGTGGTACCCCTTGCGTTCTATTTCAGATAATTGGACAACAATATCAGAAAAGGATTCACAGTCAAGGATCGTTTGCCGCACTTCATAAGAGGCCTCCTCACCGTAATCCTCCAGAAACACGAAAGCCAGCAGCTTATGTTTGCGGTAATTGTCAAAAAGTGCTGCAATATCCTCCCGTTCATTGTTTTGAACGCCCAAATTAATAACACTCGCATTCCTGTGCGTTATATTAACAGAATCTATAAAAAGAATATCTGTGTGTTCCGGAATATCCTTGGGTAATTTTAAATCTGCAATGGATTTCTGTCCAATATGATTGATGTAAACATTTTTATTGTTAATGCAATTTTCCAGGTCCTTTTTTTTGCAGAAGTTAAAATCAACAGCAATATCTTTGATTGCACTCAAGTCATTATTCGTGCTCCAAAACAAACAATTCAAACCATCCATTGCCATCCTTACGAGCATCTGAACCGCTAACGTAGTCTTTCCGGTACCTGGTGCACCTTTTATGATAATAATCTGGGGAACAATATGCTCCGAGGTTTTAGGATTGATAAATCCCCGTTTCTCTTTGGGCAAACCGGGGAACATGATTCTGTTCAAACCATACACCCCCGTTTGGATAATATTTCTTCTATCCTCGGAAACCTGTGTAGATAAACACTCTTCCTGGAATAAAGCAGCAACTTCGAAAAGTTCGAATCCATTCCTGTTATCCATTCTATTGCCAAATATAACAGCTTCCAGGTTCTCATAGTAATCCAGTTTTTTAAATGCTTCACAGCACTGCTTGTCTGCAGTATATTTAACCCCTTCTGCCGTGAAACAGAGTTTATTGTTTTCTTTAAATATCTCAGCTTTATACATTACTATTTTCTTTTTACCGACCTTTTCTTTCAGTGCCTTCATCAAGGACTCATCAGATATCATGTCATCATTTGGAGATAAGTTGATTTGGGCATTCCCCCCGAGGCCAGGCAAGCCGGCAAGCAATTCAAAAAGCTTGAAAGCTATGTTTAATGACACTACCGGCTTTTTTAACCTGATTTTTAACCGTCTGACTATATTTTCGCTATTGATATACCTCTTCCTAAAGTTTTCAAACCCCTCAACAGATGAATTCATAAAAAGCCGCCTCCAAATAGCATTCCTATTATAGTATTCAGGCCCTCAGCTCGCTTTAGCTTCCATTTATTTGATTATTTGCAATAATTTTATCGCACTTGCCGGATAAATGCAACATTGTTTACATAATTTAGGTTTTTGGATTAACAGAGGTCAGTTTAAAGTTATTGGTATGCCATTTATAGGTGTCATTCCACTGCAGTATAATAAAATTAGTTAACATAAGTTACATTTTCTCTATTTCAAACATATGATATCATGGACATTTTATTTTTGTTTATGAAAAGGAAGGTGAG
The DNA here is from genome assembly GCA_023399355.1 of Bacillota bacterium. Taxonomy (GTDB): domain Bacteria; phylum Bacillota; class Clostridia; order Acetivibrionales; family DTU013; genus UBA1305. Next base: position 1,636 of record JAEWQC010000327.1, on the reverse strand, counting down.
AAAATGTCATTTAACGAGTTAATAATAAACGGTGGTTTCGAGACCGGAGCTTTGGCTCCATGGATCGGACAGAATGCAGTTGTAACCAGTCAATACAGGCATACGGGCTTTTTTGCGGTTCAATTGGCAGGTGGACTGACTGATGCCTTTATTGTCCAATTCCTTCCCATAATACCGGGTCAGAGATTCGAATTCATCGTATCTCTGGCTAAAGTCGGAGCAGCTCCCAGTCCACAGGTATTGATTTCTGTGGAGTATTATGACATCAATTTTAATTATATCGGAGCCGGTCTGACGAAAGCTGTTGCAGTGGATGCTCTTCCTGATGTGACTGAAGGCAATTGGCTGGTAGCCTATGAAATTACTGATATTTCGCCCTCACAAGCAGTCTTTGCCGATGTGTTAATCAGCAAGGTACTACAAGCGGGTACAGCAGATATCGTTATTGATGATGTATCCTTAGCCGCTGTAGAAGGTGAAGGTGCCACTGGTGCTACCGGGCCTGCCGGTGTTACCGGACCTGCCGGCGCTACCGGACCTGCCGGCGCTACCGGACCTGCCGGACCTGCCGGCGCTACCGGACCTGCCGGGCCTACCGGACCTGCCGGGCCTACCGGACCTGCCGGCGCTACCGGACCTGCCGGCGCTACCGGACCCGCCGGGCCTACCGGACCTGCCGGCGCTACCGGACCTGCCGGCGCTACCGGACCTGCCGGCGCTACCGGACCCGCCGGGCCTACCGGACCTGCCGGCGCTACCGGACCTGCCGGCGCTACCGGACCTGCCGGACCCGCCGGTGTAACCGGAGCTACCGGACCTGTCGGTGCAGCCGCAATTATTCCTTTTGCATCCGGACCGCTTGTACCACTGACAACGGTTCTTGGAGGATTAGCCGGTGTTCAGGGATTGATAGGTTTCGGTGCCAATGAAACCGCTGCACTAGTAGCAGGAAGCATTAGTACGGTTGGACTAAACAATGTTGCATTTTCAATGCCAAGAGACGGAGTGATAACTTCTATATCCGCATACTTCAGCACCTCAGCAGCCGTTGCCCTGGTAGGAAGTACTATTAGCATAACAGCCCAGCTGTTCAGTTCGGCGCCCCCGCCCAGTGACAGCTTTACAGCTATTCCAGGTGCACTTGTGACTCTTGCACCTCCATTTACGGGAATAGTTGGCATAGGTGCCACCACAAGCGGAATTACAACGGGACTTGCAATACCCGTTACTGCAGAAACCCGTTTATTGATGGTGTTTTCAGCCAGCGTTACCGCAGGCATCGATATCGCAGCTGAAATAAGCGGCTTCGCCGGTGGAGGACTTTCGATCTTTTAACTAAAGCAATATCAAAGGAAGGGCATTTTCACGAAATGAAAGTGCCCTTCCCATATAATACTATAATTTTGAATCAGTGTGGCATTTAGCAGGGACCATTATTCCACGATACAGGGACTCAGACCAAGCACGCCCCTGTGTTGAATGCTTTGTTGCGCAAAGTGCCAAATTCCAGTCCTCCAGATACAAAGCAGAGTAAAACCGAATTCTCTCTTTTTTATCTCGATCATTCCATATATAGCACTACCCTTCTATTTCCGGTTCATAAATGTGAGCGGCCGACAGGTTCTTCAGAGTTCGT
>JAEWQC010000253.1 GCA_023399355.1 Bacillota bacterium | reverse complement strand
ATATAAAGCACATATCACTCGGGCTTGTGGAATATATTTTACTGGTTCCTTTGAGAAAAACAAAACTCCAGCATTGGTGAACTTAGCTTCTCTATCATCCTTTACACAACAACCTAAATTTAAGAGTATATCCTCCTCCGGAAGTAAATTACTAATACTAGATAGCTCCAAATACCTTTTAACCTTATTTTTATCAAGTGTTTCCGGGAAACTCGCTCCAGCTTTTACTAATTCATCGAAGCGTATTCTGCCTTCTGATTGAACAAATGAAATTATTTCATTTCTGCCAAGTTTCTGAGAGTTCGGACCAACTCTAAGAAAGAATCCCTTTGAACAACTATAAGGTTTATCTTTCCCTTCTGGTATTGAAAGGATGAAAATATTTTCAAACACCTCAATTTCTACAAAAATATCCGGTTGAATTTGCCTGATTGTATCTTGAACTCTTGAACGTGCAACATTACTAGTATCTGTGCCTGAAATCCTTCCGTTATCAGAAATTCCCACAAGCAATTTACCACCAGATGCATTCGCAAAAGCACATACTTCTTCAACCAGCGTTTTATCAACACTCTCTTTGAATTCAACTTTGTAGCTTTCGCCTTCTTGTATAATAATTTCAAGTTGGGTCTTTGTCATGATATCACCTTCTCAATGCTTTTTATCAATTCATTGGCAATATTGTAGCTCTCCAACCGCATAATGCTCTCCTCCGCACTTCCAAAACTCATTAGATTGATACTCCCATACCATACAATCTTTTGATCTATAACAGCAAATTTTTGATGTATATTGGGCTTATAAACAAGACTTATTCCAGCCGCACTAAGAGTTTTCAACGCTTCTTGCAAAGTGGTTATATCTTTGGTTTGAGAATCTTGCATCGGCCTAGTCACTATAATTACCTTTATCTTTCTATTTATGGCGGTTTCAAGGATTTTCAGCATCTGCAGACTTCTCTTCTTTGTAATAAAAGGACTTACAATAATAAGTTCTCTTTCAGAACATATAATATCATTCGTATATACTGGCATAAAATCGCTATTGTTGAAAATAACATCAATAGAGTCTGTATCATCAATATCTGACTTTGCTTTGTAACCAATTGAAGCATATCCTGAGAGCCTTTTATTATACATCTTTTCCAGCATTGGTACATGTATATCTGCATAATCATAAATTTGCACTTCACTTTTACCGTCGAATAATCTATGTAGTCTTCCTGCATACTGCTGCAAGGTTCCCTTCCATGAGATTGGCATAGCTAAAAACAAAGTATCGAGACGTGGTTCATCAAAACCCTCACCAATATATTTTCCTGTAGCCACAAGAGTCAGATTCTTATCAAGAGGAACTTCGGCTATTCTCTTCAGAATTTCTCTGGTTTCTTTAGTCCCCATACCACCTGTGAGAGAAATCACATCCGTAATATATTTACTTAAGTTTTTTGAAAACCACTCCACATGGGCTGTCCTTTCAGTCAACACGACGCAGTTTCTTCTATTCTTATGGCATCGAATTATATCATCCAATATCTGATTATTACGCATTTCATTTACAACAATTTCTGCATACAAATCATTAATGGAAACATCCTTTTCATCTTTATCCAATGGGATTCGGAGAGAAGTAAATCTTGGTATGATATAATGCTCGAAAGGTCTTTTTTCTGCTTGCTTTTTAGCATCGTCCCTATATCTGATAGATCCACACTGCATAAATATAATTGGATGATGTCCATCCTTACGGATAGGTGTTGCAGTTAATCCATAAACATATTTTGCATTTGCGCTCTTAAGAACCTTTTCAAAGCTAAATGCTGAAACATGATGACACTCATCTACAATGATCATACCGTAATTCTTAATACACTCCTTCACTTCACCCATTCTATTCAAGGATTGCATAACTGCTATATCAATAATTCCACTAAGGTTATCTTTTCCGGCTCCTAGCTGTCCGATAATGCTTTTAGTCTTCTTTCTTCCCTTCTTTTTCCCATCATCGGAATCAGGTAAGCTCTCATTTATAGTAAGAAATTCTGTTAATCTCTTTTTCCATTGTGCCACCAGGCTTACTCTATCTACTAAAACCAATGTATTCACTTTTCGTTCAGCTATTAATTTAATTGCAACAACTGTTTTTCCAAAAGCTGTAGTACCTGAAAGAATTCCGTTATCAACCCTCAAGAGTTTTTCTATCGCTTCAGGTTGTTCATCCCTAAGTGTCCCGTTAAATTCTATATCTATTCTTCTTCCAATGTTTGTTTTGTCGACAAAATCAATATGCACACTATATTCATTTATAACCGTCCTTAAATCATTTTCGCAGCCCCTTGGCAGACAAAGGTATTCTGTTGTTTCTTCAGAACACGATATAACCATCGGCATATCTTTGGTTGGCAAACGCATAGCCTGAGTTTTATAAAACTCAGGATTCTTAAATGCAGCTAGACGTTTCATATGGTTTAATGCTCTCTGTGAAATCCCTGCTTTTTCAATATACAGCATATTGGCTTTGGTTATATGAATTGTATCAGGGAAATCGTTTCTGGATAATTTGACTCTGTTTGTTTCCCATGGTTTTTGAGCTTCTTCATCGTCTTTTTTTAGTGAACCAAGCTCATTTCCACTGCATAGTCTGAAAACAAACGTACCAACTTCATCCTCGGAAAGCTTTTTAATGGAACTTAAGAAGGTCCATTGATCATCAATGGGTTCAAAATTTTTATCAATGAACACGCTATTATTCTCTTTTCTTGCTACCTTCTGCAAAGGCAAGGCGATAAGATTTCCAAATCCACCTTTAGGCATCGTATCTTGATTCGGGAAAAGTCTATCATATGATTTAAATGGAATTTCATGTCTTTTCGCCATGCAATAGGTAATTAATGCACTCCCAAGCTTTCTAGCTTGCATAGCTGGAATAGGATGCTCAAAGAAAAACCATGCATGAGCCCCGTTTCCTGAACGCGAACGTTCAACCACTAAAGGAATATGAAGGTCCTCACATACTTCTCTTAGGATTGTAATTTCCTTTTGCCACTCGCCTTTATCAAAATCAATAGCAAGAAACCAACAGGTTTCATCAAGGCAAAGAGGATATATCCCTGCAACAAAAGCATTACCTTTGCTATCCAGCCCTCGCAAGTGCATATCAATAACTTTCTCATCTAGCAAAGCATAGTCCTTATAAGGACAATCATTGCAATTTCCCTTAGGTTTCCTGCATAATCCATGTTTCCATTCATTCAAGCAAAAAGGGGAATACCCAGCTTTACCCGTCTTTGGGCTTACCCATCTTTTTGCCAAAACATCCTCTCTACCTTTAAACAGCGACATGAAAAGCTGTATTTTTTCATACGGCTCTGACATATTGCTAACTTCGGCACGAATGGTTTTGTCTTCTCGTTCATATTCCAATGGTTTTTGATTGGTAGGCTCATTTAAATCTTCTTGATCTACAATCCCATCACTAGCAACTCGGGATTCACTAATTCCAAGTTGAATTCTCAGACTTTTAATTTCATCTTTCAAATTGTTATTTTCAATTAGTAATGCTTGATAGTTCTCAAATAATTTTTTGTAGTCCATAGAATCATCCTATAATATTCTTCCATAACTTTCAAGCGAATTATTCAGACTGTGAATACTCCCTAAGGTGGAGGGCAAACATATCTTTATTTTTATGATAATAAATATAGATTTATATGTTAAATACTTGATTTGTTTTCTGATTCTGGATGCAAAGTAGGGTGACCTCATCCTTATAAACCAACGCAGTTGGTTTACTTAAAGGCTTTAATACCGGCAATCAGCGCCATATATGTCTTTCAGGATTTACATGTTAAACCAACAAGTAAACCAATTGAAATCGAATTTTTATGAAAAATGCTGAAAATATTCCTCAATTTATTCAATAATTTGAACAAGCAAAAACCCCACAAGCTTTTAAAATCAAGCGTTTGCGGGGTATTTTAGTTGGAGCCCTCAATCAGAGTCGAACTGATGACCTCATCCTTACCATGGATGCGCTCTGCCAACTGAGCTATGAGGGCATGCGGCTTGCCCGAAAAATACAATGGAGCGGGTGAAGGGAATCGAACCCTCACAATCAGCTTGGGAAGCTGATGTTCTACCACTGAACTACACCCGCAAGTCGTTTTATCAACGGGCGAATTGTATTATAACATATGCAGACTTTGATGTCCAGTATGTAAATGTTGTATTTTCTTAATTGCACCTAAGAGTACATTCTGCCTTCTTCAAGATACTTCTCAAGTTTGCGTTTAACACGTTGAAGGGCATTATCTATGGATTTCACGTGTCGGTCCAGTTCTACGGCTATTTCCTGATAGGACCTGCCTTGAAGATATTTGGACAATACTTCCCACTCCAGACTGCTAAGTATTTCACCCATTTTTACTTCAATTCCGGCGAATTCCTCCCTGTTGATCATCATCTCCTCGGGATCACTGATGCTCTCCTCACTAATAACATCGAGAAGTGTGCGGTCGGATTCCTCGTCAAAAATCGGTTTATTAAGAGAAACGTAAGAGTTGAGTGGAATGTGTTTCTGCCGGGTGGCGGTCTTGATGGCTGTGATGATCTGCCTGGTGATGCAAAGCTCGGCAAAGGCTCTGAATGAGGAAAGCTTGTCCCCTCTGAAATCTCTGATGGCTTTATACAGGCCAATCATACCTTCCTGAATGATATCTTCCCTGTCTGCACCAATAAGAAAATAGGTCCTTGCTTTTGCACGGACAAAACTTTTGTACTTATTGATTAAAAATTCCAGGGCCAGGGCATCTCCGGATTTTGCATTTCTGATGATTTCGTCGTCTACTGCTAGGTTATGGCTCAGCTGTGCCTCAGCGTTAGCATATGGCTTCAAGAAAACGCCCCCTCTTATGTAATGCATATCATTTGTAAAAACAGGCAGGTGTAAGGACCATCACACCTAATTATACGTAACGCTTACTTTTATGTCAAGCTAGAACTTGCCTCGGCGAAGTTCTAGAAGCCTTTCCAGTATTTCCGGCCTGATATATGCAATGGCTTTCTTTCTCTTCAACTGGGAAATAATACCTTCTTGTGCTTCTATCAGTATCCTTATATTATCTGAGTTCTCAGAGTATCATTCTGATGCCGCCACCGCTTAACCACCCTGGTCTGCTCTGGATAATCCAAGGCGCAGACCTTGATCGTCAGCATATTTCCCAAACGACATACGAACTTCTCTATATAATTATCGGCAATTTTGTTTTCTTTTGTATACACAATTTAAATATTATTGAAAAAATACTCCTTTTCCTGACTCTCCTTCACAATATCCGCATGTAAACAATAATGATCTCATTTTTCTTCATACACCGATAGTTGAATATTATATCGGCGAATCCGTCACCGCAGTCTTCACGCGGCGCCTTCGATATCGAGAAAATGTCACATCAGTCATTAATAATCTTATAAACGCCCACAGAAATGTATATCATTAAGGCTGCTTTTTATTCCTTTGCCTGACGATTTCAAAAGTCACAATTGCTCCGGCAACAGCTGCATTCAAGGAGGAAATCTGCCCTATCATGGGTATATTTACAACAAAGTCACAGCTTTCGCGAACCAGCTTGCCCATTCCTTCACCTTCACTGCCAATTACCAGCGCAACAGGTCCGGTGAGGTCCTTTTCAAAATAGGACTGATCACCGAAAGAGTCTGTTCCTACTACCCATATGTTTTTCTTTTTAAGGTTCTGAATTGTTTGAACAATATTGGTGACACGTGCGACAGGAACATACTCTATCGCGCCGGCTGAAGCTTTTGAAACGACCGACGTAAGTCCTATAGCCCTGCGTTTGGGGATGATGATCCCATGAACACCCGCTGCATTGGCAGTCCTCAATATTGAGCCAAGATTATGCGAATCCGTTATTTCATCCAATATGATAAGGAATGGCGGTCTTCCGCTTTCAGCAGCACTAGCAAGAATCTCTTCAACTTCTACGTAATCTTTCGCTGCAGTGAGTGCGATAACACCTTGATGGCTAAATGTCAAAGACATGGCATCAAGCTTGGCCCTGTCTATTTCCTGTATAAGTATGCGGTTTTCTTTAGCCATGGCAATGATCTGGCTGATAGAGCCTTCCCTTTCACCCTTGGCTATAAAAATCCTATTGATACTTCTTCCTGCCTTTAAGGCTTCCAGAACTGAATTCCTGCCTTCAAGCTTGTCTAGATCGCCTTGATTGGCGTCAAAACCATCTTCTGCTGAAATTCTTTCTTCCTTTATTATATCTCTCCTTGGCACCTTGAAATTATCATTGTGAAAGTCTGCAGGCCTTGATCCTCTTGTGCCTGCCGGCTTTTCATATCGATCTTCCGTTGGCTTATCGAAATGTTCTTCTGCGGATTTGTCGTACCGGTACCCTGCCGGTTTACCATACCGGTCGCCTGCAGGCTTGCCAAAGCGATCTCCTGCAGGCTTGCCGTACCGATCCCCTGCCGGTTTACCGTAGCGGTCTCCCTCCGGCTTGCCATAGCGATCTCCTGCGGGCTTGTCAAAGCGATCTCCTGCGGGCTTGCCATAGTGATCTCCTGCTGGCTTGCCAAAGCGATCTCCTGCTGGCTTGCCATACCGGTCCCCTACCGGTTTATCGTAGCGGTCTCCCTCCGGCTTTCCATATCTTTCTCCTGTAGGTTTGCTACTTTTTGTATCTGCTGATCCAAAACCTTTTGTACCGGCAGCGGATCCGCTGCGGAAATCTGAAAATCCGCCGCCTCTCGAATCCGATGTCCTGGGGCCCCTTGAGGCTGTAGGTTTGCCAGCGCGTGAATCCCCAGGTCTGGCACCCCTCGAAGCGCTTTTGTATCCTTCATTCCGGCTACTATTGCCGAATCCTCTTTTTTCAGCCATTATTAAATGTCCTCTCTGCTTTCCTTTTTTCTTATTTTTACATTTTTTTTGGTTTATATCCCGTCCTGATCCTGCAGTACAGACATTTTAAGCAGTTCAAGCAGCCGCTCGTAATCTCCTTTTACATAGAGATACCCCAGAAGTGTTTCAAATCCTGTTGCATATTTATATTCCGTAACATCGGCATTCTTAGGTATAGTGCCTGACTTTGCATTCCTGCCCCTTCTGACAATATCCTGTTCTTCAGCAGACAGCACAGGCATGATCCTGTGTATTGTATCAGACTGAGCCTTTGCCTTAACAAAAGCGATAGATCTTTTATGCAGCTTGTGCACAGGAGCATTGCCATGGCTCAGCAGCAATGTCCTGACGTAGAGTTCAAAAACGGCATCCCCTGCATAAGCAAGTACCAGTGGAGAAAACAAGTTCGCATCTCCCTTTTTAACGGGGAATTCCATTCCAATCACACGATTGATGTCTTCATTTATTTTACTGCTATCGCTCAATTTTATTTCTTCATTCATTTTTATATCATTACGTAACTTTGACTCTTCGTTCATCTTTAACTCTTCGTTCATCTTTAACTCTTCGCTCATCTTTAACTCTTCGCTCTTTCACTGACCTTTGTCCGATTTGATACCGACACGAGTATTATATACTATTTCAACATAGCTGTGAATATAAAAGAAAGTCAGGGTAATTATAGCCGACCATTTAACCGCCAGCATAGCAATTTACTGTTTTGCTTTTGGCGTATTCGCGCTCTGTACAAGCCTTACAGATCCTTCTAGAAATTCTGCATCTAAAATGGCCGCCCAATAAACGCTCCCACATATAAAAAAGTTACAGCAGTATAAATTCCAGTTTAAAAGAGACCGGCTTTCTCCACCTCCGCCTGCTTGCCAATAGCAAATTCTATTTTGTTTTCCTATCGGCATTATCGTTTACTCTTCTACCCACTTCCATACTGGAACCTTTTCTGCGCTAAGCTTTCTATGCCTTGATACTAGCGCATTGCATAGATTGTTCCAACTTAACTGTGACTTGACTCCACCTCTTTGGCGATCCTGATGAAGGTATCTGTAAATTGATTCAGCGTCTACTTGCTGTCAGTCGCAACAGGTTCAATCATAATCGCCTCGTAACCGATCAATGGGAAATAATGTTGGCAGGTGAACCCAAATTCTATCAGGCTCTTTTATTCTCTCCAGTTTAGTAAACAAAAAAACAGATCAAAGCGACAAATAACATTTGTCTTCTTTCCCTGTTTTAAACCAACCATCCCTTACAGTGATGAATTTTTCATCCACTCATTTAACGCATCGTTTCAAAAAAATGTTCCGATTGTAAAAACATTTTCTTACTTAAGTATAAAATTTCTAAGGAAATTTTATACTATTGCTGTGTTTCACGAGGCTCGTCGTAAGCAGAGCTTGGCTGCTCGCTTATGCCTCCCGGGCGGGAGCGATCATTGCTTGAAACCAAATTGGGTACCCGCAACCCAAGCTTTTTGCAAAAGTAAAAGAGCCCAAGAGGTGGAGACACTTTAACCTCAATTCTTAAGTTATTCTGAAATTTACAAGCAAATAACTATTCCAGTCTGCTTTAGAGCACTAAAGCCCTTTGTCTTCAAGCCAGCCGGCAATGTCAGATACCATTTCGGCTTTTGCAAAATCCGCAGCACAGCCTTCTTCATCTGTTATTACACCGCAAGCAGCATTGTCCGTATCCATGCATATATTTCCTTCTGACAGATCCCGCACACTTTGTGCCAGTTGCTGTGAAGAAAAGGTACAGCCTTTCAGGATATCCGGCAGTCCCGCTATGAATTCCGCATCCATGGCATCAGAATATGCCGAAGCCTCCTTCACAATACCGTTTTCCAGCTGGAATCCCAGCTGGACCGCACCCCAGTGGAACCTTTTCTCAAGTTCGACATCAAATTTGGGCGCTTCACCATATCTCCAGTTCCAGGAGGAATATTTACAGTACAGTTCTTCCAGTGAAGCCCTGCCGGCTTTCCCATCCCTGATGGCATCCTCAACGGGTGCATCGCTGTTATAAGCCACTCTGAACGAAGCAATCAGCGCATCTGCAACAGCATCGACGGTTAATGCCGGCTGCAGCTCCGAAAGGTTGACCACCCGTGATTGAACCGATTGCACACCCTTCGATTTCATTTTTTCCTGGGATACCTGGAGATAATTTGACAGTTTTTCAAAATTTGCATCAACAAGTACCGTCCCGTGATGGAAGGCACTTGCTTTCCTGAAACAAAACGCATTGCCGGAGAACTTGCGGCCGTCGGCTGTCAGATCGTTTCTGCCGCTCATTTCCGCTTTGATCCCGAGGCTGTTTACGGCTTTGAGTATGACTCCGACTTGCTTTTCCAGATCATACAACTCCCTGCTGACAACAAAGGTAAAATTCAGATTTCCAAGATCATGATAAACCGCGCCCCCTCCGGAGAGCCTTCTGGCCAGTTTGCCGCCTTCGCTCTCAAACTGCTCCGTTCTGCATTCCCTCCAGGGGTTCTGGTTTCTTCCAATCATTACGGTATTTTCATTCTGCCAAAGATATAATATGCACTGGCCAGGTTCCACCCTATCCAGCAGGTATTCCTCAACTGAGAGATTCCACCAGGGGTCATTTGTATCTGTACGGATTATCCGTGTGCTATTCATCATTGAAAGCCTCCCGAGTATGTACTGCTTTTTAAATTATACCCAACTGTTCTACATTTTTCAACATGTCCATATTTTCTACAATCTTAATCTGTTGATTCCCGGCTTCAATACTCTTTATCAGGATCTTAACTTATGTTTACTTTCGTAACCGCACTTTTAAAATATGTAACACTATCGTCCTACTCACTTCAATGTTTTGATTTATAAGTATGTAACACTTGGCATATCTTATCAATATTATGTAAAAGAACATTTTTATTTAAGGAGCGTGAAATCATGAGATATCAGGATGCTTATCTCGGCTCAAGGTCGGAATTTGTCGAATTCTTCAGGAAAGCTGTCCCCGATCTGTTTTCAGGTAATCTGGTTGTCGAGGGAACGCCTGTTACCCTTCCGGAAGATGCCGATCTGGACTACAAGGTAAAATATGACGATGATGCAGCGGGTGGATCTGTCACATTCAAGGTTTCCTGGGATAAGGAAGTCGCTGAAGAAGAGTCCGTTGATGACTGACACTTAGCATGAGATTTACGACCGGAGGCTTGTATTGCATGTTCCAGCCATCCATTCCGGTCCCCGGGGGTTCATCCCCCCCTACATAATTATTGCCGGGAGGGTATTACCCCCGCATACGTATTGAAAGAAGGGATAAAAGTGGCAATTGCAGCAAATGAACCATTGGATCAGGTTCTGAACAATTATCCAATAAAAGTTTTAGATATTCGCAATGAATCCTACAAAGATAAAAAGGGGGTCTGGTGGATCAAGACAACGGAAGGTATGAGGATCCTGAAAAAAATATCAAATTCTGAAGAAACACTTAAATTCATTTTGCATGCGGTAAATCATCTCCAAAATAATGGAATTCATCTTCCGAAGGTTTTTAAAACCAGAGACGGCGGTGATCATACGAATATAAACGGCACCTGTTATGTTCTGACAGAAGCCATAGAAGGTAAAAATCCTTCATACGCCTCATCACGCGAACTAAACAGCCTTGTATGCGAATTGGCGAAATTTCATAAAGCTTCGGAAGGCTTCTCCATTCCGGCTGAAAGCAAGCCAAAATATCATCTTGGTTTATGGGTCGAAGATTACAGGGCACAGCTTGAAGATATCAATACCTTTTATAAGAATGAACTGATGCTCAAAGAGCATGACGCCATTGGGAAAACGCTTCTAAAAGAGTTTCCGTATTTTTATGAACGAGCAAGCAAGGCGATAGAAGGCCTGGCAGGGCCGGAATACACCGATTGGGTAGCTAAATCGCTTCGCACCGGCTGCCTCTGCCACCAGGATTTTGCAGCCGGGAACCTGATTATGAATACCTCCGACAATATTTATGTCATCGATACGGACTCCCTTACGATAGATATTGCGGCACGTGACATCCGAAAGTTGTTGAATAAGATCATGAAAAAAGCAGGCAGGTGGGATACGGAGCTTACTAGAACAATCCTGAACAGCTACCAGTCCAAAAATCCCCTGACCTCCTCGCAATGGCATGTCGTGAAACTTGATCTGATGTTTCCCCATCTATTTCTAGGTGCGGTAAATAAATATATTTACAAGCGCGATAAGGAATGGTCGGCAGAAAAATATCACCAAAGAATTATGGAAATGGCTGCATTTGAGAAAACGTTGCCGCCGGTATTGGAACATTTTGAAAGTATTATTCCGATATGACCACTCCGGCACATTGATAACTTGTTGAAAGGGTGAATTTATTTGAACAGCGGCATTGCAACCACGGGGGAATCTTTGGAAAAGCTCGCCCTGGAGGTACTCAAAAGATACGGATTGGTGCCCGAAAGCATGACAGTCATTCAGAGCGGCGACATAAAAACTGTCTGGAAAGTAAAGGCAAACGGCCGGTTTCTCTGTCTGAAAAGACTCCGGCAGACGATAGACAAGGCAAGATTTTCGGTAAACGCACAAATCCATATAAAAAATTCCGGTGGACTGGTTCCCGGAATCATTTTAGATACAGAAAAGCAGCCAATTGTACAATATAGCGACCAGCTCTTTGTGCTTTATGAATGGATTAACGGCACTGATCTGAATTTCGGTTCTCCTTCCGATTTGAAACGGGCGGTGCAGGGCCTTGCCCGTTTTCATACCGCCTCCAGAGGTTATCGTCCCGTAGGGGATTCACGTGTATCTACCAAACTGGGAAAATGGCCGGAGCAATACGCTTCCATGAAAAATAAGCTTGCAGTCTGGAAGGAAAATGCACTTGTCAGTCTTTCACAGCCTTCTTACGCAGCTTATGCTAAATACTCCGATTCCATGATTAGTCTGGCAGGTCAGGCAATTGACAGACTGAGCAGGTCGAGGTACGGCCAGTTGACAGCAGAAGCCTCTGGTTCTATCGTCCTGTGCCACCAGGATTATGGAAAAGGAAATGCAATTTCAGCAGGTAGTGATATTTTTGTTCTTGATCTGGATGGAGTGACCTTTGACCTTCCGGCAAGGGATTTGAGAAAAATAATCGGCAAGATTGCTGAAAACAAGGGCCGCTGGGAAGCTGACAGTATCAGGGATATTCTGGGCTGGTATTCAGAGGTGAATCCTCAGAACGAGGATGAAAAGGAGGCTTTATATACGGACCTTCTGTTTCCGCATTGGTATTATGGTCTGGTAAAGAACCTGTTCCAGGTCAGCAAGCCTTTAAAGGCAGCGGAAATAGAAAGAATTGCAAGACTTGAAGAAGCAAAGGTACCCATTTTAAAAACCTTTTTGAAATAGGAGTGAAAAGCTTTGAAAATAGCATTGATTTGTACCGAGAAACTTCCTGTGCCACCGATAGCCGGAGGTGCGGTTCAATTATATATAGAAGGCATTGTCCCTTATCTGTCCCGAAAACACGACATCACCATATTCAGCATCAAATTCCCGGGGCTGCCAGAACGTGAGACTGTTAACAACGTCAAGTATGTCCGTATACCGGGCGGTAATAAAACAATTTACAGCAACAGCCTGAAGACGGCATTGGATAATTCCTTCGATCTCATCCACGTATTTAACCGGCCCCAGTTTGTTCTTGAACTGATGGAAAAGTTCCCGGGTGTACAATTTGGTCTGAGCCTCCACAATGAAATGTTCCATCCTGAGAAAATATCCGATGCCGATGGATTAAGATGTATTGACAGGGTCGACTACATCAATACTGTCAGCAAATATATCGCTGATACGGTGACCGCCCGGTTTCCTTCTGCCGAAAGCAAACTTCGCGTAGTTTATTCGGGAGTAAATTCAGAAATTTACAAGCCTGTTTGGTCAACGGAGGGACTCTCTTATAAAAATCAGTTAAAGCACAAGCTGGGCCTGCAGGATCACAAGATCGTCCTTTTTGTCGGCAGACTAAGTGTGAAAAAGGGTGTGGACATTCTTTTAAAGGCTATGGACCAAGTGATGCGTTCCAATCCCAAAACGGCTCTGGTCATCATTGGCAGCAAATGGTACGGCAAAAACGAGGAGGATGATTATACAAAATCACTCCGGGTAATTTCAGCGAATCTTAGCGGACCAATTGTTTTCACAGGATTTGTGCCTCCTGCTGATATTCCGCAATATTTTACACTTGGGGATGTTTTCGTATGCGCCTCTCAGTGGATGGAACCGCTCGCCAGAGTTCATTATGAGGCGATGGCTGCAGGACTTCCGATCATTACGACAAACAGGGGCGGAAATGCCGAAGTGGTAGCCGGTTATGGCAATGGCTTTGTAATTGACGATTATTCAAATCCCGCTATGATGGCTCAGAAAATATCCTACTTGCTAAGCAACGAGATAGAAGCGCTTAAAATGGGCGGCAGCGGCAGAAGACTGGCAGAACGGCAATATACCTGGGAAAGGGTCGCAAATGATGTTTCACAGGCATTTGTTTCAAATAAGCAGCCATCCTCCGCCAAATTCATGACACAGGGAGTCCCAGCAGTAAAAGCTATGCTAAAGACAGTTCCTGCGTTAAAAGACACACCAACTGTCCCATTTGAATTTAAGATCGACATTCCGGAAAAGACTCAGGCCGTTGTTCAGCCGGTCAATCCGGCGGAAGTCAGGGCTGCTGCTCAGCCGGTCAATCCGGCGGAAGTCAGGTCTGCTGTTCAGCCGGTCAATCCGGCGGAAGTCAGGACTGCTGCTCAGCCGGTCAATCCGGCGAAAGTCAGGACTGCTGCTCAGCCAATAAATCCGGCGGAGGTCAGGGCTGCTGTTCAGCCGGTGAATTCGTATGCGCCTAAGGTCACTACCCCACCGTTTAACCCGTTCGCGGCCTGGACTGCTGCTCAGCCTCTTAATCCGTTCACGTCCAAGGTCGCTGTTCAGCCGTTTATCCCGTTCACGGCAAAGACGACTGCTCCGCCGGTCAATCCATTCACACCCAAGGCTGCTGTTCAGCCGGTCAACCCGTTTACAGCCAAAGCTGCCGCCAAGCCGGTCAATTCAGGCGGTTATACGAGCGGATGGCTTCGAAAACAGCCGTAAAACGCCACATCAGTGTCTGCAAAAGGCTGAGTAGAATTGGAGGATGGAGTATGAATATTTCGATCATCGGTACCGGATACGTCGGCTTGGTCACAGGAGTCTGCCTCTCGTCACTTGGCATGAATGTACTTTGCTGCGATGTAGATGACAAGAAAATTGCAAAGCTGAAAGAAGGGATCCTTCCCATCTATGAACCCAATCTTGACAGCCTGCTTGAGAATTGCACCAGCCATCAGCGGCTGAGCTTCACGACAAATATTTCAGAAGCCGTTGATCACTCGGATATTCTGTTTATAACTGTCAATACCCCCACTCTGGTTGACAACACCTGCGACCTACAGAATGTATTTGGGGCTGTTGGCTCAATCGCAGGCTGTATGACGAGCAGAAAGATCATTGTGAATAAAAGTACCGTTCCTCCAGGCACAGGCCGTAAAATCAAGGAAGATATGGCGAGGATTCTGGAAACTCAGCGCAAGCTATTGGAATTTGACATCGTTTCAAATCCGGAATTTTTAAGAGAAGGCTCCGCTGTGTATGATTTTATTAACACAAATAGGATTGTGATAGGCTCCGATAGTGAATATGCCATTTCTATGATCAAAGAGGTGTATCGCGATCAGATCCAATGCAATACCCCTATATTGATAACGGACATCATCACAGCGGAGATGATCAAATATGCATCTAATTCTTTCCTGGCAGCAAAAATAAGTTTCATCAATGAAATAGCCTCCATTTGTGAGTTCTGCGGTGCAGACGTGAAAGAAGTAGCAAGAGGTATGGGATTGGACAGCAGGATTGGGCCGGATTTTCTGAATCCGGGGCCGGGTTTTGGCGGAAGCTGTTTTCCAAAAGACGTGCGTGCACTGAGCGGACTGGCGGAAAGTCATGGAGTTGTCCCGAGGATGCTGAACAGTATTTTGGAATCTAATAAGCATCAGGCAGAAAAGATGGCATTGAAGATATCCAATTCCATTGGAGGGCTGGAAGGTTGTAAAATAGCCATCCTGGGTTTGTCATTCAAGCCTGGGACGGATGATATAAGAGAATCCCCGTCAATTTCCATCATAAAAATCCTGCTGGATCGAAAAGCGAGCCTCAGTGTTTACGACCCAAAAGCCATGGAAAATGTAAAACAGGAATACCCGGGCCTTCCTCTGAAATACTGTAATGATGTATATTCGGCCTGTATGCAGAGCGATTGTGTTGTATTGGCTACAGATTGGATGGAATTCTCCTGCCTTGATTTTAAAAAGCTGAAGATGATCGTCAGAAAACCTGTATTCCTAGATCTTAAAAATGTTTATGAACCGTCCGAAGTCAGGAAATTCGGATTTACATATGAGGGAGTGGGCCGGAAGTAAAGTCAAACGGCATCGGACGCTCTGGTACACTTCATTTGAACTATTCACCCGTTTGTTCGGATTTGTTGCGGGTATGGCGCAATTCGCCATTAAACTCGTCAGCCAAGGTAGAAAATCAAGTTTTTCTCCTTGGTTGAAACATCGGGGCTATAGATGGAAAATCACCGCCATCTGAAGGTTTAAAGAGGAACTCTCCCCTATAGAAAAGGGAGTCTTAAAACTTGGTAAATTCGTCTAAATGCCCTAATTAAAAAAGTATGCCCGCATTGATTCCTGCTGAGCATACTTTTTTGTGCCAGTTAAAATTTCTGTTTAATAAGTACCCTATTGCCTTAACGCTTTGTCCAATGCTTTCTCGAATTCCACCCATTGCCTGTCATATGTCGATCCGCCCTCATCTGGAACGGAAACGGGAACGGGTACGGGTACGGGTACGGCTGCAGATTTGGCTTCCGTATCCCAGCATCTTCCAAGGCACCTTGCCTCCATGCTTTTATCCCATCTGATTATATTCGTTTCCATAAATACACATCCCACCATACCTAATATTTAGTCTACATAACCAGTATATTAAATCAACACAGGAATGTTGCATTTCGTAACCCGAAGTAAAAAATTTACCTGATTTATTCCTGCTTGTGCACTACTTTGACACCATGAGGGGTGTCTTCCAGCTGCAGTCCCATCTCGCCAAGCCTGCCCCTGATCTCATCCGCCAGCTTCCAGTTCTTGTCCTTTCTGGCCTGCTGTCTCTGGTTTACAAGTTCTTCAACCTCCGGATCAAGCGCTGGTTCCTCCGCTTTGGATTTTTCAGCAGCATTCGCAAAATCAAGTCCGAAGACCTTATCCATTTTGACAAGAAGTTGATATAAGGCGTTGGATTTTGTGCCGTATCTTGCAATATTCCATGCTACGCCGAGTGCTCTGGGGATATTCAGATCATCGTTGATCGCTTCCTCAAAGTCCTTTTCGAATTCAGCAATAAGGCCGGCATCGACTTCAACCTGCCCGCCTGCATTCCTGTGCGCCAGAACGCTCTCAAGCAGCCTGTCGAGTGCAACCTGTGCAGCCTTGACCCCTTCCCATGTGAAATTCAGCTTGCTCCTGTAGTTCGCGTTAAGACACATATATCTGTATGCCAGCGGGCTTACTCCGTTCTTCTTCAGATCCGATACGGTATAGGTATTACCGAGACTCTTTGACATTTTACCATTATCCACCAGAAGGAATTCCCCATGCAGCCAGTAATGCACTGCCGGATGTCCCAGCAGCGCTTCACTCTGAGCTATTTCATTCTCGTGATGCACCGGAATATGATCCACTCCTCCGGTGTGGATGTCAAAAACATCCCCAAGATATTTTCTGCTCATGGCAGAGCATTCAATGTGCCAGCCGGGATATCCCATGCCCCATGGGCTAGGCCACTGCATAATGTGCTCCTTGGGCGCTTTTTTCCAAAGTGCGAAGTCTGCCGGATGCCGCTTCTCCGTATTGACATCCACTCTGGCACCTGCGATCTGACCCTCAAGATCAAGTCCCGACAGCTTACCATAGCCCTCGAACTTCATAATGTCAAAATAAATTCCGTCACTGGTCTCATAAGCATAGCCAAGCTTTGCCAATTCTTCGACAAACTCGATCATTTCTTTGATATGTTCGGTAGCTTTCGGTACGATCTCCGGCTTTTCTATATTCAAGGCAGTGCAATCGTCCATAAAAACGCCCGTATAATATTCTGCGATCTCCCACGGTGATTTCTTTGCAGCAAGGGCGGTCTTCATCATCTTGTCCTCGCCCTCGTCCGCATCTGAAACCAGGTGTCCGACATCCGTTATATTCATAACGTTCTTAAGCCGGAAACCGTTGTATTTGAGCACACGTCTCAGGATATCCATAAATACATATGTCCTGAGATTGCCTATATGAGCATACTGATAAACCGTAGGACCGCAGGAATATATGGTTGCGATGCCTTCCTGCAGTGTTTTGAATTCTTCCTTCTGTCTGGTGAGCGTGTTATAAAGTTTCATGATTCATCCTCCATTACTGTTTTCATTTTTATGGTGCGGCTTTTTGGCACACTTGTCGATTCCACCGGCCTTATAAGGTTCGCCCCGCTGTATCGCTTCCAGATGATCCAGTCGGATTTGCAGCCTGCACAATTCCTGTGATACCGGGTCAGCATAGTGAATCTGGTCCAGTTCAATAGAAGGTGCAAGCTTCATACCATCCCGCTTTACAATCCTCGCCTTGGGTCCCGTCACAGTCGTATCGGGTTCGACTTCCTCCAGTACCACGGAGCCTGCGCCAATCATGGCGTTGTCTCCCACGGCTATCGGTCCGAGCAGCTTCGCACCTGCCCCGATCAAGACGTTGCTGCCAATCGTCGGGTGCCTTTTCCCCTTGTCCTTGCCGGTACCGCCAAGTGTCACGCCATGATAAATGGTACAATTGTTGCCGATTTCAGCGGTTTCTCCGATGACAATCCCCATGCCGTGATCCATGAACAAGCCTCTGCCTATCACAGCTCCGGGATGTATTTCTATACCGGTAAAAAACCTTGAATATTGCGATGTAAAACGAGCGAGAAAAAACAACCTTCTTTTAAAAAGCCAATGGGCAATGCGGTGATAGAAAAGCGCCTGAAAACCCGGATATAAAAGTACTACTTCCAGAGTGCTCTTTGCCGCCGGATCTCTTTTTGCTATTAGCCTGGCATCCTGCAATAATCCCTTAAACATTTGACCGCCTCACTTCTGACGATTTGATACTCAACATATCGTATAGTATTCCCCCTGTCAAATTTAAATTAACAAAAGGGGCAAAACAAAAAAGCCCGCCTCCACAATAGAGGCGAAGCAACTCGCTGTTCCACTCTAATCCGGCAAATAAGCATGATATGTTCAAATGTTCATATCCTGTCTGTTGTCTGCCAATCTCATAAGCATAACGGTGCACCGCCGTGAAACCCTATATGCGGTCCGCGCTTCAAGCGACCGTATTCAAGCTTCAAACTCTCATGGGGCACTTCATCCGTCAACTCACCAATACCGTTTTCAGCCGGTGGCGGCATCTCTCTGAGGCTGTTTTGCGGATTACTTTCCCAGGTCATTGTCTTTAACAATATTAATTGCTTTAAATTACTACAATTTTATCAAATAATAGTTATAAAGTAAACAAATAAGGAAAATGTGTTTGTATAAACGATTATCAGTAAATAAATAATAGTATTGACGGCAAAATTGCATCTTTATAATATCCTTTGAAAGGAAGTGGGTTGATTGGCTGAAAATGTTCAAAGAACGCAAGGTTTCAGTATAGGGCAATTCATCATAAGAACACTGATTGGCGCAGTCGTATTGGCTGTTACCGCATTTTTAACACCAGGATTTGCAATTAGTGGTATTTGGTCATTAATAATAGCCGCCGCTGTAATCGCTCTTTTGGATTATCTTGCGCAAAGAGTCCTTGGAGTTAATGCAACACCTTTTGGAAGAGGCCTTACGGGCTTCATTGTTTCTGCGGTTATCATATATGTCGTCAAGTTTATTGTAACAGGTTACAATGTTACCTTGCTTGGTGCAATACTTGGTGCGGTCGTATATGGCCTGGTCAGCATGGTAATACCGAACAGGACTTTATAACTGCAGTCGGTGAAATCCCGGGGGGTTCAACCTCCCTTGATTTCAGTCGGATTTGCTGCACAAATGGCACCATTCGCAAACGAATCCGCCTGAGTAGCCTGATCAATAAAGGGATGGTAAAACCATCCCTTTATATATTCTCCGTCATGGCAGGCGTCCGATCATTCGTCTTTTGTCATAGTCCTTTCATCCTCGAGCGCCCCGGGGAAATCAGCTTTTTGAGGCGGGAAGAATTCGTCTATCGGGAATTCAATGGTCTCAAACAATTCGCACGGGTCTTCATCCGTTGAAGCAATACATTGTTTGTGAGGTACACAGAAGTCAAATGCCGGTATCATCAACTGAACAAATCTTGCCAGTTTTATGATGGAGAACAGTCCAATCGTTGCTACGACCTGTCTTCCGATCACTAGCTCTCTTTCGTCATTTGAGCCCTTCTTGAACTCTGCCTCGTCAAAATCCACATCTTCAAGCATTGCAGTTACCGATTGCGGCACATGCCTGTCACAGTCGTTGTCACAGCTGTTCTCAAGCACTTCAATAATTTTTGCATTCAATGTAATGGGCTCTGCAACTTCTACCTTGGAAATAGGCAGGTTATCCTGCTGTAATGCAGAATCCATCGGTGTGTCAATGCCATTCTCCACAAAATGAGACTTGAATATCTTAACATTGCCTTCAGAACCGAAAAGTATGACTTTCTTGTCAAACAATACGAGTCCTGGCACGGTAATTATCCTGATACCACCATTTTGTCTGGGCACAAAGAAGTCCAGTATCACCTTGATGAAGAATTTAACGTCAACTGTGTAGAAACCCCTCTTGAACGGCACGGCTTCAACGTCGGAAAATACCTTGAGAACCTCCGCACGCCTTGCCTTCACATTAATCGCATGACAAACCAACCAATGTATTTTGTCGGGATCCTTAAAAAGCACTCTGGCATCTTCAATACAATCTTTTTCCTTGCAGGAATCATAGATCTTTTCTACCTGTATACAAACTGCTTCCTTTATCTTGCATAAGTCTTTTTCACAAATAAGGCCGGGAAGCACTTTGTCATGATTATAGCTCATATTTAAATCCCCCTTCAGTTTAAGCTATACAATTTGATTTCCCTCTCATTTTCATAATATGTTTCACTTAAATTTTTGTGATATATTATCGGATCATTATTATGTATCAGTGATAAACGCACCAGGAAACATCATATACATAATATGGTCGAATTAGTACTGCGGGTGCAGCTTATCACTGCAAGTCAGATAGAATGCGGGTGAAGAGGATGTTCAATTTTCATAACAGGCAATACCTATTCAAACAGTCCACCGGTGAACTCTGGAATTTCTACTGCGATTCAAGGCAGAATCTTTGCTGTAGCTCGCTTACCAAGCGCGGTACATGGAGCAATGGGTCCGTGTTTTATAAAAACGCAACTCCTTATTTTTATGCGGATATGGATCAGGAAGATACCTTCCATCTGGTTTTTCAGGATAATGCCGGGAATATCCATTATTCAAGGCTGGACGGACAATCCATAAAAAGTGTGCCCGTACTGAGCTCAAAAACTCCGGCAGTCTACAACAAGCAACTATTTATAGCACCCTTCAAAAACAGTACACATTTTTTCTATGTACTTCAGCATGAGAATTCCTTCATGCTTGCCTATCAGGTCCTGAGCAATAATAAGATCAGCAATCCGAGGGTGATCGATTATGTATCCGGCAGCAACCTGCCCTGTATGGTTTGCTACGACAAAGCACAAAGCATCTACGCTTTTTATCAGTCCTATGATGGAAAATATCTGCAGCTCGGATACAAGAAACTCAGCAGCACGTTGAAAAGCTGGAGTGAATTCACCCCCATCACGAAATATGCCGGAAACTGTGAATATCCACATGTCGTGATAGATGACAGCGGTATCCTCCATTTGTGTTATCAAAGACGGGCACCCAGGTTCTTTGAAATGGTTTACCAACAGAAAACCCCGGACAGAAATTTATGGTCAACGGAGGAAGTCGTACATTCGTCTGTCCATTCCTTCGAAAATTCCTCCATCCTGCTGGAAAACGGCAATATCACAGTGTATTGGGTCAGAGAAGAGACCATCTATTATAATACTTCATCGCTGGCCGGAAATAGCTGGGGCAAGCCTGCACGGCTCGATTTCTCCGCAGGGAAACAACTTCAGTGCCTATGTTATAAATCCAACAGTCCCGCTTCCCGAACAAGCCTACCGGAAGGAAAAGACATGCCACTGCTTCAGCCCGCAATTTACCCCGGAACTCTTTCAAATGGCATGAAGCTTGCCTTTGGCACCAGTGAAAGCACAGGGGACATTTCTCAACTTTTCGGCATTTCTGAAGAGATCGCCGATGGCGATGGTGTTGGTGACAGCTCCCATTCGGACGGCAATTCACGGTCCGGGGACAGTTCTCCACTTTCCGGAGGAAACCGAAGAGGAATCAACCACTCAGGCTCATCAACCCGTTATGGCTCCTACGCCGCTTCCAGCTCACCTGCTTCTTCCGTATTCCACGGTTCATCCGCATCCTCCGGAAATGATCTCAAGAATCTCATGCTGGATGCCTTCAAGCAACTGCAGCACAGAATGGACGAAGTAAGAGAAGGCTCCTCCGCCACAAAAGAAGAATTGGCAAAACTGACAAATGCATATGACCAGTTCAACAAGGAGCTTGCGAAATACTCCATCCGCCTGAACATGCTTGAAAGCCAACTGAACCAGGCCAAAAAAACAAACAGCAGGCTTGATGAATTGAGTAGTGAAATAAAGGCACTCAAGGAAATAAAAAGGCCGGATACAGCACTTGCAGCACCTGAATTGCATGAGCAAAATGAGCCCGTTCCGGATGAAAGCGCAAAATCAGAAAAAAGGCAGGAAGTCCCCAAAACAGGAAAGCCCGCCGAAAAACCGCCACTCGCTTCACTTGATCCCGACAAGCTCAAGGAATGGGAAGAGTGGGAAGAGCCTGATGAATGGAAGGAGGGGTGAAAAATCCCGGCTGCTCTTGTCTGGTGAAGCGTAGCTGTCAGGTACAATAATATTATAAATTTGTCTTACCTTATGAGGCAACATTGGTTATTTTTTTAATTCTATTCAATTCAAGCAAATTAACCAATTCTTCAATCTGTTGCTCTTTTTGGTAATATGTAAAAATCATCTCGTATGTTTTATCATTAGACAAATAAAATAAAAATGTTTTTCTGACAGTTAGTTCATATTCCTTTACTTGTGTAAAACTATACCTCAAATCGTTGTAAAAAAAATAACAACGTAATAAATAAGTATGCTTTTTTTCTATTAGTCATGATATAATCTCCCTTCTCCTCCTTCAATAGTAACTCAAAGCAAAAACTTACCGAAAAAAGAGCACTTTCTGAAAGACAAGTCTCTTTTTCACGAATAAATCACCTATATTTCAGAGTTACTTTACCTGTTCCACATCAAATCCATTGCTCTCCAATTGAGTGACAATACCGTCTTTCCCTTCCATATGCCCTGCGCCGACTACAATAAAGTAGGTCTTCTTTGCCGGGTCGGCAAGGTATGTTTTTATCTTTTGGTACATATTATTGTCTCTCGCTGTCCATAATTTTTCATTCAGTTCCTTTGCCTCGACGGAACCATCATCTTCTGCCGCCAGTAATTTCTCCGCTACTGCAGCATCCCCTGATTTCCAGGCTTTCATGATGGCAGCGATAAGATCGGACTGTTGCTGCTGGCTGCTCTTATCAGGTGTGAGCGTTGCTGCCAGGTACTGTTCCTGAAGCTCTTTTGAAAACGAATCAAACATATCCACCTGGAATTTCAATCCCTCGATCTCTATGATTGGCTTCTTTCCGGTTGCTTTCGCCGTAAAATACAAATCTATGCCCAGGTTGGCACTATATGAGTCCTGTGCTATCTGTACATTCTGCACCAGTATGGCGGCATACCACGGCTTGAGTTTATTATACACTTCCGGTTTCAGGCCCAGTGGTTTTATTGCTTCGACAAACCGGTCATACACTTCCTTCGACACATATTTGTCCAGTGTATCGCTGCCGGTAAGCATCATCTTCTGCTGCATGTATTTGATCCCATCATTCTGATTCGCAATATCCGCCTCAACTACCAACGCATCCGATTTTTCATATGCATTGAGCATTGCCTTGGAAAGCGGATATATGGACGGATTTGCTACATGAACAGATCCGAGCAGATAAACCGTACTATCCTCATCGCTTGCTTTCCACATCAGGCCTTTAGAATCGTTCCCGGTTTCATATACGGCAAGCTCATAGGCTCTTTTTGCAAAAACCATCAGTTCCTGCCGGCTGCAGGAAGCAGCTAACCCAAGAGTATTGTTACCCACGCCTTTAAGAAGGCCTTTGGCAACCGAATATTTTACCGCCTCCAGTGAAGCAGCCGGAATTTCTCCTGCATCAGCAGCGGTCAGTGCAACAGTCGAATCAAACTTCAATCCTGCATTTGCCGCTTTCAGAGTATTATAGAGTACTGTAACCATTTCCAGCCTTGTTGCTTCTTTAGCCGGTTCAAATTTGCCTTCGCCCGACAAAATCCCAATTGCATATGCGACCAATACCGAAGGTTTGTCAGTGTCAGTAAACGGATTCTGTTTTACCGGTGCAATTGTTTTGCCCGTTAACCTTTCATAAAGGTTGTCGCCGACAGCATATAATTCTTCCCGGTTCGCTTTCGCAGCATATTTCGCAAACATATCCTGCCGCGCAAGTCCATAGATTGCCGACCAGTTGACCCCGTCAAACGCCCAATTGTCCGGTTGTTCAATAGGTGTTGTTGCTTGGGCTTGGGTCTGCTGCTCTTGCGCAAATACACCTGTTTGAAGGGTTACTGCCAGGATGAGTACCACAAGTACTGCTGTAATTTTAGTTATTCTTTTCATTCGATCATAATTCCCCCATCTTTTAAAAACTCATACACGACATATGATATTTCATATACGTCTTTTTGAAATGAAATGTCTTGCCTTCGCATATATCCACATTTTTATGTCTAATTGTAAATATCCTATTTTAAAGCTTTTATTTTCTTGTTATTATAACGCATCGGTTCATAGAAAATGTTTCGGTTGCAGAATCATTTTCTTACTGCTGCTGTGTTTCAACGAGTCCGGTCGCAAGCTAAGCTTGCTGTTCACCTATGCGTCTGAGGCGCATGTCATATTTTTCCTCATTATAAGCTTCTATGTATATCTTGTAAAGGTGCTAAAAGTTACAATTTTAATAGTCTCCAGATTCATTCCAGAAGGGGGACATCACACATGTTCCTGGATATTACCGCCTCTGGTTCAGATAAAATAATCGCTCTGTTAAGAAGAACATTCATTATTCATGTAAGAAAAAGAGGACTGCCTCAAAGACATGTCCTCTAAAATTTAAAACCCGAAAAGCCGTTCGCCTATATTTTGACACCTAGCCCAGAGCTAGGTGGGTGTCCTGCCGGTAGCTGCGATCTTCCACTGCCGTAGCACACGTTCAAGCCGTGTGTCGGAATTAACTTGTGGCCTGATATAATCTACCAAACGCCAGACTCCCTTATGTCAAATGTAGGTTCAAAATTATAGGTTTATCCGAGCATTTCAGGTCGTAACTATTCAGTTTTCAAAGGCTGTGCGCCTACTTGCTGTTACGATTCAATCCTTGGATTGCATCGCCTTTCTGTAGATAGATTATATCACCGTTGAACGGGATTAACAACGAACCCTAAACGTAATTAAAGCCCTAAAGCACACTATAAATCATTCTGCCTTCGATTCTCTGCACCAATCAAATGAACGTGTCACATTCTCAGGAACATTCAGGAAAACAGCTATGTACGATCCATTCAATATACTTTTGTATATTTGTTTTTGGTAAGCTGCCGTTCCACACTATATATTTCCCGAACCGCTATATTACTCAAATGCGCCTCCTTCAATATCATGTCCCTGAATTCCATCGGGAACTTCAAACAATAGCTGCATCCATTTTTTGCAATCTGGCAGGGGGTTGATACGACTTCAAAGAAATAGTCCTTTCTCTCCAGAATACCGCACAACTTCAACGCATAATTGCCTGAATCCAATATCGCAATACCATCCATATGCTCACACTCCAATAAATTATAGTCTATTTTATTGGAAGCAGGCACACATTGTGACGATAACACAATAGTTTGCAAACAGATCCGGCCTTGTACCGGTAGCTTATTTTACCCCGATTTTATGCTCCCTCGCATAGTAGAAAAGATATTGCTGGGCAATGCCGGCGTGTTCACCGAAATGTTCCGCAGCAAACTGCTGAACTTCCTTGAAACTGGCCTCACGCTTGAAATACAACTCCTCCATTACACGTTTGACCCATACGTCGGTAGGAAACACATCCTGTTTCGTGCCACTGTAAAGCAGCATGCAATCCGCGACCTTGGACCCAACGCCGTGAAGCTGCAGCAGGTAATTCCTCGCATCTGCGGTATCCAGCCCTGCCAGCTTCTGAAGTTCAAACACTCCGGCTGCAATATCGGCTGCTGTCCGCTGTATGTACCCGCACCTGTATCCCGCCCTGCAGGCCTCAATCTGTTCAAGGCTGCAGGCTGCAAGGCTCTGTACATCAGGAAATGCATGGTAATTCCGGCCCCTGAATTTCAATTCGCTGCCATACAGTCTGGAAATATCCTCAATGATTTTCATGATTCGAGGGATTCTGTTATTGGACGATAGAATGAACGAAATCAATGTTTCCCAGGGTTCCTGCCTCAGCAGCCTGATGCCACCTCCGAATTCAACCGCCTTGCGCATGATATCGTCTATTGCAACAGCCTTCTTTATTTCAGCATAATCTCTTCCCAGATCGAAATAATCAAACCACACATGGTCAAAGTCTTCAGTAGAAACATTGTTGAGAACCAATTTACCGGGCGTATATACTACATTAGCCACTCTGCCCCGGACCACACCGGTATGGCTTCCGTCAGCCTCCCTTTGCCACCGGAAGCACTGACCGCACCCAAACGTATGGTTGGGGTCGAAATCCCTTATTCCATCTATGGTCACGCCGTATTCATCAAAGTTGAACTCATATCCTCTTAATTTCATTCCATCCTCCGGTATCCATTTGGACTCTTATCTGTATATATTCCATTTCATTGGTGTTATAATCACTATTGTAACAGATAAGCAACTGGGTAGTTCCCACAAATAATCTTTATGTGCCTGGAAAATACAGGAGGATGTCCATGAAGGAAAAGATCTACACCATACCGGTATCGGATGCATTCGGACAGGATTGCGAATGTTCGGTCTGCCTGCTGGAAGAAAAACTGGAAAAAGAGTACACAGATTATTATCTTGGCCCTGCGCTCATGGAACCGGATAGCAGAATAGAGACAAATAAAAAGGGGTTCTGCCGCAGACATTTTGAAATGCTGTACAACAGGCAGGAAAACAGACTGGGACTGGCACTCGAGACAGACACACATCTGAGGGAACAGCTTGAGAAACTGAGGGAACTGAGTAAAACAGCCGATGCTGCAGTAAAGGGCAGCAAAACACCAAACGCTTTAATGGGTGCGCTGTCCGGCAAATTCCGGTTAAAAGGTCAGGAAGGCTCCGCACATGCCGCCAGGCTTTTTGAGATGCTCACAGAACTTGAAAATAGCTGTACAGTGTGCGACAGACTGAAATATACCATGGACAGGTATATGGATGTGATCCTTTACCTCTGGCTTCGGGA
Organism: Bacillota bacterium; assembly: GCA_023399355.1. Classification (GTDB taxonomy): domain Bacteria; phylum Bacillota; class Clostridia; order Acetivibrionales; family DTU013; genus UBA1305. Next base: position 9,469 of record JAEWQC010000253.1, on the reverse strand, counting down.
GGAAGACTTCCGCAAACTTTTTGAAAGCAGGAAAGGTTTCTGCCTTGTCCACCTGAAACAGCTTGCGCAAGCGTCGGTAAAATACCTGAAGCCCGAGGAAAGTGCAATATTTCTGAGTCTTTTACTTCAGCAGCAGGTCGAAAATCTGGACAGGGTTGAAAAGGATCTCGACTGGTTCACAAAGAAATTCGACTACCGCAATAATGAAGCTCCATGGGGCAGTTCTAGGGATGCCCTGCCACGCAGCATCCAGAAACTGAAGGGTTACAGCAGCCTGAGATAATTCTCTCAGCTTGCTTGCATAAGATACCGTTTCCGGATGAACAATTTGCATCGGCGATTAATATAATGAAGAAGGAATTTAGCAAACATTTGTCCAAATAAAACATGGGCAGACGTTATATAAAGGAAACTGAGCAGAATGCAGGAAATCAGGTCACTTCCGGCTTCATTAAAAGCTATTGCAAATATGATTGAAGAGATCAGGCACACACTGAGAGAAATCGAAATCCGGGTAAACAGTCAGGATGCCGCTCTGGAAAGGCTTGAGGCTGAACTTGAAAGACAGTTGCATGTTCAGGATCGGTCATCCAAGGAGGTCTATAAATTGAAACAGGAACTGGAAACCCTAAAGGCAGGTCCGGCGGCGAAAGTCCCCGCAACAACCGTATGGATGGCTCAGACAGGTTCTGATAAATCACAGGTCAGTTTTTCAAATGCAGGCCGGGCGGTCCCGGATGCCTCACCCGCAGCTATCTTGCAGACATCGGTAATAGAATGCAGCGAACCGGTTAAAAAAACAGTGAATATGAAGAAGCCGGTCCCTGAGATCAATAAGCCGGTTATGAACGGGACCGGTTTTTCACAAATCACTGTTGATTACCTGAGAAGTTTAGGGAAAAAGGCTTAAGTACACACTGGTATACTTGAAAATAGTTCTGATTTACAGGACTATTTTCATTTAGTTATTTGGGGTGTCAAATGCGGCCTGCGTCAAGAAGGGCTCGATGCCGTAAATTTTTTTATGGGGCTTCTCTGTTAATCCGGTCTCAAGCCCAATAACCGTTTATTTGTAGAAGGCAATCCGACTGGGTATGACCTGACATACGACCGTTTGATTGGTTCCGTGATATGGATAAGCTCCTTGTATAAAATTACTGAAATTATTTTCGGCAAATGATTCGTTCCCACTGTCAGAAATATTGTCCTTGGCTAATAAGTATTGATCATCTGCTTCAGCATCTGGTTTACCCCCTGCATCAATTTTCATGCCAATATCTCTATTTGCTTTACCCTCCGTACCTATTTCCGTATCTATTTCTTTGTCTATTTCTTTGTCTATTTCTTCGTCTATTTCTGTGTCTATTTCTGTGTCTATTTCTGCATCGACATTTGTAATCTCCTCTGCATCATTATCTGCATCATTATCTGCATCATTATCTGTATCGACATCTGTATCATTGCCTGCATCGATATCTGTATCGGCATTTGTATCCTCATCTGCATCATTATCTGCATCGATATCTGTGTAAATTGATTTGCCAGGGGATGGTTTCTCCTCGTTTTCTATCCTGTTTCTTCGTTTGATCACTTCTCTCCAACTGATCACATTTGATGTCATCCTATTCACTCCTTATTATATTATGTAAAGCTTAAGATCCCTGAATGAGATCTTAAGCAAAATAAAGTTACATCAATACAAATCCAGGCATTCAGATTTAAGCGAAGGATTCGATATTACTGCCCTGTACTCCCCCTCAGTCCGTGGTAACCGGGATTCCAGGCTTGTCGCATGGAATCGGGATCTGCTGATACTGAAGCAGTTTAAAGGTTATGAGCATGGTGAGTTTCTCCGTAATTTTTGTGAATTCAAATCCGTCATCCCAACAGCCGCAGAAATCTTTCTTGTCATCGAAGGTGAGATCGACTTCGTCAAACCTGACACTTACAAGTTCACAGAATATTTTCTCATTGAAGTTCTGGACACTTTCGAATTCCTGTTCAAAGGGGCTGGCGCCCATCAGCTTCGGATCAAAGGTCTGAGTCAGGCTGGGCTCGCAATTTTCATTCAGAACCGGGCACGCACCAAGTTCATATGGAATATAGGTGACAGCGTCCCAAGGCACATTACAGGTGGTATGCTTGATATCCCCCGATACACAGCCGTCCTTTCCTGGTTTCCCGGTAGCATATTCAATGTTTTTTCTCACAAATCCGCTCAGAAACAGTTTTCCTGATCTCGGAAGCAATTTGCACTGGGTGAGGTAAAGCTGTTTACGGATACGCTTGATTTCAATTGCAGGGTGCTCCAGCTTGATTTTCGCTTCCACATCGATCTGAACAGTTCTTTCGGCAAGGATGACCGGTACCTTTACCAGTACGGGAGTAGGACTGAGAGCAGGCGTAAAAGCAACATTCTCAGCCATAGCTAATGTTCTCGGGAAAACTGCCGCACATTCTTTTTTGCAATCTTCAGGTGGTTTGCAGCCATCAGCCGGACCATCTACAGGCGGTTTAAAGTATTCGTTTTCAAGTTGTTTCATAGAAAGACCTCCCTATTAAATTAAAAATACGATTTCTCATGGAAGAGCATATTTACTATATATTATGAATAATTAACCGGTTTTGTTACTTATGTTAACTTTTTCCGTACGGTCGTTTTACAGTGGAATTAAATTATTCCGTAACTGTTAAATGTGTGCACATCTTCTTTATTATATTAATAGAATATTAGTAGACATAAATTTATAACATAATTACACAAGAAAACCCATTCAGTAATCAATACCACCACTGCAATTGTTTCTCCGACAGCAGCGGCGAAAAGGAGGCGGAGATCGTGAAAGTGATACTTGTGACAGGCGGCGCAGGTTTTATAGGCAGTAATTTCGTAAAATACTTTTTAAAGCGCAATAAAAATTTCATTATAGCAAGCATCGATAAACAGGCATATCCATCGGATATGGGAAGATTGACAGAATTGGAGAACTCTCCGAGATATCATCATATTAAGGGAGATGTCTGCAATCAGGATCTGATTGAATATGTCCTGCGAAAATACAGACCCTCATGGATTATCAATTTCTGCTCTGAACCGGATCTATCAAAAGATAGTAAGAGGTTTCGCTTCTCAAGTGATTCAAGCTATGCAGCAACTCATTCCCTTTTGGAGGGATCCCGCTATATCTGGGCCAGATCGTCACTGGCAGATAAAAGGTTTTTGCAGATATCTTCTGATGCAGTCTATGGCTTATCGGACGATCTCAACGAATTTTTTGACGAAGAATCCAGGTTGTCGCCCTCCGACCCATACTCAGCATTAAAAGCAGGTGCAGACCTGATGGTTGAATCTTATTACAAGGCATTCAACCTGCCCTCGGTCATCCTGAGAAGCTGTAATATATATGGGCCATGGCAGGGCACACAGTGTCTGATACCGTCCATGATTAAGAACCTGCTCGCAGAGAGGGAACTGGAATTGCCCTTGCCGGGACCCGTAAGAGAATGGCTGCATGTATCCGATATGTGCTCTGCAATTACCAGAGCTTTGTTCTTTGCAAGGCCGGGAGAACTCTATAATATCGGTTCCGGCGAGAGCGTTTCGGAAGCTGATCTGGCAGCGCTTTTGCTGAAGGTTGCCGGGAGACCTGCTGAAAGGCTTGCCGTAAGCACCAGAAGCAAGCATCAGGAGGAAGCCTGCAGATTGAACAGTTACAGAGCCAAATGCAACCTGAAATGGTCAAACAGTTATCATTTGGAAGAAGGACTGGCGGATACCCTGCACTGGTATGAAAGCCATGCTAATTTAATGCACAATACGATTACATGATCCTGTACAATAGATTTCTTAACATAACATAATTATGATTACTTGTAACCTTTTATAAATATAAAAAATATAATAAATTAAAGATTCCAACAAAAGCCTAAAAGCGGATGATTAACACAAGATATAATAATTTTGTTTCAAGGTGATATATAAGGAGGTATTATTTATGACTAAATTTGAGTCCGGACAAATCGCGGATCCGAATTTATTTCCAACACCGAATGAACTGGTATGTATCCAGGTTCCCAAGGTTTTCGACCAGGTATCGCTCAGGGATTGTGTTCTCAGAGCAATTCCATTAATTCCCGGCTCAGGTGTAATAAACCCGGTATTTGCATTTGAAGGAGCCGATGATTTTGACATTGTTGAAGTAAAGGTGATTTCAAAAACAGATTCATTAACAAAACCGGGATTCAAAAAGCTCAAATTGTTTGTGAGAATAAGATACACAATACATTATACGGATGGAGTGAACCAACTTACAACGACGGATGAAGCAGGCTTTAACCTGACAATAAATGATATCTATTGCCCGAATTGTCTTGCACAAATCGGCGTAATCCGTTATCCTGATGATAATGTTACCGGAACAATCGACGCTGACGGTCTCTTTATTAAAGTCGAGGCTATCGCAGAAGCTTTCAATGATGCCATCAATCCTGCCACCGGCCTTCTTACCCTTGATATCGGCGTATTCTTCCTCGTTAAGTGCGAATGCATCGTACAACTGCTGATACCCGCTTACGGTTACTGCCCGGTTCCACCGGAACAGCAGAATATAGCCTCTCAGAACTGCAACACATTTAACAACAAGAGAATTACCCCATTCCCGACGCAATTCTATCCGGATCAAAAACCGAACCTGCTGGATCTGAAGGTGGAGGAAACGTGCGCTGAGTAAGCTTTATTAAAACCTGCCGGCATGAAATCCCGGGGGCATCAAGCCCCCTCGATTTCGTCCGGATCTTTTAAGCAAATGGCCTGAATTACGGGAACCGCATGAGATTCATGCAATTCCCGACTACTTCATTAAGTAAGGGTGAAACAGATGATGCTGTATTATACGCTGCTCCAATCAAGGACACATGCATTGATTCTTGGCAACAAGTTCGCATTGGAGGGTGTCCCGTGCGAATTGACTTATATGCCAAGAGAAATCATGAAAGATCGCTGCAACCTGGGTATCAGATTTACGGAAAATTATTATCCGCAAGCCATAAATGTCATAGATCGATCTGGTCTTCCAGGCTGCAAAGTGTATCGTGAGATAATGTCTGCCGATGGAGGCATCTATCAGGAGATCTCCTTCTGATGGTCTTTATACGAGTTTATCGTATCTTGTATTCCCGCTTCAAACTTATATTTGCAAGTCCAGCCCAGAGACCTTTTAACTTTTACGCTATTGAGCGCATACCTGAAATCATGCCCCGGCCTGTCGTTTACCATTTCTATCTGGTCATCCGGTTTATTCAGGCATTTCAATATGATTTTCGCCAAATCAATATTTGACAGTTCCTCTCCTGAACCGATGTTGTATATCTCGCCCGGTTTGCCCCCAAACAGGGCTGTGGCAATTGCTTCACAATGATCAAGCACATGTATCCATTCCCGGATGTTTGATCCGTCCCCGTAAATGGGTATGGGAATATTCCTGAGGGTATTTGCTATGCAGGTAGGGATGAACTTCTCCGTGTTCTGGCAGGGACCGTAATTGTTGCAGCAACGGGTTATGATTGCCGGGAAATGGTATGTCTTTACAAAAGACCTTACCAGAAGGTCAGCGCTTGCCTTTGAAGCAGAATACGGGCTATTCGGCAACAGCGGCGATTCTTCGGAAAATGGAATTCCTTCCTGACCAATACTGCCATAGACCTCATCAGTTGAAATTTGTACAAAACGCTTTCCATCAAATCCGTTCTTTCCCCAAAAACGGTATGCCGCATCCAGCAGCGTGGCAACTCCGATAATATTCGACTCTGCAAAGATCAACGGATGGCTGATACTCCTGTCAACATGCGACTCTGCCGCGAAATTAATAATATAGTCCGGCTGATCTTGTTCCATGATATCCTTGACCAGCCCGGCGTCACAAATATCCCCTTTTATGAAGCGATACAGGGGTGAATTTTCAACATTCTTCAGATTGTCGAGGTTACCTGCATAAGTCAGCTTGTCAAGGTTGATTACTGTAAAGTCCTTATTTTTGTCCAAAAACCAATTGATGAAGTTGCATCCTATAAATCCTGCGCCACCAGTAACAAGTATTGTTTTCATCCTGTTTTACCCCCTTGATGAATAATTTTGCTGTCATTGCCAATGAAAAAGCGTACTTTCTGCCGCTCATCTCCGGAGCCTTCTACTCTGGAGTCTTTTCCAATCAAACTGGAGGTGATTGGCTGACTTACATTTTTTATGGTACAGCCCTCAAGTATAATGCTGTCTTCGATTTCGCACCCTGAGAAATCGGCATGATCGCCAACTGCAGTGTAAGGTCCCACCCGGCAGCCGTTTATGGAAATATTACTGCCCAGCACAATAGGCCCTTTAAGAATGCTGTCAGTGACGTATACATTCTTTCCTGCCCTGATTAAGCCTTCCAGCATGCATCCGGGGCCGGTCGCAGACTGCGTCTGCTGCTCGCCCATGCATCCGGGGCTGGTCGCAGACTGCGTCTGCTGCTCGCCCATGCATCCTGAATTCCGGACAGCAGCGTTGTCTGACTCCATCTTTTCGAGTACCAGTCTGTTTGCCTCCAGAATATCGTCCAGACTGCCGGTGTCCTTCCACCAGCCCTCTGTCAGCTTGTAGGCGACATTTCCTCCCATGTCAAGCAGCTTCTGTATGGCATCCGTTATTTCCAGTTCGCCTCTGGCTGAGGGTATTGTCTTGTCTATAGCGGCAAATATCATATGGTCAAATACATAAATTCCTGTAATAATCAAGTTACCCGGTGGAATTTTAGGTTTTTCCACCAGTCGGATCACCCGCTCCCCCTCTACTACTGCAACTCCATACTTGGATGGATTATCGGATTTGTGAAGCAGGATCAAAGCATTGGCAGGATTCAGTTTAAAATCTTTTACTAACTCATTCAATTCCATCAAAAACAAATTATCGCCAAGGATCATCATGAAATCTTCGTCTTTGAGGAATCCGGCTGCCGTCTTTACAGCATGCGCAAGTCCAAGAGCCTGAGGCTGATGGATATACGTTACATCAACACCCCACTTGCTGCCGTTCCCCACAGCCGATTCTATCTCGGCATGCGTATCGCCGACAATGATTCCTATATCCATTATTCCTGCATCAACAATTTTTTCAATAATATAAAATAGAATTGGCTTGTTTGCAACCGGCAGCAGCTGTTTGGCATTGGAATAAGTCAGCGGCCTCAGCCTTGTTCCGGTTCCTCCGCTTAAGATTAGTGCTTTCATATGATACCTCTTAAGGATTATGTCTATTACAATATATTTTGAAGGTATCAAAAAGGTTCGGTTTATATGCAACACTCCATATTAATTTACATAATATATACAAATGCAAGACTTACAATTTGAAAAAATATCTTAGGAGGTCCCCAAAAATGACTTTACCATTTGTTAGCTATATCACATTCAACAGGTTAGGTTTAACTGCACAAAACCTTCATGCTCTTTTAGCGACAACAGATGATTTTGAACTTCATCTGGTAGATAGCAATTCACAGGACAATACCTGGGATTACCTGCAGAGTTTAACCGACAGCCGAATCAAATCAAGAACCAGGCTTCCGCTGAATCAAGGCCCTATTTATGCAGTGAACAGCAATCTTGCAAAAAGAAAACCGGATCAGTATTTTATCGCCCTGGACAGTGATGTACAGATATTGACACCCGATTGGATAACACGCTTCATGCAGATATTCGACAAATTTCCTGAAGTCGGGATGCTGGGTGTTCCCAGAACTCCTCCCTATCCGAATTATTTACCTCCGACAATCCCGATGGAAAGAGAAGGGATTAGCTACCTGCAGTTAAGAGATGGCATAGTGGGCGCATCTCTCGATTTTGTACCAGGTCACTGCCAGTGTTTACGGCCTGAGCTGATTAAGTTGCTCGGGTACTGGAGTGAAGAAAACTATTTCGGTGATGCTGACATATCGGTAAGAATTAATAACTACACTCCATATAAAGCCGGATTCATCACAAATATAGACATCAGTATGACGCAATCCATCTCTTGCGATTTATGCGAAGCGAAACAATGGTGCAGTCTCGACAGGGTAAATGAAACCTGTTTCAGTATCCGCAACAGTAAATACAAAAATGAAGCCTTTGTTGATAGAAACTATTGGAAGTATCTCGAATATTTCAATGAACTCCAGCAGGGTAAAAGGACGGTCTACTGTGCCTCCATCCATGATCCCGTATCTGTACTGACCCATGTGTACAATGCTGAATGGGCACAGGACAATTTCAATTTCTATATACTAAATACAAATTAATTTCTCCGGTTGTTTTAGTTGGACAATCGTTTGAAGGATTAGGATGGATGGACATGATACCTCCGCTGGTAAGTTTTATAACATGGAACAGATTGGGACTTACAGACAGAAATATTCGTGCGCTGCTTCAAACCACTGATGACTTTGAGCTTTATCTGGCGGATAACCATTCCCATGATGATACCTGGGCATATCTGCAGGATCTTAAAGATCCCAGAATAAAATCGATAACAAGATTTGATGCCAACAGGGGACCCGTATATGCAGCCAATTACCATTTGTCCAAAAGAAAGAGCGGACAATATTTTATAACGGTTGACAGTGATGTAAACATCCATACCTCCGACTGGATCAGTAAATTCATCGAGACCTTCCGCACCTTTCCGGAGGTTGGCCTACTGGGCGCTGTGAGTGGCGAGTATCTGTGCAGGAACAGGCTGCTGCTCGTTAAGAAAGAAGAAAACGGAGCCTGCTACCTGCAAATATGCAAAGGGTTTGTTGAGGGCTGCTGCCAGTGCCTGCGGCCTGAACTCCTGGATAAGTTGGGCTATTGGAATGAAGAATGCTGCATGGGCGACATCGAAATTTGCCGCAGGATCTGCAATTACACCCCGTATAAAGCCGGTTTCCTCCCTGCTGTCGAGATTGACCAGCTTCAATACCTTCCATGTGACAAATGCGGTGCGAGGGGCCGTTGTATTCTGAAGAATAGCGGTAAAAGCTGCTTTGAACTGCATAAAGAGAAATACAGAAATCCTCAGTTCAGGAATCTGTATGGCTGGAAATACATGAAGTATGTAAAAGAACTTGAAAGAGGAAGAAGTACAGCGTATTGCGCTTCCATTCACGACATCCCCGCAATGGATAAATATGGCTATAACAAACATTCCGCGGAAGAGAACTTCAGATATTATATGGAACATGCAGATTAATACTTTAACGGAGCAATAAGCCGCAGGATTTAAAGAGTTTCCCAAAGGAGTGAATTTTGTGAGTATGATGGACCCCTTTCCAAAGCCTGTATATGTCACTCAGCCGTTACTTCCCGATCTGACGGAATATAAGAACATGCTCGAGACCGTATGGGAAAGCAAACAGCTGACCAATAACGGCAAAATGGCGCAACAGCTTGAATCGGAGCTGACCTCCTTTCTTCG
>JAEWQC010000226.1 GCA_023399355.1 Bacillota bacterium | reverse complement strand
GTTTCCTGGTATGACAACGAATGGGGTTATTCAAACAAGGTAGTCGACCTGATTTCCTACATGGCAACAGTTGACGCCAAATAAAGTTCGGTACTAAAAGGACTATATTAAGGTCCACTCTTACCCTTACCTTAAGTGAGTGGTTTAGGGGTGGACCTTTAAATTTTAATCACTTGAAAGGATGATATTGGCATGGCACTGTATAATAAGAAAACGATTGAAGACATAGATGTAAAAGGCAAAAAAGTCATTGTCAGAGTTGACTTCAATGTACCTCTGGATGAGAATCTCAAAATCACGGATGACAACAGAATCGTCGGAGCACTTCCGACCATCAGATACCTCGTTTCACATGGCGCGAAAACCATATTGGTCAGTCATTTGGGCAGGCCGAAGAACGGCCCTGAAGAGAAATTCAGCATGAAGCCCACAGCAGCCAGACTCAGTGAACTTCTTGGCAAGCCGGTCATTATGGCTGCCGACGTCATCGGTCCTGATGCAAAGTCGAAGGCTGCCGCCCTCAAGGACGGAGAAGTGCTGATGCTGGAGAATGTCAGGTTCCATAAGGAAGAAGAAAAGAATGATCCTGCATTTGCAAAAGAGCTTGCCTCTCTTGCTGAAATATTTGTAAATGACGCATTCGGAACGGCTCACAGGGCGCATGCATCAACTGCAGGCCTTGCGGATTATCTTCCGGCAGTATGCGGATACCTGATCAAGAAGGAAATTGAAGTAATGGGCAAGGCCCTGTCAAACCCGGCAAGGCCTTTTGTAGCAATACTCGGCGGAGCTAAGGTCTCCGACAAGATCCTGGTTATCGAGAACCTGATAGACAAGGTCGACACGCTGATCATCGGCGGCGGAATGGCTTATACATTCCTGAAGGCAAAAGGCTATAAGATAGGCAAATCCATCTGTGAAGACGACAAGATCGATCTTGCAAAAGGTTTGCTGGAAAAGGCTGAAGCCAAAGGCGTCCAGTTGATGCTCCCCATCGGCAGCATTGTGGGCAAGGAATTCAAGAACGATACGGATCACAAATATGTTCCGTCGGATGACATGCCGGATGATTGGATGGGCATGGATATCGGTTCACTGACAATTGAAAAATTCTCGAAGGAAATAAGGAAAGCAAAAACAATCGTATGGAACGGCCCCATGGGCGTATTTGAATTCCCTAATTTTGCAACCGGTACAAGGGAAGTAGCAAAAGCGGTTGCGGAATCAGGTGCAATTTCGATCGTCGGCGGTGGTGATTCAGCTGCAGCTGTCGAACAACTCGGTTATGCCGACAGGATTACCCATATTTCCACAGGCGGAGGAGCATCTCTCGAATTTCTGGAAGGCAAGGTGCTTCCCGGCATAGCTTGTCTGCTTGATAAAAACCCAAGAAAAAAAATAGCGGCAGGCAACTGGAAGATGAACAAGACTGCAGCTGAAGCAGTTGAGTTTGTTACCGCATTGAAACCCAGAGTCGCAGATGCAGAAGCGGAAGTTGTCGTAGGTGTTCCGTTCATCTGCCTGCCTGATGTGATTAAAGCCGTTGCCGGTTCCAACATCAAGGTTGCAGCACAGAATCTGCACTGGGAGGAGAAAGGTGCTTTCACGGGCGAAGTCTCCGGCCCGATGCTCAAGGCGCTTGGCGTTGACTACGTTATCATAGGCCATTCCGAGAGAAGGCAGTACTTTGCCGAGACAGACGAAACCGTTAATAAAAAGGTCCATGCCGCATATCAATATGGAGTCCAGCCAATCGTATGCTGCGGTGAATCACTGACACAGAGGGAACAGGGTGTTACTGCGGATCATATCAGATATCAGGTTAAAATCGCAGTGCTTGGACTCAGTGCAGAACAGATGAAGACTCTGGTAATTGCCTATGAACCGATTTGGGCCATTGGTACTGGTAAGACTGCTACAAATGAACAGGCTAACGAAGTATGCGCATTGATCAGGGAAACCGTAGAGGGGCTTTATGGTGAAGAAGTTTCCAGTGCCGTTCGTATTCAGTATGGTGGAAGCGTAACTGCTGCCACTGCAGGTGAACTCTTCAACATGTCGGATATCGACGGCGGTCTCGTTGGCGGTGCCAGCCTGAAGCTCGACGACTTTGAAAAGATCACCAAGTTTAACGGATGATTATTTGCTGGTTAAAAGGCTGTCTGCTAAGGCAGCCTTTTGTTTAAGTCCTTTGTACAGGCAAACTGGCTAAATAATGATTTCATCGTGAAATTACATGAAGAGGGGCCCAATACCCCTTGGATTTTTATTAATCTATTTTAGATAAGGCAGGAGTTGAATCAATGAAGAACAAGTTGGTTACTTTGATCATACTGGACGGTTATGGCGTGAACCCACGAAAAGAGGGCAATGCCATCACGGCCGCCAATAAACCGAACCTGGACAGTTATATGAAGAACTGCCCCAATACCGTCATTCATACAAGCGGAATGGATGTCGGCCTGCCAAAAGGCCAGATGGGCAACTCCGAAGTAGGACATACCAATATCGGCGCCGGCAGAATTGTTTATCAGGAACTTACCAGGATAACCAAATCGATAGAAGACGGGGACTTTTTCGGCAAACCGGAATTTCAGAAAGCGATAGAAAACTGCAAGATCAATAAATCCAAGCTTCACTTGTTTGGCTTGTTGTCGGACGGCGGCGTGCACAGCCACAATACACACCTGTATGCACTGGTAGAGCTTGCAAAGAGAAGCGGATTGAAGGATGTTTATATTCATTGCTTCTTTGACGGCAGAGATGTGCCGCCCGATAGCGCAAAGGCTTTCGTTGAAGAACTCGAGGCCAGGCTTCTTGAAATAGGTGTGGGAAAGGTTGCCAGTGTGATGGGCAGATATTATGCCATGGACAGGGACAACCGCTGGGAAAGGGTAAAACAGGCGTATGACGCAATGGTACTCGGGCAGGGACTCACTGCCTCGTCTGCACCGCAGGCTGTGGCAGAATCCTATGCACGCCAGGAACTTGACGAGTTTGTAAAGCCTACTGTGATATCGGAAGGCGGCAAACCTGTCGCTACCATAGACAGGAATGATTCCGTCATATTCTTTAATTTCAGACCCGATAGAGCCAGAGAAATCACCAGGACTTTTGTAGATCCGGAATTCATTGGTTTTGAAAGACCGAATGGCTTCTTCCCGCTTTATTATGTATGCATGACACAATATGACAAGACCCTTCCAAATGTCGTGGTTGCCTTCAAGCCTGTAAGCCTGACGAATACCTTTGGCGAGTATATCAGCCAAAAAGGCTTCAGACAGCTCAGAATCGCCGAAACGGAAAAGTATGCGCATGTTACGTTCTTTTTCAACGGCGGTGTGGAGGCGAAATACGATGGGGAAGACAGAGCCCTTATTCCGTCGCCCAAAGTTGCAACTTATGACCTGAAGCCGGAAATGAGCGCATTTGAGGTAACTGATGAAATGCTCAAAAGAGTAAATTCAAAAGAGTATGATGTCATTGTATTGAATTTTGCAAACTGCGATATGGTAGGTCATACGGGCTTTTTTGATGCGGCAAAGGCAGCGGTGGAGGCTGTGGACAAATGTGTAGGCAGGATTGTGGATGCAATCCGGGCTCAGAACGGAATTGCATTTATAACGGCTGATCATGGAAACGCAGAGCAGATGGTGGATTATGAAAACGGTGGACCGTTTACGGCTCATACCACGAATGTTGTTCCATTAATCGGCATCGGTCTTGGCGATAGGAAGCTGAAGGAAGGCCGGCTTGCCGACCTCGCACCGACCATGCTGGAACTGCTGGGACTGGATAAGCCTGATGAAATGACAGGAGAATCATTGCTGGTGAAGTAGACATGCCGATATGTCCATAAGAACAGGTTAAGCAGGAGATTCAACTTTAAGTAAACGACAGGGACGGTTCATGAATTGAGTTTTAATAGGATTCACTTCAGAGACCGTCCTTTGTTTTTAAAGTAAGTTCACAACGTGGACTTCTTTCCGGTATTCAAAGATGGTTTTACCTGTGATTTTCTTAAATAGTTTGCTGAAGTATTTTGGATCGGAGTATCCGACTTTGCCGCTGATTTCGTTGATATTCATGGAAGGGGTGCAGAGAAGTTTTTTAGCATGCTCTATTCTGACAATTGTTTTATAATCGATAAAGCTCATGCCGGTTTCTTTCTTGAAGAGTTCGCTTAAGTAGGCCGGACTGAGGTGTACGTGCTTTGCGACCTGTTCCAGACTGATGTCGCCGGCAAAATTCTTTTCTATGATCATCTTTGCATTTTCTACCAGGCTGTTATTATCAAGAGGATTCTTAACGTGATAGAAGTTAAATATCTTCTGCAGAAGTTCTTTTATGCATGCTTCAAGGCTGCCGATGAAAAGGGTGCCCTTGATCCTTTCATAGGGATGCTCGCCTGTCACCATTGTTTCATTGTGTATAAACGGAAGCTGAATGTTCAGCATGAGGATGATGGATTGCAGGAATTGCCAGAAAAATTCCCTGGCAATCTCCGGTTTCATGTTTCGTTGATTTTTCATGGAATTACAAACTCCTTCGATGTATGAAACAGCAGTCTGCATATTTGAAAGCTTTAAATTAAGAGTGATTTTATTCAGGGTTTCTTCGGGCAGCGTCAATAACCTGTCGTCTGTCAGAAGACCTGTACGATAGGCGGCAAGCGTCCTGCAGCCTTCCCAGAACCTGGTTTCAAGTGCTTCACAGGCTTTAGCGTAAATGTCCGGCAGCATGCCCGGCTGTTGTGCAGGAATGCTGATTCCCATTGAAATGCTGAAGTTCAGTTTTTTAGTCAGAATCATGTTGCAGATCTTAAAGGCTTTTTCTATACCAGCCCTGCTATTACTGCTGTTAATTATCGAAACAAGCACATTTCTATCCTGTGTCAGTCCAAATGTGACAGCGCCTGTATATCGCTTTATGATACGCTTAACAAGCATCCTGTATCGATCGCTGTTGTTCCTGATGACTTCATTTTCAGGATCTTTGTCGGGAGCTGTAACACAAATGGTATAAATACTATTGGGCATTTCAATGTTATATTTTTTTAATTCACTTTTTATCTTTTCCACAGTCATACTGTTCCGTGTGATCAACTCGTTCAAAAAAGCTTCGCACATCACGGGAATAGCTTTTTTCACCTGTTCTTCGCCGGCTTCCATTACCTTGCTTAACCGCTCTTTCTCTCCCAATTCGGTTCTGATCCTTTCAAGGACCTGATGCAGCTCTTCTTCATCAACAGGCTTGAGCAGATAGTCGGTAACACCAAACTTCATCGCAGTCTTTGCGTACTCAAAATCATTATAACCGCTGATAATGACTATTTTAAGGTCAGGAAGCAGTTGACGGACCTCCCTGATCAGTTCCAGACCGTTAAGTCCGGGCATCATAATATCAGTGACAAGGATATCAGGTTCATGCTGTCTGCACAGTTCAAGAGCCTCTATGCCGTTTGAGGCTTCACAGGCCAGTGAAATACCAAGTTGCTGAAAGGGTATGAGCGTTTTTACTGTTGTTCTGACCCATTTTTCATCGTCAGCGATCATGAGCTTTATCATAAGAACCTCCTAGTTTTCCATGACTGCAGGAAGTGTGATTTCAACGGTAGTCCCAACAAGCGCATCCCTGAATTTTAAACCGTACTGATCGCCAAAATAAAGCTTTATGCGGGAATTAACGTTTTTAACGCCGATCCCTGTCCCAGTTCTGTCCTGCTCGTTACCTGACAGATATTTGTCATATACAAGAGACCTGTTGAGTTCTTCAACTTTTTTAGGTGGAATGCCAAGTCCATCGTCCGATATTTGAATCTTTATCGTATTATCCAGTTCGAGGATTTCGATTTTCACTGTGCCTTTGCCAAGCTTCATTTCCAGGCCGTGCTTGATGGAATTTTCAATCAACGGCTGTAGTG
>JAEWQC010000129.1 GCA_023399355.1 Bacillota bacterium | reverse complement strand
GTATAGCACTATTAATAAAGATAGATGCGGCATCATTATTCTGTTTTTTTGAAGCAAGTAGTGCAACATCGGTAGAAATTATTCTCTGTTCTTGTGGTTTAAGGTCAGGTATTTTTACTGATTTATCGGACAGTAAATTTGCTATATCCGTAGGATAGATACATCTTTTTAAAAGTCTATTTTTAGATATATCCTCATACGAAAATAAGCTACCGTCCTTATCACCATACCACAAGCATCCCATTTCCATATCCCATGCCATTTCTGAAAAATCTGATTCTGACATTTCATCTGCAACTTGCTCTTTTGACAGGAGGTTTTCTTTAATAGATATTTGATATGGTAATCCACAAATAAAATATTTTTTGCTATCATTTACTAAATTTGCACAATAAGCTTTTGCTTTTTCAAAACTCCAATGACTTTTAAACCAACAACTAGACATATAGATCTCTTTATTCCGTTCTGCAAGGTGTCTATATTCTTTTTTATTTAAGTATTTTGGAGTTCTAGGAGCCGTGAGGAATTTTCTAAGTACGGTATTTATTACATTTAAGTCGACCATTCTAAACTCATCAGTTATCAAAATATTTGCCCTAGCCGACCGACCGGAATCTGATGCGGTAACAACTTTTATCCAAGAACCATTTTTAAACAATATAAAAGCTTTATTTTGTCCGACCGAATATTCTTCAATTTCTAATTTTAAGTTATCAGATTTATCCATAAAGTCAGTGGTGATTTTTTCAAGAACTTCATTGGCCTGATTTCTGTTTTTTGAAGCAACACATATTTGAGTCTGGGGGTATAAAATACAACGAATAGTACAAAAAAGAGCAATTAGCCATGTCTTTCCTTGCCCTCTAGCGGCAAGGTACATGAAATAATTGCTCACATTCATCATATATAGTAAAATTACCTGGAATAATTTTAAAGATACACCTAAATAGTCTCGTGCAAAGCGATGAGGATTTGATCTATAAAAACTACACCAAGTGGCTACTCCATTCATTATCTTAGCAGCCTTATCATTTGCAATTTCTTGATCTGTTTTTTTGTTAGTCTGAATCATCTAGTTCACTACCAAACACAGCATCAAATAAAGCCTCTTCATCGTCTTCGTATTCGGGCTTTTCAACCTTATATTTATCCATTTCCGTTTCGTACATACGAGAATAGCTATTTTTAATCCCCATCATCTTACATAAATGACCTAAAAAATAAATTGTTATATATTTTACTATACCATCAACATCTTTCCACTCTTTATCAGGTTCCGGAATTGGTTTTTCATTCTCCCATTTTCTAATAAGAGTTCCAAAAGTATTTTGTTCAGCAAGCGTATTATCTTTCGTTTGTCTTGGCTGTAAATTTGCTGTTGATAACAAATCCTGAAGAGTTTTGGTTAAATCCTTAGTTGGAAGATTTGCTCTTTTTGCTTTTAAAATATCTAACTGGGCAAAACATATTTGTTTAAAAACTTCTTCTTGTGCTTTGCTATTACATTCGTGTCTGGTTGTCCAATCTAAATATTCATCTTCAAGAAATATATAATCATCATCTGTAAACCCTGTACCAAAAAATCGCACAGTTTTTATTTTTACTTTCTTCGAATCCTTAATATCATCAATTGACTCTATAACTTCTGATTCTTGATTTTCGTATTCATACTTTATAGAATCTATAAAAGTTTTTCTACCTTCGCAGTTTAGATTTTTCTTTGCGGCATAATGAGATATTCTTGATCTATTGCGATGGCCGTTATATGTCTCCCTTGAAGCAATTAAAGCGCTTAAGTCATAATTCCATCCAGCTCTATGACAAAAATCTTTCATGGCCAACTCTTCGTTATTAGAGAATAGGGCAGTAGATTGTACCATGTATGAATCAGTACAGTTTTTACACCATGGTAAATATCCATCATTTGACTGAAATAACACGTCGTTGCTCTTTTGGAAGTTCCCATTTTGAGCAGTATACCCACCTCCACAACACGAGCACTTATATTTATGTTTTTCGGAGTCAAATTGCTGTACGGATCTAGGTATCTTAAATTCAACACTTGTATCAATTACTTCTGGTGAGTTCATTGACTCACGAATTATTTCTTCTTTGGTTTTTGCTCCTGAAGCCAAAGCCTCACCTCCTATTCAATAAAATAAGCGCATACTTCATTAGGAAGCTACGCCATCATTAATTATTTTCCATTCTTTAAAATCAACACTTTCCTTTGTACTGTTTCCTTTTAAATATCTTGATATGTATCCTCTTTTAATTCCGTACTTTATCTCAGCATCTCGGAATGAATTAAATATTTCCCCAGTGTTAACGCAAGATACCTTAAGCCTTACTCCCCTTGTGTGGTCATAATCACATATACATAATTCATTTGCTTTCATTAAATGCTTTCTAACCGTTCCTTTTCCAAGTCCAGTTATAGAACATATTTGCATTATTTTATTCCCATCATTCCAAAGTTTTGATACCATGATTACATCAGATATCATTGATTTTCTATAGCAATCTACCCAATCAACAGAACTGAAATCGTACAGTCTCCTTAGTTCGCTTGATAGAATTTCATC
>JAEWQC010000056.1 GCA_023399355.1 Bacillota bacterium | reverse complement strand
GTTCTATATTGGATTGATATTAAAGCTACTGTGGAGTATCTTCGAAAAGAGCAGGATGAATGGGTTGTGATTTTTTTCTATACCAGAGACGGGTTTCTACACTACAGATATGAAATTCCTTTGGCTAATACTAAAAATGACAGGATAAAATTCAAGCTGGTTAAGGGAAAGAGCCGGGAAATGCGGACTGGGACAACAAAAAAGGATCAATTGATGCCCTTCGACATATATAGAAAATATGTAAGTGTCAGAACTTACCTTTCCGATCATAAAAGTCTTTTCGAAGACATCAGGGAATATCTGAACAAAAAGGATATCCATGTAGAATTAAGCATCAAATTGAAACAAGGTACAGGAGATGCTGCTTTGACAGGACTTGTCTGCGGCCTTCTATGGACTGCGGCAGGTATTGTTATAACCCATATTTCAAGATATCTTAAAGCATTCAAAAAAAAAGTCACCATCACGCCATGCTTTAATAAAACTATTTTCGAGGTGAACGCAACCTGCATATTTCATGTTAAATTAGTCCATATTATAGTTGTGTTGATAAAAATATACTACATGAAATATCTCATTAAATTAAAGTCCAAAAAAGCGATAGGCGGTGAAGTGAGTGGCTGAACAACATCCGATAGAAGGTTTAATGACAACTGCCATGGAAAGTATAAAGGAAATGGTGGATGTGAATACGATTGTGGGAGATGCGGTACAATCACCTGACGGTACGGTGATTATTCCTATTTCCAAAGTAGCATTCGGATTCGCAGCCGGTGGCGGTGAATACAGCTATGTAGCCAATGATGACAGTGACAAGGAACGAAGCAGAGATTCGGAGGAAGAGGACGGAACGTCCGGGAAATATCCATTTGCAGGTGGCAGTGGAGCAGGTGTAAGTATAAATCCGGTTGGATTCATGGTGGTGGGAAATGGGCAAATCAAGCTATTGCCGGTGAACATGAATTCATCAATAGATAAGGTGCTTGATCTTGTGCCGGATCTGGTCTGCAAAATTGAAGCCATGTTCAAAAAAAAGGAATCGACAAGAAGGGAGCATGACAATCATTCCTCTGAGGGCGGAGTAAGCTGACAGTATAGACCGGTTTAAAATAGTTGAAAAATGAAATTGCCACAGGAAACCGCCCGGAAAGGACTATGCTTTTTGAAGGGGGTTATCTGTGGTATTTTTATTCAAGTCATGATATTGTATAGGTAATTCAAACCATTTGGCAAAAGGTTCAAAAGACCAAACGGGAATAGAGAAAGGGAACCACCTATGTCTGAAGTAAGACTGCAGAAATACCTGGCGGAGGCAGGCGTCGCATCGAGACGCAAATGTGAGGAGCTTATCGCGCAGGGCAAAGTTCAAATCAATGGAGAGATCGTTACAACCCAAGGTACAAAGGTCAATGGAGACGAAATAATCAAGGTCGACGGCCGGCTGATCAGGCAGGAGCAAAAAAAAGTATATATCCTGCTGAACAAACCGGTAGGGTACATTTCTACCGCAAAAGATGAATTTTCGAGAAAGACCGTACTTGACCTGGTAGATACGGTAAAGGAGAGGGTATACCCTGTTGGAAGA
The DNA here is from genome assembly GCA_023399355.1 of Bacillota bacterium. GTDB lineage: Bacteria > Bacillota > Clostridia > Acetivibrionales > DTU013 > UBA1305. Next base: position 3,486 of record JAEWQC010000056.1, on the reverse strand, counting down.
CTTGATTACGATACGTCCGGGCTGCTTTTTCTTACAAATGACGGAGAACTGGCAAACAGGCTGACACATCCGAAGCATGAGATACCAAAGGTTTATCGTGCAATGATTGATGGCGGAATTAGTGAAGAGGATGTGAACAGTCTTCAATCAGGCATTTCGATAGAGGATTATAAAACAGCACCTGCGAAAGTACATGTCATTGAAACGGGTAAAAAGGAAACGATTGTTGAAATAACAATACATGAAGGCAAGAACAGGCAGGTCAGAAAGATGTTCGAGGCACTTGGATATGTCGTACTTCGGCTTAAAAGGGTTGCAATCGGTCCACTGGTGATAGAAGGGATTGAAGAAGGTAAGTGGAGGTATCTGAGGAAAAAAGAGATAGAGGGTCTGAAAAAAACGGCAGGACTGGTGTAATAGAACTGTTGAAATGTGAGGAGTGTTTCAAATGGACAGCTCAAATACAAAATGTATCATCAAAAGGCCGCTTCAACAGTCTCATGATGTTATCCAGAGGGTAGTAAGCGCAGGGGATACTGTAATAGATGCAACTGCCGGAAATGGCGGAGATACGGTATTCCTGGCAAAACTGGCAGGGGAGCAGGGAAAGGTTTTTTCTTTTGACATACAAAAGACCGCACTTGACAGAACTTTGGAAAAACTGAAAGCTGAAAATCTGGAGAAACGAGTGACTCTTGTAAATGATGGGCATGAAAATATGGAAATTCACGTAAAATGCAGTGTCAGTGCCATCATGTTCAATCTTGGATACCTGCCGGGAGGCAATCACCATATAGGGACGACGGGAAATACTACGATAAAAGCCATAGAAAATGCATTGGAACTGATCCGGGTAAATGGCATCATAACCATTGTTGTATATTATGGAGGCGACAGCGGATTTGAGGAACGGGATCAGGTGCTTGGATACATACGCGGGATAGATTGCAAGCGATTTATAGTCTCAATGACCGAATTTGTGAATCTGATAAATTGCCCGCCTGTATTCATCTGTATTGAGAAGCTGTTTTAAACTTTTACAATATCTTTGGAGGATTTATATTGCATTGAGTAGGAAAATAATATATAATTTTTATATAATTAGTACCAGGTAATAATATCATGTTATTATAAATGAATGCTCAAGAAATTTATTAATGAGGTGGTTAACTCGTGGGAACTATTGAAAAAATAAGTAATCTTCATGCCCGCAAGGAAAAGATTGAAGCCGGAGGCGGAACCGACAAGATCGCAAAACAGCATGAATCGGGAAAGCTATCAGCCAGAGAGCGACTGGATAAACTGTTTGACAGCAACTCCTTTGTAGAAATAGACACTTTTGTTGAAACAAGGGCAATCGATTTTGATATGCAGAAAAAGAAGGTTCCTGGAGACGGTGTCGTAACCGGTTATGGAAGTATCGAAGGAAGGCCTGTTTTTGTATCTTCGCAGGATTTTACAGTCATCGGCGGTTCACTTGGCGAAGCACATGCCCGTAAAATCACAAAAGTAATGGACATGGCCATGAAAATGGGAGCACCATTCATCAGCATTAATGATTCCGGCGGTGCGAGAATCGAAGAAGGAATTGACGCACTTAGCGGTTATGGTGACATTTTCTACAGAAATACGCTGGCCTCGGGTGTTATACCGCAAATTTCGGTTATCATGGGTCCATGTGCAGGCGGAGCTGTTTATTCACCTGCCATCACAGACTTTGTATTCATGGTTGATAAAACCAGCTATATGTTTATCACAGGTCCTCAAGTCATCAAGTCAGTTACGGGTGAGGACGTCACGTTCGAAACCCTGGGTGGCGCAGAGGTTCACAATGCCAAAAGCGGAGTTGCACATTTCAAAAGCGGCAATGAAGAAGAGTGCCTGAAGGAAATCAGAAGGCTCATCAGCTTCCTGCCTGATAACAACCTGACGGATTCACCAGCGCTGGCAGATAATGATGATCTGAACAGGATTGATGAAAGTTTGCTCGAACTGATCCCTGATAATTCCAACAAGCCTTATGATATAAAGGACATTCTGCTGAAAGTGCTTGACAACGCCGATTTTCTCGAGATACAGAAGCACTTTGCACAGAACATTGTAGTAGGCTTTGGAAGATTAAACGGAAAGACAGTCGGCATCGTTGCAAACCAGCCAAAAGTCATGGCTGGCGTACTGGATGTAAACTCAGCAGACAAAGCTGCCAGATTCATCAGGTTTTGTGATTCATTCAATATTCCACTGGTCACTTTGACTGATACTGCCGGCTATTTACCGGGCACGGGTCAGGAATACAGCGGCGTCATCCGGCACGGGGCAAAGCTTCTGTACGCTTTTTCCGAAGCAACAGTGCCTAAAATCAACATTATTGTAAGGAAAGCATACGGCGGCGCGTACATTGCAATGAATAGCAAGCATTTGGGCGCCGATATGGTTTTTGCCTGGCCCAGTGCAGAAATAGCAGTCATGGGTCCGGATGGTGCTGCAAACATCATTTTCCGCAAGGAAATTGCCTCCGCCGAGGATGCGATAGCTGCAAGAGAGCAGAAGATCGAGGAGTACAGGAACAAATTCTCCAACCCATATGTAGCAGCAGCTAGAGGGTATGTGGATGATGTCATCGATCCGGCAACCACTCGCAGCAGGCTGATCAATGCATTGGAGATGCTTGCCGGAAAAAGAGAGAACAGACCGGCGAAAAAACACGGGAATATACCACTGTAACATGGAGGTGCAGGCATGGAAGAACATATCAATGAGACTATAAGCGATGAGGTCCTGGCAGTTATTGCAGGAGCAGTGGCAGCTATGGAAACCAGGCCGGGCTATAAACTGGTGGTCAGGTCCATGAGGCAGGTTCCGCAGAATTCGCCGGCATGGAACATGGCAGGAAGACTGGAAAGATTTAGCCGCAATTTGAACGCATAAAGGAGGATTGAATTTATGAAGAAGTTCTTGATAAAGGTAAATGGAAACCAGTATGAGGTTGAAGTGGAAGAAATAAGGGAAGGCGTTCCTTCCGTTCCATTTTCGGGTGATGCGGCGCAGCCGTCACAGGTGACGTCAGCACCTCCGAGCCAGATACAAACGGCGGTGCCGGTTGAGAAGAAAGCAGTGGCAAACGGACCAGTTGGAGCAACAAAAATCACTTCTCCAATGCCGGGCACCATACTAAAGGTGGTTGCAAATGCCGGAGAAACCGTTAAAAAGGGTCAAGTGCTTGTAATACTTGAAGCGATGAAAATGGAAAACGAAATTGTTGCACCATCAGAAGGAATCGTTGCTTCAATCAATGTTTTAAAAGGTGCTTCCGTGAATGCGGGCGATTTGCTTGCATCCTTGAATTGAGGAGGATTGGATGATGCGCAGGGTTAAAATAACCGAGACAGTTTTGAGAGATGCCCATCAGTCACTTATTGCAACCAGAATGAAGACGGAAGATATGCTGCCGATTATCGAAAAGCTCGACAGTGTAGGCTATAATTC
>JAEWQC010000012.1 GCA_023399355.1 Bacillota bacterium | reverse complement strand
GCATTGGCTCTTCCGTGAGGAATGTGGAACTCTCCGCCAAGCTTGTGCGCCAGGCTGTGGTTGATGCCGAGGAATGCATTCGTAAAAGCCATCCCCGCAATACAGGAGGCATTGTGCATTTTTTCCCTTGCAACTGCGTCATTCCCATTTTTATACGCCCTCGGCAAATAATCAAAAACAAGCTGGATGGCCTTCATAGCCAGCCCATCGGTGAAGTCGGAAGCCAGAACGGACACGTATGCCTCAATCGCATGAGTCAGGACATCCAGCCCGGTGTCAGCCGTCACTGAAGGGGGAACCGACATCACATATTCCGGATCAATGATTGCAACATTAGGGGTCAGTTCATAATCTGCCAGCGGATACTTCACATTTCGCTCTTTATCGGTGATAACGGCAAAGGAGGTAACCTCGGAGCCGGTTCCCGAAGTAGTCGGAATCGCGACCAATTTGGCTTTATTGCCGAGTTTGGGGAATTTGAACACTCTCTTGCGGATATCCATGAATTTAAGCCGGAGTGAGTTGAAATCCGTATCCGGGTGTTCATAGAAAAGCCACATGCCTTTGGCCGCATCAATCGCCGAGCCTCCGCCCAATGCAATGATGACATCCGGCTTGAACCTGTTCATCAGCTCACAACCCCTCATAATCGTTTCAACGGATGGATCCGGCTCCACATCGGAGAAAATCTCGCAATGTACATACTGCTGTCTTTTTCTCAAATAGTAAAGCACCTTGTCGACATATCCCAGCTTCACCATATAGGGATCTGTAACAATAAAAGCTTTTGAGATATCCGGCATCTTTTCGAGGTACTGGGTGGAACCGAACTCAAAATAGATTTTCTCAGGGATTTTAAACCACTGCATATTTGTCCTTCTCCTTGCCACTCTTTTTTTATTGATCAGGTTGAGTGCCGAAACATTCTGTGTCGTGGAGTTCTTTCCGAAGGAGCCGCAGCCTAGTGTCAATGAAGGAACATTGGTATTGTAAATATCTCCGATCGCGCCATGGGTAGAAGGGGAATTGACGATTAAACGCCCTGTTTTCAGCCTCCTTGAAAATTCTTCGATGACTTTTCCATCCTTTGTATGGATGACAGCCGAATGCCCCAGACCGCCAAACTCGACCATCTGTTCCGCTTTCCTTATTCCCTCTTCTGTGGAATCCACAATGTAATATGCAAGAATCGGGCTCAGCTTTTCCCTGGACAGCGGGTATGCAGGCCCGACATCTTCTTGGAGGGCAATCAGGATTTTTGTATCTTCCGGTACATTCAGCCCTGCCATCTTCGCTATCTTATATGCGGATTGTCCGACCACATTGGGGTTCATTGCACATTTTTCCGAATCAATCGCCGTACCGGCAAGCTTGACTGTTTCCTCGGCATTCAGGAAATAACAGGAATGATATTTCATAAAGTCCTCAAATTCTTTTGAAATCTCCCTGTCAACGATAACCGCCTGCTCGGATGCACAGATCATCCCGTTATCGAAGGTTTTTGACAAAATCAGATCCGTTGCCGCCCTCTTCAAATCAGCTGTTTTTTCAATGTAGCAGGGAACGTTGCCCGGTCCTACGCCGAGCGCCGGTTTTCCGGTACTGTAGGCTGCCTGTACCATCCCTGATCCGCCGGTCGCAAGAACAAGAGAAACACCGCTGTGGTTCATCAGCAATTGAGTCGCCTCGATGGACGGCTTCTCTACCCAAAGGATGCAATCTTCAGGAGCACCTGCCGATACAGCCGCTTCCCTCAGTACCCTTGCTGCCTCTGCACTGCATTTCTGAGCAGAGGGATGGAATGCAAAAATGATCGGGTTCCTTGCCTTTATGGCAATGATCGATTTGAACATGGTGGTGGAAGTCGGGTTTGTGACCGGAGTCACCGCCGCTATAACGCCTACCGGCTCCGCAACTTCGTAATAATCTTCATTCTCATTGTCATTGATGATTCCAACGGTCTTGTCGTATTTAATGCTATGATAAACGTATTCTGTTGAAAAAATATTCTTTGTGATCTTATCCTCGTAAACTCCGCGTCCTGTTTCCTCAACAGCCAGCTTTGCAAGACGCATGTGGTTATCCAGGCCGTTCATTGCCATTGCTTTTACGATTTCATCAATCTTCTCCTGGTCATAACTCATGAATTGTTTCAAGGCTGCCTGAGCCCTTAAAACCAATCCGTCAATTTCCCGCCCTGCAGCTTCCATTCTGCCTGCCCCCGACGTTGCATCGCCCTTTGCCGCACTTTGTGCCACACTGCTCTTCTCTTTGTCCGTTAGTGTTTTGCTTCCCTCCGGGATCTTCTGATCCTTTCCTGTTTCTAAGGTTTGAATTGTCTTGTTTTTGTCGCTCATGTCAGCACCTCTTTTTATCGTTATTTTTTTAACACAAATTTATAAATAATTAATGGTACTCCAGGCTAACCTGTTTTCCTAATTTCCTAAGATAGATTACAATCTCTTCCACAAGCTTCAGCTTCAGCCCAAGGTTCAGCGGGAATTCGGGATTCTGATGCGCCGGATTCATTGCCCTGCCGACAATGAAATGAATGTTTGTGCTCTCTTCCAGAAGGATCTTGGCAAGCCGTGAAGCTCCATCCTTTTGATTGAGGTTCAAAAAATCCTGCATGTTGCTTTCAGAAGATTCAAAGGCCATGATATATTCCAGGGTCTTTCGCAAAGTCAATATGCCTTCCGTTGAGAGGTCTATGCCTTCAATCTCCGCAGTCGGCGGCACATTCGGATTGTAGTAGTCAAAATTCGTCCTGATTTTCCGGTCCAGCACCCTCGCTACGATTTGTGAGGTAGTACCCCCGCAAACCACTTTTTTACCGGGCAAAGCCGCAAAATCAGAAATAATGCGGCTATCCTGTCCCGCATCAGCAGGCGGCCCTACCATGATGCTCAGTTTCACCGGTTTGCGTATGTTGACGGTCACAACGGTGGTATCATCCCCCGGTTCACTTGCGTAAAGATTGTCACATACGGAAAGTAAAAGCTTTGTAATCGTTTTTGCCGACATATCCTCCTTGTAAGTCCGCTGGATATATTCGGAAACATTGTCCCACTGCCATCCCAGATTCAAGGTCTTGCCTATTCCCGCGTGGATGACCCCGTCGCTCGCCATAATAAAGATGTCTTCCGGAGCGACTGTAAATCTGCTTTCCTTGATTGCCTTCCCGTTGATGTCCCTGACCTTCGTATCCAGATTAAGAGGTCTTCTTTTTCTGAGTCTGAATGCGGCAGGGTTATCAAACTCAGCCAGATACCCCTCACCGGAGTTGAAGATCTGCAGAATGGAAAAAGTGGAATAGGCGATTCCTCTCTCCCTGCATACAGGCAGAGTGTTTGCTATCGTCTCAACTGCTTCGTCGATATTGGATCCTTTTGCCATCATGGTACCGATTATTTTTGCAGTGAGAGTAGCAAGGATATTGGCTTTCACACCGCTGCCAAGTCCGTCTGCCAGCACTACGACAACAGAGTTGTCATTCCGGATGATCTCCACTTTATCCCCGCAGAGTTCTTCATTCTTCTTGCTCAGACTTTCAAAAGCAACATCTATATATAAGCCCACTATTCCTCACCCATTTCCGACATGATAGATTTCTTGAGTTTTGTCAGGGCGACCTTTGTTTCTGCCGTCGTTTCTCCCAAAAGGCTTGCAATCTCCTGTGCGACCCTCATTTGCTTGTCTATGACCTCCTGCGCCAGGTTTACATTCTTTTCACGCGTCCCGTGCAGCTGACGGATGGTCGTTTCTTCCTCCGTTATATCCTGGATGATCACTACTACTATACTCTGTCCGGGTGCATGGATAATGGACTGTTTCACCGTCATTCCATACTTTTCGTAATGATATTTCCTGTCATAAATGTCTTCCTCGCTGTCGATGACTACCTGGAAATCTTCACATTCCAGCACATCAAATATACTTTTTCCGACAAGGCTCATCGTGTCCGAACCAAAAAACTTGTGAGCCGAACGGTTGGCTTCCTGAATGAAGAGTTTGTCATCAAGGGCAAAAATAGCATTCGGCGTAGTGTTGATGATCAGGTTGGAAATGGATTCCGCCCTCTCACGCATAAACGGCAGACACATATGAAGCTGGGCCCTGTTGTTATAGACGGCAGCCGCCTTGTCCCTGCAGCTGGAATAACCGCACGCACCGCAATTCAATTCCTTGTCTCTCGTAAACTTCCCTATGCTGTTCAGGATACCCTGGATAGCAGCTTCGGATGGAATCTCCGCTTTCTTTGGAAACTCATAGAAGGTTCTCCTCAGATCAACCTTGACATCTTCCGTATTTAACAGTTTTTCTTCTTTCAGCCCTCGTTTTACATAGCCGATCAAACGAGCCCTGGCCTCCAGGAACCCCCCTTTGATATGCTTCATACAGGGACCGCCGATACAGCCGCCCGAGCAGCTGTTCATTTCAATAAAGTAGTTTTGCAGCTCGTCATCCCTGATGGAATCCAACACTTTCATACAGCGGTCGACGCCATCGACGCTGATGCACTGGTAATTTCTGCTGCTGCGTTCCTCTATCGTTTTGAGAATCCCTCCGGGTACCGGGTATATCCTGGCTTTCAGTTCCCTTGCCCCACGGATTTCTTCGGAAAGATCGGTATCAGGACCGATTCCTTCTTCTGCAAACCACTCCTCCAATTCTTCAAAGGTAATAGCAGCATCGATCACTCCGCTATTTTGGAGTTCCTTGCGCTCCTCCTTTTTAGAAAGGCACGGGCCGATAAAAACCACACGGATCCTTGGTCCATAAGTCTCACGAAGCATTTTCCCATGCGCCGTCATGGGAGAAACCACCGGAGCCAGCAGATCCAGGAGTTCAGGATAATATTTTCTAACCAGAAGCGTAATGGAGGGACACGCTGTGGTAATGATATTCTTCATTTTATGTTCACGGATCAGCCTGTCATACTGTTTTGAAACCTGTACGGCACCGACTGCAGTTTCTTCGATAAAGGTAAAGCCAAGTCTTTTCAATGCAGCATAAAACCATTTTTCATCTGCATTTTCAAACGCCGAAATAAAGGAAGGCGCCAGACTGACATAGACCTTTTCCTTTTTTCTGAGATAGCCCTTTACCGTATCCGTTTCGCTCTGAACCGACTTGGCATTCTGCGGACATACGGTCAGACAATTACCGCAGTACATGCAATCCTCTTCCACAATCCGCGCCTGGTCATTCACAAAAGCAATTGCCTTTACAGGGCAGCTCCTTATGCATTTATAGCAGTTTTTGCAGTTGGCTTCCTTAAACTGAATAATACTCATGGGCAAACCTTCTTACATATATATTCTTCAAATTTTACCGAAGCATTGCTAATGGTCAGGTCCTCCACAAACTCGTCGTCCACCTTGACAGAAACCCCTTTTGTACATCGCCCCAGACAAAAGGATGCCGACAACTCAACCTTGTCCTCCAGCCTGTACTTCTTAATCAGTTCCTGAAATATCTGGATGATCTGGTAGGAGCCCTTTAAATGGCAGGAGCTTCCAACGCATATACTGACCTGGACCATTTTTGATTCCTCCGTAATTCTGCGAAGCAATACTTCGTTAATATTTTAACAACATTATTGTAACCCATTGATAAATATTTGTCAATGTTTTCATCTGCCACTTGCGCTTTCTTCTTCCATTTATATTGCGGAAGCCCGGTAGGTCTTCGACCTGCTTTCCTCTGCAACAGGGTGTCTGGATTTGTATAGCAGCTGCCAGTTTTCATTTTTCACCTTTGAAATCTTTATGCGGTCTTTCTCCCTCTCCAGATAATCCTGATAGCTCAGGTCCCTGCAGGGAACCTCTGAGTCCTTCTCGCCGGTTTCCTCAAAAAGCATCACATCGGCAAACATACAAAATGCCCTTGCGCTGCCCTCCGACAAATCCCGTCCACTAACGGTTTTACAGTAGTCACAATATTCACAATTCGTCATAGCACACACTCCTCTTCTAAATGAATTATTTCGCAATTATATCGCTAATTTTTCTTTTACTACCTTTTCAAAAAAGCTTCTTACGTTTTCACTTGACAAGGAGATGACTTCACCGTCCTCCACCATGGCAGATACTGCATTTGTACAATTTCCAAGGCATAGGGCCGCCTTGATTACGATATTCTCCTCGAGATCCCTTTCTTCAATGAGCTGTTGGAGCTGGTTGATGATATTATACGAACCCTTGTTATGGCAGGCGCTTCCGACACAAACATAGATAATCAACACTTCAGCCACCTCCTAATGTTCTCTTCTGTGAAGCAATGCATGGTTTTTCCTCAGAATACCATTGTATAAAGCGATAATGGCGGGATTTTCCTCGGACCTCTTGATGGCGGATGCATTATCCGCGTGATAGATTCCTTTTGCCCTCTGGACCCTGTACTGCAGAGACTGCGGCAATGGCTGGCCTGCTCCGCCGATGCACCCGCCGGGACATGCCATCACTTCTACGAAGTCATATTTTTTTTCACCTAGTAAAATGGATTTCAGAAGCTTGTCGGCATTTTTCAGGCCATGGGCCACTGCGATCCTGACTGTTTTTCCATTCAGGTCCACTTCTGCTTCCTTTACGCCCTGCATGCCCCTCACTCCTGCAAAAGCAAGATCCTTCAGGCTTGCCGATGACTTGTCCGTATAACAATGCCGCAGCACGGCTTCTGCCACACCACCGCTTACTCCGAATATAACACCGGCACCGCTTGCCAGTCCGAACGGCATGTCCAGCGCCTCATCCTCCAGTTCATTGAACACGATCCCATGTTCCTTGATCATCATGGCCAGTTCCTGTGTAGTGATGACCATATCCACATCATACTCGCCGTCATGACGGTTTTCCGGCCTCACAGCCTCGGACTTTTTTGCCGTACAAGGCATGATGGCAATCACGACATTCTGTTTTCCATCCGCTTCGCTCAGTTTCTTAAACTGTTCCTTGATCACTACGCCAAACATCTGCTGCGGTGACCGGCAGGAGGAAATGTGCTCATTCAGTTCCGGGTACTTCTGCTCGGCATATTTGACCCACGCCGGGCAGCATGAAGTGAAAAGGGGGTACAGGCTTTCCGACTCCAAATGCTTTTTAAACTCTTCACTTTCTTCTATGACGGTCAAATCCGCAGCAAGTGCGGTATCATAGACCTGGTCAAAACCAATTTTCCTTAAGGCTGCGACAATCTTACCCATGGTAACCTCACCGGCTTCCATGCCGAACTCTTCCCCAAGAGCAACCCTGACTGCCGGAGCGATCTGTGCTATGACCCGCTTGTCAGTGGCATCAAGCGCTTCCCAGGCCCTGTCAATGTCCTTCTTGATCACCAGCGCGCCTGTCGGACAGACCGTCCTGCACTGTCCGCAACTAACACAATCAACATGACTGAGGGCCTTATTGAATGCCGTTGTCACCTGTATTTTCGATCCTCTGTATGCGAAGCCCAGTACGCCCACGCCTTGAACCTCTTCACACATTCTGACACAGTCTCCGCACAAAATGCATTTATTCGGGTTTCTGACGATGGATACGCTGCTGTTATCTACCGGCAGTTCTTTCTTTTCTTCCTCGAATCTCACCTTTTTCACACCAACGCGGATCGCCAGTTCCTGCAGCTTGCACCTGCCGTTTTTTTCGCAGACCGTACAGTCCCTGTCGTGGTTCGCCAGAATCAATTCTATAATCATCTTCCTGTGTTTTTTCAGCTTTGCCGTATTCGTATAAACCTCTAGTCCGTCCTTTGGCAGTGTGGAGCAGGAAGCAACAGTTCCTCCCCATTTATCTTCCACCATACACATCCTGCAGGCTCCATAAACACTGAGCTCGGAGTGATAACAGAATGTCGGCAGGTCTATGCCGCATTTTCTGATGACCTCCAGCAGGTTCTTTTCTTCATTGAATTCCACTTTTTGTCCATCAATCAACATACTTCCCATAGCACTATGCCTCCTCTATCGCAGAAAACGGACACGCTTCGATACATGCACCGCATTTGATACATGCGTCCTGCCTGATCACATAAGGCTGCTTCACTTTTCCTTCAATCGCCCCCACCGGGCACACCTTCGTACACTTGCTGCATCCCTTGCAGAGGCTTTCCCTGATCATAATCGAGTTCAATCCCTTACAGGTGTGCGTCGGACACTTTTTATCCACTACATGGGCCAGGTATTCCTCCCTGAAATATTTCAACGTACTGATCACAGGACTTGCCGCACTTTTACCCAATCCGCATAAAGCCGTGCTGCTGATGGTATCTGCCAGTTCTTCCAGCATGTCCAGATCGTCCATTGTTCCTTTTCCGGCCACGATCCTTTCCAGAATCGCCAGCATCCGTTTCGTCCCCTCCCGGCATGGAACACATTTGCCACAGGATTCATTCTGTGTAAAATTCATGAAATACCTTGCCACTTCAACCATACAGGTATCCTCATCCATGACGACAAGTCCTCCTGAACCGATCATGGCGCCAACCTTCTTCAGCGAATCAAAATCAAGAGGAAGGTCCAGGTGTTCAGTCGTGAGGCATCCCCCCGAAGGTCCGCCGATCTGGACGGCTTTGAACTTCTTCCCGTCCCTGATTCCACCGCCGATATCAAAGATGATTTCCCCGAGAGGCGTTCCCATCGGCACTTCAATCAATCCGGTATTGCTTACATTCCCTGTCAGCGCAAACGCTTTCGTTCCGGGACTCTTCTCAGGGCCTATGGATTTATACCATTCACTTCCGTTTTTCAGAATCAATGGCACGTTTGCAAAGGTTTCAACATTATTTAACACGGTAGGTTTTTCCCAGAGTCCCTTTTCGACAGTTCTGGGGGGCTTAACTCTCGGCATTCCGCGTTCCCCTTCTATGGATGCGGTCAGTGCGCTGCCTTCTCCGCAGACAAAGGCGCCTGCTCCCTTGTTAATCCTGATATCGAAGGAGAAGCCCAGGTTCAGGATGTTTTCGCCCAGCAAACCATATTCTCTCGCATCTTCAATTGCGATTCTCAGCCTTTCAACGGCAAGCGGATATTCAGCCCTTACATAGATGTAGCCTTCGGTGCTTTTTGTGGCATATCCGGCAATCAGCATGCCTTCTATTACGCGGTGGGGATCGCCTTCCATGACACTTCTGTCCATGAACGCGCCGGGATCTCCCTCATCCCCGTTGCATACCACGTACTTGACCTCACTGGACTGTGCCAGTACTTGCTGCCACTTCCTACCGGTGGGATATCCCCCGCCCCCTCTCCCTCTCAGGTTCGATTCCAGAACGGTTTTGCACACCTGTTCGGGTGTTTGCAGGGACAATACTTCTACGAATGTCTGATATCCGCCTTTGGCGACATATTCCCTCAGCGACTCCGCATCAATACTGCCGCAGTGATCCAGAACCAACCTGGTCTGCTTCTTGTAAAAAGGAATTTCATCACGGGTTGCGTAGGATTTCCCTTCGAAGCTGTACATCAGCCTCTCTACCGGCTCATTCCCCATCAACGTCTTTTCAACGATTTCTTCGCAGTCATTTATTGAAACTTTCACATACAAATAATTAAACGGTTCGATTTTGATCAGCGGTCCCATTTCGCAAAAACCATGGCATCCGCTCTTCTTAACGCCGATTCCTTCATTATGGCTTTCGGCGCCGGTACCACACTGACATCCATGGAATCCTGCCCCTTCATTTTCTTCCTGAAGCTGAAGGTCCACAAAGAGTCCTTTTTCCTCTATCATAGCCTTGATTTTATCGTATATTTCAAGGGAGCCGCCTGCTACACACCCGGTTCCGGCGCAGATCAGCACCTTTTTCTTCTGTTTGTCCAAAAGCTCGGAAACGACGCAAGAGAATTCTTCAAATTCTTTTCTGTTTCTAATTTTCATCCTCTGAATTCTCCTTTCTGATTTGCTGGATTACATTAATCGCCGACTCAGGTGTCATTTTTGCATAAACCTTGTCATTTACCGTGATTACAGGAGCCAGACCACAGGCTCCCAGACATGAAACCGTCTCCAGCGTGAACAGCATGTCCTGTGTGGAATGTTTTTTATCATTCAGCCCCAGTTCTTTTCTTAGGGCATTCAGGATTGGGATAGACTTTCTTACATGACAGGCTGTGCCGTCACAAATCTTGATGATGAATTTCCCCTTGGGTTCAAGAGAAAAGTTTTCGTAAAAGGTGGCTACGCTGAATATTTTGGATGGAGTGACCTCCATTTTCTTTGAAACATAATCCAGTACGTCTTCAGGCAAATACTTGTATTCACTCTGGATTTCCTGAAGCACTGCTATCAGCGCAGATTTTCTGTTTTGATACTTTTCCAGGATGGAGTCGATACTTGAATACCTGCTAATGTCAGCCATTTGAAACACCCCTCATGTCTTTGCTAATGTGTATTGTATACAATGTACATCTGTTAAATATTTGTCAATGCAATTGTAGAGCATCCGGCGTTGCGTCACAACGAGAAAAATACACGATCCAAAATGTTACAGGCTCATTTGACGTTATTAGATACGGTTTGAACATCCCCTTGAGTATCCCCGGGGTGTTATTGTGCCGGTTTCATCCAACACAACTGCAACCGCAAACCTTGTGGCAGCGAATGTACAGGATATGGCCGCCGGAAATATGACACTTGCCGTGCAGACAGGGAATGCGGCATATAACCTTCATAGAAGTGCAATTGATACAAAGGCACTTGCAGAAAGCTTCAGCGGTGCAGACACCAGGGGCATCCCCTTTAAAGTAACAATTTAGAATTCCTCCGTAAAGGTAGAAGGTGCAAATATAAAAACACCATCACCAGAGCTGAAGTTGCTACAGTTGTATTAAGACTTCTCTAAAGAGCCGGGCTGGCGGATATCAGGAGCAAGGCACAATAATTCTCGATACCTCACAACCACTCTTCCAATAAAGCAAGGGGACAAGCCGGCAAAGCCAATTGCCCGGGCAGGTCCCCTTGTCTCTTTTACACTAAAAAAAGCTGTTATAACATACAACGTTAATATCATGGATAAATGTAATTTAAGGTGTGCTACTCTGCCATGCCAGATAAAAGGCAAAAACTCACAGACAGAACCCTTATTCTATCCATACATTATTTTTACTGCATCCTTTATGATGCTTTGCACAGGAAGACATTCGGGCAGCGACTTTCGCACTGACTGCATGAAACACACTGATCCAGTCTGAATCTGGGATTCCACTGCAAGCTGAGGAAGGATTTTTTTGCTTCCTCCAGGCCAAGATATTTATATAAATTGTAATACGAAAGCGCCGCACCAACCTCGATAAAGTTAGGGCAAGGCTGTCAATAACCGCAGCCTGTACATCGGGGCTCCTCATTTGGAATTATTTCTTTCACCTTCTCAACAATGCTATCCGTTGGTAAAGGATTTGCTTCATATTCCTTTTTCATCTTTATTGCAAATTCAACTTCCTCAACAGAAGTCAAACCCAGCAGAATACTGACATTATCCTGTGAGAGCAGGTATTTGAAGGCCAACTCCCTGATTCTTTCGTCAGCAGCCAGAAAGCCTCCGCCCAATGGGTTCATGGCCAGCACTCTGATATTTTTCTCCCTGCAATACTCAACAGCCTTCATTCTTGTCCTGTTGAGCACGTTAAGCGGAAGGGTCACTGTCTCAAAACGCCCTGTTTCCAAAATGCCGATGATAGTGTCGGCATCAGCATGGGTCGTTATCCCAAGATGCTTGACCCGGCCCGCCGCCTTTTCTTTCAGGAACCCTTCATGCCAGCCACCTTCCTTAAACGCTTCTGCAAACTGCTCGTTGGTGTGGCAGATCCACAAATGATAAAAATCAAGGGCATCTATGTTTAATCGTCTCAAAGATTGCTGAAAAACCAGGCTGAACTGCTCTGCGGTTCTTGCACCAAAACCTTTTTCCTGTTCAAATTCGCCATTATTCTTCTTGTACCGTGTTCTGAACTATTAAACCATTTAATTTATGCTATGCATTATCGAAAACTGATGTCCAATCTTCGTAATGTTTATAGTCACACTTTTTAATATTAAAGAAATACCATTTTGCGATGCTTTTCTCCAGGTATATGCCATCTTTCTCATCAAGTATTGGTCCTCAACATCAAACCCAGTGATAGCATAATGAAGATAGGATGCACAAAGCAAAAACTGGGTAATAGAACTTGATAGTCTTTTTCAAATACTGATAGTTCATTCGATTTCTCCAAACTATCCGCATCGAATACAGTTGTATTGTGGTTACTTGTTTTAAGTTTAAGAGTCACAACATATAAATATTATGCATTAACTCAACTGCATATTATTCTAGTTTTTTAACCCAGACATGGGTGATTTCACCAAATACATATTGGCGAATTTCACCAGAGTCTGTGTATGCTTTGTCGAGATACGCTTTGGCTTCCTCTGAATAAAAGTCGTCTGCAATTGCAGTGGTAATTTGTGTTAGCTTACACTCGATAATAAGACGAGCTTCCTCAAAAGCCATATTGCCGAACGGTGTTTCAATAGCAGTAAGTTCCACCTCTTTCATTTTATTGCTATCTTTACCTGATTTCGTCCCTAAAAACATAAATTGCTCCCTATGGCTATCTGGAAAATACGAAAGCGTGTATGCCTGTTCTTTTTTAATAAGTTCTAGCGTATAGCGATTTGAAGGAAAAATGAGCCATGTAGCTGGCTTTTTGAAGTGTACAGCCATACCGCCACCACTGGCTACCATTGCATTACAGTTTTCAGATGTTCTTACCGTAACAACAGGAAAAACTTTTCCGAAGAGCGTAAAAACATTGTCAGGTATCTCCTCTGGAGAAATTTGCTTGAATGATTGTTGAAAATTCATTTTCCCTATCCTTTCGAATAAAATATATGTTACCGTTAGTTCGTACTTTCCAAGTATTTTGCAATAATAGTATCAATAATATTCCGTGTGGTCAATAAAGAAGAGTCCTACCCCATGTTATGTAGACTTTTGAATTATGTCATTGCAAAAATAGGCAATACATTCAAGCATATCAATGTCTTAAGATCTTATGGTCTGACAACTTACTTGAACCACTCCCGACCGCTAATAACATCTATAAAGTAAGCGATGGAACACCTACCGTATGATATAAAAGCAGCTCCGCCGATGCCAGGGGAGCTGTTTGTTTTCAGTAAATACCTTATTTTACAATTTGCTTGATATAGTTGTACTGTTTCGGATCAGCTTTTTAAATTCTCCGTCGGACAGCTCGTTAAACCGGTCGGTCCCTTCCTCACAAAGACATTCATAAATCAACTCGCAGTAATCGTCATCCTCCCGATGCGCCTTCTTGTAGCGCTGCTTCAGTTCGTGCGGGAAATCCAGAAAGTAAGTCATGCAGTCAATCTTTCCATCCAGGAATTCCTTGGTCATATTCATCAAAAAATCAATATTAGGCTGGCTCATCTTCTGCTTCATCCTTTTCTTCAGATTCTGTTCCGGCATTCTTCATTCTGCTTTCTGCTGCACCTTTTCGGACCATGGCATATATTCGTCCAGCAGCGAAGCATCCTGTTCAAAATCCAAATTCGGCA
>JAEWQC010000347.1 GCA_023399355.1 Bacillota bacterium | reverse complement strand
GTCTGAGACAATAAACTAAAACCCCCAGCGCGGTGGTGCCTTGTTAAAACGCCTGATCTAGCCGCATAAACTGCAAACCAAACCACAGTACCCTACCTTTTTTGTAACGTCCAAAATGTTCATTATGTCCCCCATTTTACTGTCTAAATTAATCTTCTGCTCGCCTAATCCTTCACCAATGCATACATTTTCATATCCAGTATTTCACCGTTTTTAACGGCATTTTTTCTTAACGTTCCCTCCAACACAAATCCTGCCTTTTCCAGAATACGGCAAGAAGCAGCATTAAAGGCAAAGGGTTCTGCGAAAACGCGCAAAATGTCCGTGTTTACAAATATATAATTACAGGCTTCTTTGACTGCAATCGTACCAATTCCCTTACCCCACCATGGCTCGGCAACATAATAACCCATTTCAGCAGTACGTTGGTGAATGTTCTCTTTGCGAAAAACCCCAATACTGCCTATGGCGATATTATCTGCCGTTATAGCCCAGGCATACAGACTGTCCTTTTCTGAATTTAAAACAAAGGATATGTACGTCTCTGCATCAGCAACTGTATATGGATACGGGAGGCCGTCCCGTAAATTGTCCAGTATTTTTTTATTATTTAAAGCACCTGCTAGAGGATGTGCATCTTCCATTTCCCACTTTCGAATTTTAATATCCATTTTTTTGTACCCCTTTTTAATTGGCATTTAGAAATAATCAATGCTTCACCCAACTCTGCAATGATCTTCTGCTCTGCAGTCATTGCCCGTCATGCCCATTGTCCTGGCAGTTTCAGTTTTTGCATGTACGGAAACTGTTTATCATATTCTTCTGCTTTATCGGAATAGCTGTCATCGAACACAGCAGATTCATAAAATTTCCCTCTTACTCCCTCCAGCGCACCGGGCACCAATTCAATTCCCATAAACGCGCCAAAGTTCTTGCCATCCTTTGTTGTAATATCAAAATGATCGCAGGTCTTAAAGCCATGCCGCGGATAATATTCCGGTTCTCCGAAGATAATAATTGCCCGATATCCCAGTTCTCTTGCCAGCTGCATGGTTTTCTCCAATAATTCTCCGCCAATGCCCCTCTTCTGGTACTCCGGCTCAATACACAAAGGGCCGAAAGTCAGCATGTCTGTTCGCTTCTCTCCATCCTCCACACAGGCCTTTGAATACATAATGGTTCCGACAATCTTTCCTTCAACTTCGGCAACTCTGCTTAATTCGGGAATATAATCGTCACTGAGTCGAAGGAGATGAACCAAATAATGTTCATTACACCCGGGTACATGAAGATTCCAAAATGCCCTCTTTGTCATGCACTCTGTTTCAAACCATTCCTCTTCCCGTTCTTCTCTTATTATAATATTCTCCATTTGAGATATCCCCTCTATGCTAAAAAAAGTTTTTGCACAAAATGCCTGTACTTTATTTACAACCTTCATTTTCTCTTCCGTAAAATAACAGGATGTAAACATGCAATAGCTTTATACTCTTCTATTTCACTTACCTTCAATTCAATTTTGAACATCCGCTCTTGCCATGTGTTTTCAAATATGAATTCACTTATGATTCAGGGAGGCTTCTTCGCTCAGAAAAAAACTCAGCTATGCGGTCTATATGAGTATTGTCTGTACCGCAATATTCTTGCTTCGCCTTATTCAACAAGGTTGCATCTGCCATAGCAATCCTATAAAAGCCCAAATAGAAAGGCTCATTTTATTACAATAAATCTGCAAACAGGGAGACCACATCTGCCTCCAAACCATCAAAGCACTCAGACTTGGCAACTTCGCCTTTTTTATATACCTCCATTTTATCGACCTGGCAATCTTTAAAAGCATATATTGTTATCCGTTGGTTATCCATATCAACAATCCAGTATTCACATACGCCGGATGTCATAAATGTATTCAGTTTGTAAACCATATCCCTGCTTCTTGTACTTGATGAAAGGATCTCCAGTGTCAATGCGGGTGTCCCGGTATACCTCTTGTTCTCATTTACATTGCTTTCCAGATCACACAAAACGATCAAATCCGGCTGCAGAACATCAGGATCCTTGATATCCTTTTTCCGGAAATGAACATCAAAAGGCGCCAAGTACGGCCTGCATTTCTTTCCTTTAAAGAATTCCCTGTAAAGCATGTGCAAATTTCCCAGCGTCTGCTGATGATTGATGTCCGGTGAACTCATGATATAAATCTCGCCATTCAGGAACTCCATCCTGACATTACTTCTGGCGTAAATTTCCATGAACTCCTCATACGAAACCGTTTTTTTGTCATAATCATAATTTATTGCATTTTCCCGGATGGTAAAATATTTTTCAATATCGGATACATAGGGCACAAGCCTTGCGACCCTTACATTGTTTTTTGTGACGATGATTTCTCCATCCTCATCTGTAACATGCTTCAGATACAGTCCAAATTTATTCTTCATTTCACTTGCACTTGCAAACACAAAACCGCCTCCTGATCATTCTACAACTACGATTATATGACACTTCGCACGGTATAGTCAACAATTTTGTACAACAATATAGACATTACTTTTATAATTATGTCTAACTTTATACTAATATTATATCTGGATTCATGTCTGGTTTATAACTGCTTTATGCCCGGTTTTTGTCCGGATTTATGTCTAGTTATAACTAACTTCATGCCAGCCTGTGTCTGGCTTTATGTCTAGTTATAACTAACTTCATGCCCGGCCTGTGTCTGGCTTCATACCCGGCCCAGCTTATATCTTACTTTATTCCTATCTTTAAATTCACTCCATCATTCTATAACTATTGACAAAATTGTATATTGTGTATATGATGTGTATGTACCTAATATACAGTTAACCGAAAGTGAACTGCCAATGAAAATTATTATTGCGAATGTGTCTGATCCCCCCATATATCAACAAATAAAAGATCAGATAAAGGATGCAATCCTATATGGCGAATTGAAAGAAAGCGAACAGCTTCCATCGATACGCGTACTTGCAAACGATCTTCGAGTCAGTGTTCTTACCACAAAACGAGTATATGACGAGCTGGAATCCGAAGGCTTTATTACCAGCAGAGCAGGCAAAGGGTCGTTTGTGAAAACGGAAAACATTGAGCTTCTGCGGGAAACAAAACGTCACACAGTTGAATTGAAACTTTCAGAAGCATGGAATGCTGCCCGTACTCTTGGAATCAGTAAAGAGGAACTGTACTCCATGATGGATTTGTTATTTGAGGAGGATGGGGAATGAATACGATTTTAGAGGTAAGTGGATTAAAAAAGGATTTCGGAACCTTTCATCTGCAGGATATCAGTTTCTCATTACAAGAGGGCTGCATAACCGGCTTTATCGGCATAAACGGAGCCGGCAAAACTACGACCATTAAGACAATCCTGGGACTGGTATCAAATTATTCCGGAACAATCAAATTGTTTGGCAAGGATATAAGAAAAAATGAGCGGGAATTGAAAAATCACATCGGTATCGTTTTTGATGAGGGGTATTTATATGAAGATTTGACATTGATTGAAATGAAAATGATCGTTTCCGCTTCTTATAAAAGCTGGGACGATTCTGCCTTTAAAAATAACATTGAGCGATTCAAGCTGCAGCTTAACCAGAGGATTTCAACCTTGTCCAAGGGCATGCGTATGAAATTTTCCATAGCACTTGCCCTTTCCCACCATGCCGAGTTATTGATCATGGACGAACCAACAAGCGGACTTGATCCATTGATAAGAAATGAGGTAATGGACCTGCTTTTGGAGTTTATGAAAGAGGATGGCAAGAGCGTTCTTTTCTCCTCTCACATTACCTCTGATCTGGATAAAGTGGCAGATATGCTTATTTTAATTAACAATGGGAAGATCTTGCTAAACGAAGAAAAAGATTTATTGCTCGATACGCATGCATTGGTTAAAGGGGATAAGGCACTGCTTAACGATCACACAAAGAAATTATTTCTGGCATTACGTGAAACTGATTACGGCTTTTCAGGGATCACTAATAAAAGAAATGAAATAAAGCAGCAATTGAAGAACATTCAGATTGAAAGGCCAAGTATTGAAGATATTATGCTGGGTTATGTAAAGGGGTAATGAATATGTTGTATCAGCTTGTAAAAAAAGATTTTTTGCTTGTAAAAAAATATTTACTCATAATGTTTGCCGCTGAATTTGGTTTTTCCGTTTTCTTAAGTAACCAAATCGGCAATATGTCCGGAGGATTTTTAGTCTTTTTTTTAACTACTCTTATGATTCAATATGCATTGTTCAATTCAGTGTCTATGGTAGAGTATAAATACAAAGGTTCTGCACTTCTTTGTGCAACTCCCTATACAAGGAGTGCATTAGTTCAGGCGAAATACCTGTTCATTCTGGCAGTTTTTATTTTCTGTTACATTTTATACACCCTTGCTGCTTTTATTTTCCCTAAAATGGTAGTAATGCTCAATATTTCTACATTTGGATTATCGCTTTTAATTGTAACTGCTGTTTTTGGAGTGATAATACCGGTTCAATATTACTTTGGTTATGAAAAGTCTAAATTTATAATTACGGTTTTCATTTTTATAACACCATTCCTGACCCCTGTAATTCTAAAGCAGTTGCAGGCTAATAACATTAATCTTCATATCTCACTTCCTTTCCCGCAGCTCCTTCAGGAATTGCTTCCACTTATACTTGCTGTAATGATTGGCGTTATATCAATGTTTATATCCGTAAATATCTATTCAAAAAAAGATTTATAACCAGCTTAAAAAGTTCCCCTCCTCAATGACTCTTTTGCTTCGCAAAAAGCCTTGGAGACAGGTACCTATTGGTTTTCAGGCGGCGAGCATGTCTCCCTTCTCTATACCTCTTTTACTCCGGCAAAAAGTCCAGGCATGCCAGAATCAATACAGAACAGGTCCATGGGGCATCATTCCGCAAAGATATCGGCCAGCATCAACTCCAGCCCTTTAAAATGTATGGATTTCAGAACATCAGCGAACCCATATGTGATCATTTCAATAAGTTCCTTTTCAATGAAATGATATTGTACCACCTTCTTCTCTTTGGGGTCTGCAATCCAATATTCGCTTATGCCGCCCTGCATATATACATTCAGCTTTTTAACATGGTCACGGCTTCTGGTCTGAGGCGACAGAATTTCAACAACCAGGACAGGGATCCCGGTGTAGCGGTCCCGTTCATTCCTCTGCTCGGTATAATCGCAGGATACCAGTATATCCGGCTGCACAACATTCTTGCTCTCTGTTTCCTCACCCAAAAGAGTCACATCAAAGGGGGCTGCAAACACACGACATGTCTTCCCTTTAAACCAGTTCAGCATACTCATCATCATATTGGAAAGGACAACCTGGTGCTTCACACCCGGCGACGACAGCAGGAAAACCTCACCATCTATATACTCGTATCTTTCTTCGTTTCCTTCTGTAATCTTCAGAAATTCCTCATAGGTCACCCGTTTGCCTGAATAGGTATACGCGGCACTGCCTTCCTTAATCACCAGACAGCCCTCCGAAGGGTCCTCGTATTTGCTGAGTTTTGCAATGATCCGCTCATTTTTTGTGATAAAGATGTCTTCTTCCCCGCAGCTTTTCAGATACCTGCCAAAATAATTCTTCATATCGGTGGCACTTACTTTCATTCCGAACACCTCCAAAAATATTAATAGCTATATTGTATAATGCAATTGGCTATTTTTCAAATGTAATTTTGGCTATACCAGTACGGAAGCAAAAAGGACTGAGTCCGGTTAACAATCGGATTCAGTCCTTTGGAATTACTTCATCATGCTTGCCTGACTTTTTGAGTTCAGTTCACTGAGCTGCAAGATTCCTTTCGTAATAAACCGTATCTCCATATATAGAGCGTAAAGATGTCCCCCGCCGCTACAGCTCTTTCGCTTTGCAAAGAGCCTTGGTGGCCGGTGCCGATTTGGTTTTCAGGCGGCGAGCCTATCTCCAGCCCCGGATGCATGGGCGAGCAGCAAGCTTTGCTTGCGACCAGCCCCGGATGCATGGGCGAACAGTAAGCTTTGCACACGGCCGGCCTCGTTGAAACACAGCAGCGGCAAGAAAATTTTACTACACTCTAAAATATTTCTTTTGAATTGCTGCGTTATAATCCAAGCTATTTCACGGCAGTTCCATTATTAGCCGCCAGCTCCTCGAGCTTTTCCCGGAGCTTTTCGCTCATGGGTGTTCCGGTATAAATGAAGCCATTGAAATTACGTACTGCCGTTCCGTTGAATTCCAGCTGCAAGTATGTGCCTGAACCTTTGCCACCCATCCTGTTTTCACACAAATCCGCCAGTTCCCTTATTAATGCAGCATCCTCCAAAACTGTGCTGTTTCCGGATTCTGTATAGTTATATCCGTTGGCATACCATGTAACCTTTAGTGGTTGTACTGTCACATGGTCGATTTCTTCAGGCAGCAGGATCGTTGAGTCATAATATCCGTTTTCCTTCATCCATGAATAAAGCTTGCTATAGCTTTTTCTCAAAGAATAGTATTCCCTGAAGTCATTCCCGTCGGTGATCCGAATATAAACATACGTTTCTTCAGAATCCGTAATTTCTTCATAGTTGGAATCAATAAGCTCACTCTGCATTACATTAATAAAACTTTGCAACTGTTTCATGTCGGATAGGACCAACGGTTTTTTTGTAGTACGGTAGTCTCCTATCTCAATTGATTTTATATCCTGCGTTTTCTGGTCCAGAATGGGATACTTGTCTTCCTTGTATTCCGAAGACTCATACAAGGGTACAATGAACTTTTTCACGGACGTCTCATCAACACTATACTTCCGTATGATGCTCCTACCATCTTTCAATATGTATGCTATGTATTTTTCGTTCACACCATTTCGATAACCGATCCCCACCTGTCTTGCGATTGTATTTTCCGACAGGTCTTCTGTCAGCTTTGCGCTTCCGTTTTCCGCCAGTATTGCATGCAGGCTCATCACAGCCTTAATATTCGCTTCCTCCTTAAAAAGTCCTTCCGCCCGGAAATAGAGGTCTTCAGGCCGTTTGTTCTTTTCAAGCTGCCAGGCGGTGTAGTTGCTTCCATAATATGCACTCTTGATTTCACTCAGTTGAGGAATATGCTTCACATATCCCGTCACATCGGCAGAAATACCGGCGAACCAAAGAATGACAGCCGCACTGAACACGAGAAAGCCTTTGTATGCATGCCATACCCTCAACGTCTTTTCCAAAAGCATCTGTGCCGCCCAGTATCCTATACCGGCAAAAATAAAGCAGGTGGCAATAAAAGCGATTTTCCCCGAATGGTAGATATAGCCTGTGACGAAGCCGCCCACAAGTGCCAGACTTATAGCAAATCCATATTTAAAGACCGGCTGCATCACTTTAAAGGCAATGATATTTCCTGCCGCTTCAAGTTTCCTGCTATTGTAGGCAAGTCCGGCGGCTCCAAGGAAAACAATTGCCGTCAGGAGGTAAAGCGCACCCTGAAGAGGAGTGAATTCACGAAAACCAACCCCCGCCACCTTTACAACAGGCAGCATTTTCGCCCATCCATTACTTAATATATCCATACTGAAACCATAAAGCAGCCTTTGGATATTGTATGCGACAAGCATAGAAAGACAGATAGGCAACACGTTTATAATATAGGTGAATATGATTTGCGCAATCGCATTTCCTGTAAACATCCCGACAAAAACTGTGATGGAGAAGAAAAGGAGATTGAAAATCAATGTCAGACCAATCCATTCTGCTACATTCAACAGGGAGTAGTATTCTCCAAGGCCGGTAAACAAGTCGAGGATCATCAGGATAACAGCCGTGATGAGAACAGGTAATAAAATAAGCAGAAAGCCTGATACGGTATGGCTCCCCAGCAATGTGCTCCTCTTCAGCGGAAGGGAATGGAGCATGGTCGCCGCCCGGGTCGAATGCAGATAACTGAAAAGCAAACATGCCAGAAATACCGGCAGAATACAGACAAGCAGCGCCTGGATATTATACCCGTCAAAGCTGTATTGCGTCGCATGTCCGGTCGTGAGATGAAGGCCGCACATTAATGCATCCTTCTGCATGTCATCCTTCAGCGGGAGAACTAGCAGCATAAGCTGAAGGGGCAGTACGAAGAACAGGATGACCGTATAAAGTGCACTGAACCACCAGAACCTTTTTAAATCGGACTCGATAATGCTTTTATTAAATAAGGACATTTTTAACTTCATACCCTATCCCCCCAAGCTCATAAATAAAAATCTCTTCCAGCGAAAGCGGAAGCATATCCAGAACAACCGGGTTTTTTCGCTGTATTTGTGCAAGGATTTTTTCCTTCTCTCCCTTGATGATAAACAGATGAATACTACCCTTTTCATTGTGGCTGAGAACCTCGAAGTCCCGGAAGCATTCAGCAGGGAACTCTGCGGGAGGTTCACCGGAAAAAGCGACCTGAAGCTTATGAATATTACTTTTTATATCATCCAATTCTTTTTCAATAATGATCTTCCCGCTATGAAGGATCCCAACAGTATCACAAACGTCCTCCAACTCGCGCAGATTGTGGGAGGAGATCAGCACCGTCATTTCTCTTTCAGCCACATCCTGAAGCATGAGATTCCAGACCTGCTTGCGCATTACAGGATCCAGGCCGTCCACAGGCTCATCCATGATCATTAACTGCGGCATGCTGCTGATTCCCAGCCAGAAGGCAACCTGCTTCTGCATGCCCTTTGAGAGCTTCACGATCCTCTTGCCGGTATCTATGGGGAATGCCTTTTTCAGGTTGTTGTATCTTTCCCAGTTCCATGCGGGGTAAATATCCGCATAAAACCGCGCTGCCTCCTCAATACTGTACTGACTGAAAAAATACAGTTCATCCGGTATGTAAAACAGCTTCATTCTGGAATCTGCACTGTTGCAGATGTTTTCGCCGCAAACCGTTGCACAGCCCGCGTCGGCACGGTATATCCCTGTCAGGTGCTTGATCAGGGTAGTTTTCCCTGCTCCATTGGGTCCCACCAGGCCGTATACCGATGCCTTTTTCACATTGAGGTTTAAATGGTCCAGAACCTGCTGGCTCCCAAAGGCTTTACTCAATTCTCTTACCTTAATCATTTCATTTACCACCTTCCTCTCGCCGGTATATGATGTCTATCCTGGATATAATCTGTTCCCTGTCCGTTCCAAACAAAATCATTTCTGAAACAAGCTTGTCAAAGCTTTGATTGAGTTCTTCCAGCTTTTTATCATCCATCCGGTGCCCGGCAGGGGATACAAAGCTTCCCTTGCCCCGGACGGAGTATATGTAGCCCTTGTCCTCCAGATCCTTGTAAGCCTTTTGGATTGTATTCGGATTTATTGTGAGGGACTGCGCCTGTTCACGTACGGAAGGAATTCTTTCATCAGGCTTGAGCACCCCTTTGATGATAAGCTCCTTCATCTTCTCTTTTATCTGTTCATAAATCGGACTGCGATCTCTATAATCAATCTGGAGCATAATACCTCCCTAACTGTATTACTATTACTAGTACAGTTAATACAATTTGAATTATATAAATAATTCTTCAGAATGTCAAGAGAAAGAAAAAAATAATCTACTCAGAGAAAGAAAAAAATAATCTACTCATAGAAATGCACCCATGAGTAGATTATTCAAATAACCGGAAGTGATCTCGTTCAGCCAGGGTGAAACAGAAAGTTTCTTACCTGCTGATGAACATTGGAGCTTCAGATGGGGAGCCTCCCCCACCTGAATTTTGATAAAGAAACACGCACATAAAGAAATGAGTGTCCTGAATCTTGATAAAATCGCAGGGCGTCGAGTCCCTGTCCTGCGCAGTTCGCTTGCGAATCCGCCTGTTTGACGAGATCTATTTTGCAAACGGCAGGAAATAATTAAAGCCCGGATTCTCCGGGCTCATGCATCTGGTATTACTTTTGTTTGACCTTCTTGTCGAGGGCCTTACCCAGACTGTACCATGAGTCCCGCAGCTTGAATCTCATTTCTTCATCAATCGTGCGTTCGATGACATCGTTAAGATTATGCCTCATCTCAATATACTCCATCATATTGAACTCCTGCCTGTTAAGCAGCTTTTCAATATCCTCTATCCAACTGATGATGTGATCCATGCCGATAAATTCAACTTCAGGCAGCTTCTTCCGCAGATGTGCAACGACAAGCTTAACAGCCTTGCGTTTCACATCCATATCTGTCTGTACCTTCTTAACTGTTTTCTTTGGAACTTTCTTTTCTTTCTCTGCTACTTTTATCTGTTCATTTAGTTTTTCAACAGCCATATGATTCACTCCCCCGCTGCAATAATGACCTGTCCCCTCCGGGGCTCAGGCCGTTGCTGATAGGCTCGCACAGCACGCACCTACACTAACAATTATATAATAATATGGTTATAATTGCAAACTTTATACCCACGTAATGATGTTTACATATAAATAAAATGAAATGGCGTGTCCCGAAGGCTTAACGCACGAATGCCTTCACTCTTTGTTTTTTCTTGTCCTTATACATCAGCTCGTCAATATGTTTGAAAAACTGGTTCAGGGTTATTCCCGAATTGCTGTCAAAAACGTCATACCCCATGCTGAGACTAAGTTTAAAAGGTATTTGCCTCTTTTGGTTCATCAGTTCGGTGTTTTTCCTGATCCGCTCTACTGCATTGTTCAGATCCTGCCTGCATTTGATGTTAAATAAAACAAGAAATTCATCTCCGCCGTATCTGGCCACAAAATCGCTCTCTCTGAAGCTTCGTTTCAAGATTTCGCCGGTATATTTCAACGCCTGATCCCCTATGGAATGTCCGTAAATATCATTGATCCTCTTGAAAGAATTCAGATCGATCATAATTCCTGCCAGCAGTGCAGCCCGTCCGCTCCCTTTGGAATATCCCTGCATATAGCTTTCCAGCCTGTTCCGGTTGAAAAGTCCAGTCAGGTAATCGGTATGAAGCTGACTGTTTTGTATATTGATGAATATGATCAGACATGCAGCAGCCATACTTGCCCATGCAAGCGATATGCCGTAGAACACGATCTGAAGGGTGTTTCCTATAAAGGGAGGTACTACAAACACCAGTGCAGGAATGTAGTAGTTCCTTGAGATGGCTTTATGGTTTGTGACGATCAATATCAACGTATAGGAGAGCAGGATATAGGAGAATATCGCCATGATTATGAAAAGCTTGCCCCTGTGATAGATATTATTGGCATCTATGAAAAATGTATACCCGTAGAAGCAGCTTGCAACTGCGATGA
Source organism: Bacillota bacterium (assembly GCA_023399355.1). Lineage (GTDB taxonomy): Bacteria > Bacillota > Clostridia > Acetivibrionales > DTU013 > UBA1305. The sequence continues at coordinate 39,331 of JAEWQC010000347.1, read as the reverse complement.
TTGCATTGATTCCGATCAGGATTGAGAAAGGGATGTACATCTTTCTTGTTCTCTTTTCATCCTTATAAATCAGCAAATTAACATAAAGGCACCATAAAACGCTTGGCATCGGATTAAAGATAAAATACAGAGCTGTCAGAATCAGTATGATTTCCCTGATACCCGCTTCCGTTCTTCCATTCAGAGACCATAATACGGAATCCAGGATCAGCAAAACGGCATTTGAAAAAAGAAGCGCTATAAACAATACCTGATCAAGCATGTACCTGTCCGTTTTGTGGGCAAGATTCAAATAAATGATGAATAAAATAGCAAGTGCCAAAATGTTTATGTCGATAGTATTGAAAACTCCCAATTCCCCATCTCCTATCCCATTTTGTTACCGGTGGAACCTATTATGCCTTCTCAATAGTCACCCTGCTGCCATCATTTTGCAATGTCGGAGGCTCGACCACCAGACGCCGTCCGATCCTGCTCTTGAGCTCAGGTACATGGCTGATCAGGCCTATGACCCGTTCTCTGCTGCTTAACCGTTCCAAAGCATCGATGACCGTATCCAGCAAATCCGCATCCAGTGTACCGAAGCCCTCGTCCAGAAAAAAGAATTCCAGCGGACTCTGTCCCTTCAGCTGGATTTGCTCGGACAAGGCCAGTGCGAGAGACAGCGAGGTCAGAAAAGTCTCCCCGCCCGAAAGGGACGTAACCATGCGGTGAGCGCCTCCATTTGCATTATCCCGTATGATGAAGCCGGCTTCCACATCCAGTTGAAGCTCATACCTGAATTTCGTCATAACGCCGATCGTCTCCGAAGCCTTGGCAGCCACGTAACGCAGCCGTTCCTCGGCGATGTAGTCAATGAAGCTGTTGTCCTTCCTGTGTTCCGCCTTCAAAATTTTCTGGATCTGTTCAAGCAGTCCCTGCTCATGGCTCATTTCCGCATAATCCCTGCCAAGTTCCGCCCATTTGTCATGTTTCACCTGCAACAACTCATAGCTGCTTCTGGCAACTTCACTGTGCGAAACACACTCCTGCATACAGGCGGCCAATTCCGCATGGATGGTGTTGATCCTGTTCCACTCCTCTTCAGTAATCGTTCTTGAATTCAGCTTCTGCTGAATTATCTGCTTCTGTGCATTTATATTTGACAGGGCCTGATCATATTCATCAATCCCAGCCTTCAATTCTTTCTGCATCTCTGTAGAAAGTACAGCTCCTTCCACCTCGGCTGAATCCATAAATCCCTTTTCTGCAAGGGCGGAATGAAGCTGCTGTTCATCACCCTTAAGATTCCCCGAAAAAATATTCTGTTGATTTTCCAGAAGGGATTTCCGGGTAACTACCTCGTTATATTGCCTTTCCAGGTTCTGAAGTTCCCGGTTGAATTCAGCTTCGAGCTTCACATACTCTTCCAGTTTGGCATCGACCCGTTTAATTTCACTCTCGATATCCGTTTCTCCCGCCAGTTCTTTCAGTTTCATCCTCCGTTCCAGACTTTGGACCTTCAACCCGTCCGCTTCAGCTTCAAGCTTGATTTGGCCGGCTTTCAACAATTGCAATTCCTCTCTCAGCTTTTCCATCTGTGCTTTCTTTTTGTTTGCCGACTCCCGGGCTTGTTCAAGTTCCTTCTGAAGCTGATGCAGCTTGCGGTCATTGTCAGCAAAGCGTTTCAGTTCTCCGCCGGCACTCTCGACCGCATATTTGCATAAAAATGCGAGGTGCATTTCATTAGCGGCTGAAAATACCTTACCTGCATCCGCAAAGGAAAGTTCAAGCTGTTCAAGGCTTTCATGGTTTACCTTTTGCTCTGTAACAATCCCTTTTTCCACAAGCCCGTGTTCCGCCAATGTTTTATCCAGCTTCTGCAGCGCATCCCTGTATTCGTTCTGCTTGATCTCCCATGCTTCCACAGCATCAAGCTTTTCAGTAAATGATTTGTTTGCCGTCTCCACTTCCTGGTTGATTTGTTCCAATTCGAGAGATCTCAGTCTTTCAGGGAGTTTTTGTCGCTCTTCTTCAAATTCGGCAGTTTTTAATGCCAGATCTTTCGTAAGCCGGACATTTTGCTGCGACATCGTTTTCATCTGTTCATGGGCAGTTATGGCGTCCCTCTCGGCAGTTTTGAAAGCTTTTTCCGCATCTGCAAGCTTAATCCTCGCAATCTCCGCCTTCTGTTCAGCCGCCGTTACATCAATTTCCCCGGTATGCATTGCAGGAAGAGGGTGCTGTGTCGATCCGCATACGGGACATGGCTCGCCCTCCGCCAGATGTTTTGAGAGAATATATGCTGAATTCTGATCCATTACACGGATTGCGTTCTCCAGGTCCAACCTGCATTGCCCGCTGATTTCCCCGGCCAACGCCATCGCCTGTTCCAGAGAAAGCACCTTCTGACTCATTTGGACGAGTTCTGCCTGCTGCTGTTCCAGCCTGGCCTTGATCTGATCCAATTCCTCTTTTCTGAGCTTCAACACCTGGTAAAGGCCCTGCACGAAATGAATCTTTTCAACCGCCCTCAAAATGGTATTCCGGTCCCCTGGCTTGGATTCGGTGTGTTTCTGACTTTCTGCCAGTCCATCCTCCTGCATTTTCCGAACTGTACCGATTGTGTCCCTGATTGCCTTAAGTCTTTGCCCCAGGGCTTCTTCGGCGTTTTTCAGCAAAGCCCTCTTTTCTTCAAGTTCCTTTACATTCTTTTGCATCACCAGGACATCATTCTCGAGTTTTACACCCTCCTGCATATTCTGACGATATTCGGGGTCAATCTTCAAAGGGCTCATTTCTTTTGTAATCTTATCCAGTTCCTTCTCAAGCAGTTCTAGCCCGGATGTCTCCATTTTCAACATCTCAGCTTTTTCTGTTGTTTTGATATTCAGGGCATTCAGGGCAGTATTCAATTCATTATGCTTTCCGGACAGGTTCAAAATCTCCTGCCGGATCCCCAAAGCATCCACAAGCCTTGACCGCAGACCCAATAGCCTGGGCTGTTCTGCCGCTGCTTCCCTTTTAAGGTTCTCAGTTTTCCGCCTCATTTCATCCAATCCGGTGGAAACACCTGGCAAAGCAATCAAAACGCTCTCCAGCAGTTTTTTTGTTTCAGTGAGTTTGTCATTGAGCTCCATGTTCTTTTTAATCATTTCCAGCAGACCGACTGCTTTCATTGCCTTGTCAAGCTGTATTCTCCTTGTTGCAAACAACTCTTTTGAAGCAGCAAGTTCTGCTTCTTTCCTGACAAAGCTGTCAAGATCACGTACCAGACTCCATACCTCTCTGGCCTCGTTGAACTTCAGTTCCGACTGTTTCAATTCCTTTTCAATCCTGTTTCTCTCTGCAAGCGCCGCTTCCGAGGCTTTTTTCGCCACCTCCAGCGAGTCATCGGAGGCATCGGCATAGCCCATCAATTCTCCCGACATGATATCCAATCTGCTTTTCAACACGGCCATTTTTCGTCCAAGCTTGTCCAACAGCTGCTTGCCATACTCCTCAAGATAAAAAATCCTCTCAAGCATTCCCCTTCTTTCAGAGTTGTTCAACAGAAGGAACTCCTGAAAGCTGTTCTGCGGCAAAACGACTGCCCTTGTAAAATCTTCGCTGCTCAGGCCGAGCAAATCCTTGATATGGGCGCTAACCTCCGTCGCCTTGTCACACAGTGGGATTTCCCCTGCCTCCGTGACCTCGATAAGGCGTGCCACCTTTGGTTCACAAGCGTTCTGGGAGTTTTTCTTTCTCTGGTACGTCCTTTCGACTCTGTAGCCCCTTCTTTTACCGTCCCTGGACAGTTCAAAACTAAACGAAACCCTCGCGGTATTCCGGCTGGAATTGATAATTCCCCGGGTCCCCCCTTCCGCCCTTTTTACCTTGCCGTAAAGTGCAAAGGTAATAGCATCCAGAATGGTGGATTTACCGCTTCCGGTGGGTCCAAAAATGCCGAAAATGCCTGTTTCTCCAAGTGTCTCAAAATCTATGCTCTGAACATCCGTAAAACTCTGCAATCCTTCTATCTCAAGAAGCTTCGGTCTCATCCTCCGCAACCTCCCTGTTCATTTCATTTATCCCGCTTTCTGAGCTATCCCCGTTATCATTTAGTACCGCAATGAATGCTTCCATCAAATCTTCAGGAATAGCGGCACCCATCCTGTATTTATAATAATCGCTGAATAAATCGTCAATTCTTTTTCCTTCCCTACTTTGAGCAGCAAAGGTTTCGGATTTTTCCGCTTTCAGTCTGGGACGGATATTGATCATACCCGGGTGCAGGCTTTTGAGGTTTTTCTGTTCGTCTGAAGTTAATACCCTGTCCGTCACAATTTCGAGATCGATCCAGGCATTCTGATCCCTGCCGTCCTCACACCATTGAATCGCCTGAGCGATACCATCTTCTGCAACCCATTTTCTCAGCGGTTTCCCGCAGTCCAGGTAAACCGGCGTCACAACAGCCTTCTCACCCGGTACGGCCTCTACGATATATACTGCTTTACTGTAATCCGACTCTGAGAAGCTGTATGCAAGGGGAGAACCTGCGTAAAATACGGGACACGGCGCGTTTCGTATCTCCTGGGGCCTGTGAAGATGTCCCAGTGCCGCAAAATGCGTCTTTTCAGGCATTATTCCGGGATCCACCGTCATAGCCCCCCCCACCTGAAGCGTCCTCTCGGAATCGGATGTACTGCCTCCCATCAGGAACATATGCGCAACGATCAGGTTCACCGTATCATCACGAAACCTTGACCCAAGATTGGCGAAAATCCCGCCGATCTTCTCAGAATATGCCCTCTGCAAGATGCTTTCATCAGCTTCCTTTGAAAGCACCTCTTCCAGTCTTGCTTCGGAGGGGTACGGCATCGTGAGGATCACCGCGTTATGCCCACAGCCCGGTACAGTAAGTTCAAGCCAGCCTGGCCCGGAGTTGGGGATCCTTATGCCAATATCGCTTATTTTATATTCGCCCGCATCACTTGCCGGATAACCAAGCAATATGATGCCGGTCTTATATGTCAGCGCACTGGCGGCACAAAGCCTTTCGGGATTGTCATGATTCCCCGCTATCACCACGACCGCCCGCCTGCCTTTGTCATTCAGTCTTTCAATTGCCTCATAGAAAAGCTCCTCCGCCGCTGCGGAAGGATTATAAGTATCATATATATCGCCGGCAACCAGAACCAGGTCTATCTTCTGCTCCTCCACCGCCGTACATAGGCAGTCGATAAACTCCCGCTGTTCATTGATCCGGCTGATTTGCTCAAGACTTTTCCCCAGATGCCAGTCTGAAGTGTGCAAAATGCGCATGCTGCGCCTCCTGTTATTACATATGAATTTAAACACCAGCAAATAATACCGATGTTCTCGAGTGTGCGTAAATGGCTGGTTTTACCCATAGCCATGTTTTCATTTGTGAATTTTAATGTTTCTATTATATCATCTTTATATTTGGGAAGGTATAGGGCAGACAGACTATGTAGGACTATATAGTCCTACATAGATGAAAAATACAGATGCAAAACTACTACCTTTGTTTTTTAATCAGCACTGTCTTTCTTTAGTTATTGCCGGGTTCTGCTCAGACTTTTTTACCGCCTTGCTTAGTCCCAGGAGGGAGAGTTCCATTATTACGGTAAGTGAACAAAAAAGCGCTATTTTGAGTGATCCAAATGGGGCAGCTACTCCATTGACTTTTATGAGTACTTCATCCTCCCGTTATTTAAGAAATTCGATTGTTGATTTTTCAATCCCTTTTGCATCAAGGCCGTAGTAGGAAAGTAATTCATCATATTCGCCTGAGCTAGCATAAGTTTTCGGTAATCCAAGGCGTTTCACCCGAACCGGATACCTGGTACTGCATACTTCGGAAACCATTGTTCCCAGGCCGCCATCTGCGTAATGTTCTTCAACCGTGAGAATTCCTTTTGTTTTATGAGCAGATTCGATTACCAATTCTTCATCGATCGGGCATACTGTGGGCATACCGATCAGGCGAACTGAAACGCCTTGTTCAGAGAGATGACCCGCCGCCTCTATTGCCGCCATTGTCGTAGAACCTGTAGAAATAATGGTTATATCTGTTCCTTCCCTTATAATTCGGCCTTTGCCGATTTCAAAAGGTTTTTCGTCAAACAGAACCGGAATCTTCGGATTGCCGATCCGCATGTAAACAGGCCCTTCATACTCAATCATCGCCTTCACTGCTGTTTTTATCTCTATCGGGTCCTGTGGTGCCAGTACAATAACTCCCGGGATCATCCGGATAATTGCAAAGTCCTCCAGGGAGTGATGCGTTGCACCTAAATCGGAGTAAGATATCCCGCTGTTGCGTCCTACAATTTTTGCATTCTGCTTCATATAGCCCAAATCATTTCTGAACATTTCAAACGGCCGGGATGTAACAAACGGAGCAATTGCGCAAAATACCGGAACTTTACCCGTTGTAGCAAGACCGGAAGCAACACCGATTACGCCCTGCTCCATAATTCCGCATTCGAAATACCTTTCCGGGAACAGCTTCACAAAATCTCCAAATCCGGAGCTTTTTCCGCTGTCTGCAGAGAGAACGACAATTTCCTCATTTCCTTTGGCAATTTCCGTTATTACTTTACCAAATTCTTTCCTTGGATCAAGATATTCTCCTATCATCTTTTTTCACCTGATTTCTTCTTTTCAAAAGCAAGAGTTCTATCTTTGATTTCTTTTTCAGCTGCCTCAGCCTCTTCTTTTGAAGGACTCCAGTAATGAAATGCCGCATTGCCTTCTCCGGCTGACAACCCCTTGCACTTGACGGTATGTGCAATTATCGCGGTTGGCTTACCTTTTTCAAAAGGTACGGAGTCTAGAGCAGAAACAATTTCCTGCATATTATTTCCGTCCATATTCTTCACAGCCCAGCCAAATGCTCTAAAGCGCTCGTCAATCGGTGTCATATTCATAACATCTTCTACTTTTCCACTGATCTGAAGTCCATTGTTATCTACAAATAAAACCATATTATCCAGGTGATAGTGCGATGCAACGGATGCTGCTTCCCAGTTGGAACCTTCCGGCAATTCACCGTCTCCCATAATGACATATACCTTTGCATCAGGGTTTTTGCCTCTTAATCCAAGAGCCATGCCGCAGGCGATCGACAACCCATGCCCCAGTGCACCCGTGTTGGCTTCCACTCCCGGCAGCTTGTGCATATCAGGATGCCCGGGTATCTTGGAATGCAAACTCCCGTATGTATCCAGAATTTCCTTCGGAAAATATCCCCTTTCCGCCAATACTGCATATTGTGCCAGACACTTATGTCCGGCAGATAAAATAAACCGGTCTCTATCTTCTATTTTAGGATTTTCGGGGTCGATATTCATCGCATGAAAGTAAACGGCTGTTACAATATCCAGGCAGGAGAGTGCTCCCCCTATATGTCCGTGTCCGCTTGCCCTGATCATACGGATTACATTTTCACGGCATCTTGAAGCCGTTAATTCCAAAGAAACAACTTCATTCCTATTTGCCATTAGATTTCACCCTTTTCATAAGAGATTATTCTATCCACTTTAGCTTTTGATCTGGAATTAGGATCAAAGGACAATCCGAGATATTCCTTCACAAAACATTTCGCCAGTTCAATTCCCGTCACCTGAGAGCCCATCGTTATAATGTTTGCGTTATTACTTAACTGTGCCCGCTGCGCCTGGTAAATATCTGTGACCAGGGCCGCATAAGCGCCTTTGACTTTGTTTGCTGCAATACTGACTCCTATACCTGTTCCACAGATTAATATTCCTCTACTGCAATTACCGGCTGCAACTTCCGTTGCCACTCTAATTGCGGTGTTCGCATAAATGGAATCGTCGCTGCCATAATCTACGCATTCATGTCCCAATGACTCAATATATGGAATTAATATATTTTTAAAATCAGTCGCATTGGGATCACATCCGATAGCTACTTTCATCTTGTTACCTCCGTTGTCATTATTTAGTGTTCTGGTCAGGTCATTACTTGTATATACATGTATATTACTACAACGCTTCACTTTTGTCAATTACCGCACAAATAACCCAGGTACACTATGAAAATATCCGCCCTTTACTGCATATGATACGAGGCCCCTTGGATAAAGTCCGAATACGGGGTAAGGAAATGAGTAAAATGCAAAAGTCATGCAGATTCGACTAAACCCGCATGGCCTTTGCATTCAAATTCAATTGCTTTTTTCAAAGCACCTTTGATTATTTGGATTTGTCAAGCTGAAGAACGTTGATATCCAATGCCAATTTTCCTACGAGTACCTTATAAGTGTTAGGATACACGTTCGTGTACATTTTTCCGGTTACTATGCCCAGTGTTCCTTTAGCAGCATACACTTTTTTGTTACTGCCAACGAAGTCGCTATTAAGAGTAACACTATCTCCTACTTTAAAATCATTTTGCATTTAGATAGCCTCCAAAATATAATTAATTTTCAACTTTACGACATACATCCTTTTCAACATATTTACTTTGGGCAGATTGTTTTACTCAACTTCTCCGGCAACACAGCAAGCGAAGTTCAGCCTTCTTTTGGCTTCGGCATATACTTCAGGTGACAATTTGCCTTTTGTAGCGATATTCACGTTTTCAACCAGGTGATTGATATTCTTTGTTCCGACAACCACGGATGCAAGCGCCGGATGTGTAAGGGCATATCTCATGAGAAATTCACTTCTTGTTTCACCTTCTTCAAAAAGCTCATAAAGCCTTGAAGCATCAAACCTGGCATTATACCTGCCGTCATACTCCTTGAGAATTCCGCGTGCGATCATCCCTGTTCCGTTGACATCATATGCTTTCTGAATTGAGTTTTCGGCAAGCCTTGTCAACGCGCCGTAAACCAGCTGAATGACTTCTATGTCCTTCCATCCGGAAAACATAACGCTGGAATTATATGCATTACCAGCCGGATATGCAAATTCAAACGGCTCGCCCTGACGGATTGTCATGCCGGTATGAAGCACTTTGCCGGATTTTTTTGCTTCCCGCATGGTCTCCATAACTTCACCGTATTCACCGTCGGACAGAATATACGGTGTTGCACCGTGTATCTGCCAAACGTCGATATGATCTGTTTTCATCAGTCGCAGGCTATCCTCCAGATTACCCATCATAGTCTTCCTGTCAAAGATGAATGCAGCCCCGATTCCGGTCATATTATCACAGTTCTTTGTAGCCAGAACAAACTCGTTTCTCCTGTGGGAAATCGCTTGTCCGATAAAATATTCGCTCATCGGATATTCAGGAGAGGTGTCAAAATAGTTAATACCCAGATCAAGCGCCGTATTCAGTATCTTACCCGCACTTTCTCCGTTCAGGGACCTGAGTTCCATGGTACCAAAGCATAAACTGCTTATTTCATAACCGGTTTTTCCCAATTTTCTCTTTTCCATTTTTTTAACTCCATTCCGCTGCCATACTTACAGCATATTTTTTATCATCCATCGCCGTCTGTTTCCCACATTTCATACACATGGAATAATAGTACGGCCTTTATTACGCATCGGTTCAAAGAAAAGGTTTCTGTTGTAGAAACATTTTCTTACCCGGGTGCAAAATTTCCTATTGGGAATTTTGCACCAAGCTGCGTTTCAACGGGGCTGGTCGCAAGCTAAGCTTGCTGCTCGCCCATGCATCCGGGGCGGGAGATATGCTCGCCGCCTGAAAACCGAATCGGTACCCGGCACTTATAGAAGCGGGGTCACATCTTTTCCCTCGCTATATTGTACTGTTACCGCTTTTGCATAGTGTGGCTTTACATTGATTACAGCGCTGCCTCCGGCGACGATTCCCACATGTTTTACTTCGCCTGGCAATAAATCAAAGTAGTTATCGGAGAACAGCCATCCGAATTCAGTTTCTTCATTTCTAGCTGTGATTTCAATGCAGCGTGCGAAGGTATCGGTTGAAATTACCAGTTCATCGCCTTTTATCATGACTTTAAGTTTTGCATCCGGAAATCTGTAATGGCGTTCGACATCTGCAAAATCGTTGATGCGGTCGCAGATCCCATGCTCTTTGTCTGTGAAGGTTGCATGCAGAACCAGGGTCTTCCAGAAGAATTTGTACTGATCGAGGTTAAGAACGATGCCGGAATGACCTTGCAGCATTTCGGCCTCCACCTTATCCGTAAGGACAAACTCATTCTTCTCCATATCAAACATGCCAAAAGTGACTTCACCCTTTACATCCATGTTACTGTCATTTGCCAGCCATAAACGGTACCCGTCGGGGGTCATCTGGAAACTCAGAGCGATCGGACGCTGTGCCGCCGCAGTGGCATAATAGGAATGGAAGCCCTCCTGGAAAAAGTCTATTATGGCGCAGTATACTTTGGGCCACGTATCCAGAAGCTTACATGCAAAATGACCTTTTATGCGTTGGTTAACAGGAACATCCCCGTTTTTGCTGCCCTGACGGACACGTTCGATGCAGCGGCGCATGGACTGTCCCGCAGCTGCTGCGAAACGGTATACGTGATCTTCCGGTGTATCCGCATCGTAATATTCCCAGTACGGCCCGGTTTTTATATGGCCCAGCGCCGAATAGTGGCTTCGCTGCATCCAGCTGTCAGGCATAGGGAATCTGTCCTTGTGAGTCAGTTTTCCGCTGTAGTCTTCGGGCCAGAGATCTCCTTTTATCATGCGCCTCAGACTGTGCATGACAGGAGGTGCACAGCGGATATCTTCACCTATGAAATTCGGATACTCCGCATAGGGATAAGCCCATACGCCATCATAAATGTGAAAATCACCGGCACGCGGATCATTTGCCCATTCCCCTCCATATGGAGAGTTCGGAAGGTACAGCCTGCCATTGTCATAGTAGTCAACCAGTGCGGGGAAATCCTCCAGCACCATCTCACTGCCATAGGCATGCATCTCCCGGTCGATATACTCGGAACCCATGATGGTCTCATTACCGCCGCACCACATCAGCAGGGACGGACGCCAGCGCAGACGAAGTATCAGGTAAATTGCCTCCTGCTTGCACGATTCACGAAATTCAGGGTTGTTCGGATAAGCACCGTTTCCAAGGTAAAACTCCTGCCAAATCAAAATGCCGCGTTTATCCGCTTCTTCGTAAAGCTCGTCTTCATAAGGCACTCCTTCTCCCCAGATACGCAAGGTGTTCATATTGGCATTTTCGATCATGTCAAGGATACGGACTACACGTTTTGAATTCCAGCAATGGGTGTAGTCCTGAAAGGGGTCCATGCTGCCACCCCAAAGGCGTACGGTCTTCCCGTTGATTCTGAAGCCCAGATCTCCGTCCTGAATGACTTCACGGAAGCCAATCTTTTTCTCCATCCTGTCGGAGACCTGACCCTCTGTCATTAACAGCATTTCAACAGTATACCTGGCCTGAGCACCAAAGCCGCGTGGATTCCAAAGTTCCGGCTCCTTCACGACAAGCTTGAAGGGCTGCCTCCAGGTGCCTGATACCGGTTCTTCAGCGGACGCAACGATAACTCCGTTCGGATCGCGAACCACTATTTTTGCTTTATCTCCATGGATACCTTTAAGGGTAATTGTTAAGTCAGCCTCCGTGTACGGCGCTTTTACGGATGGAATGATATGATCCCAGGTAAATTCCGCAGCATCTGTGTATTCTATGAAAACCGGCTGAAAGATTCCGATTGGTTCAAAGTACGGTACGGCGCCCTGATAGGCGGCCCCTTCAACAACTCCCGCAGGAAAATCATGCTTCGGCTTGCGCAGCATCTTGAATTTTAGAACAGTTTTTTCCCATTCTTTTGGCAGTGTAAGTTTATCAAGTATTTCCTCGATATTGTGGAAATGTATCACAAGCTTATTATGTTCGGTTATAACCTGCGTGATATCTATCGTCTGCGGCATGTAAAAGTCGTCATGGCTGCCCATCTTTACACCGTTCACGTAAATATCGGCTACCGTATCGAGCCCGCCGAAGAAGAGGCGGACGGCACTTGCATCACATTCTCTGTCAAAATGACATTTGTACACCCAGTCATAATCACCGACCCATTTCGCAGCTTCGCACCAGCCGATACGAATTTCTTCAGGCAGGTATCCTTCCTCAATAAGAACATCATGCACCTGCGAAGGCATTTTTTTGACAGGTATCCACCCTGCAGGCACCCGGCCCGTTTCGGGAATGGTATTTTCAGGATTGATGCTATCAGCAGGAATGATTTTTAAGAGCTCCCAATTTTCAGAAAGGCAACGTTTCGTTTTCATAATTCCTCATTTCCGCATGGGAATGAGGCTGAATATATTAATTCAGCCCTCCCTGCGTAACTTATTTAAAATATAAAGCCTTTTGTCTGAGAAAGTTTCTTCATTATCTTTTCATCAAGACGTTTCCCACTTGCAGCAACATTCTTTTCGACCTGGTCGGCTGTCTTCGCACCGGGAATTACACTGTGAATACCCGGATAACTCAAGTTATAGGCAAGCGCGAGCTCTGCCATTGTATAACCGGTTTCCCTGACGCATTCCTCAAGAATCTTCATGTCGGGTATTACTGAAGCAAAGCGTTCTTCGCTCCAGAAGCCCTTTCTGTTGTCTCCGTCGGAAAACTTCGTATCACTTCCATATTTTCCGGTAAGGATTCCACTAGCGAGCGGCTGGCTTGTCAGCACGGCGATATTGCGTTCTTTTGCTATTCTGACAACTTCGATATTGGATTTGTTTAGAATATTGAATGGACACTCAAGAACATCAATAACACGTTCAGTGTCCTGTTCAAAAGCATGCAGCGTATCTGCCGCCTGCCACATAGCAAGGCCCACATAACGCGCCTTCCCGGACTTTTTCATTTCCCTGAGCGTGTCAAATACCTTCCCCTTGTCCTGCCATTCTGCATTCGGCACGTGCAGCAGATAAGCATCCACATAATCGGTCTGCATGCGTTGGAGACTTTCTTCCAGACACATCATCAGATAATCACGCGAGAAATTCTTGCTGCGTTCAGGAACACGGTAGTTCGTACCGCCTTTTGTAACAATAACTGCTTCCTGACGTTTTCCCTTCAGGAAATCACCGATCAGTACCTCACTGTGCCCATTGCCGTACGCATCGCAGGTATCGTAGAAATTTACGCCAAGTTCCCATGCCTTTTTCAACGCGGCAACTGCATTATCATCATCAGGACCCGCACCCCAGCCAAGTCCTCCAATCGCCCAGGCACCAAAGCCTACGTCCGATATCTTCAAATCAGTTCTTCCGAAATCATTTAATACCATTATAAACACCTCTTCATTTATATTTGAATTACTGTTTCTGTTGCAGACCAATGTGCTTTTGCGGTAACCTTACCACTGCTATGTCTGCTCTTGATTCCAACATGTTTTTTCTCGCCGGGAAGTAAATCAAAATAATTGTCGGTAAAATAGAATCCAAACAAGTCTCCCTCTTTCTCGCCCGATAACTCAACACATCTGGCAAAGCGATCGGTTTCAACAATAAGTTCATTTCCTGCTGACGAAAGCGTTAGCTTTGCGTCAGGGAAAGACAAATGGCGTTCGATGTCTGCAAATATGCTGACTGTTGAAACCGGCGTCTTATCCTGTTTTACTAGTCTTCCTACAATCAACCTGTTCCGCAGGAACTGCCCGAACTCGTCAAGAGAACTGACAAGCTGGGACTGGCCCGCTTTAACACGAACCGGAACCGTAAATTCCTTATCCACGTCATTTTCCGCAGTGTCGTACAATTGCAGTATGAGATTTCCTTCGACCGTTTCCGTACTGTCATTAACAATCCATGCATAGATATGTTCGCTTATTTCAAAGGAAACAAGCACCGGCTCATAAGCACGCTTCAATGCATAATACGGAATACCCGGTTCCAGGTAATAGTCTATGATGGAACTGTAAATATGCGGCCTTGTGGTATTAAGTTTCCATACAAGATGTCCCTGACACCTGCGCCGGCCCTGTGAATCCCACACAGGCTTTCCACGGCGGTATCTTTCGACTGAATCCCGCAGGTACACGCCAGCTGCCGCGCCAAAGCGATAGACCATCGAATCGAAATCAACTGCATCATAGAACTGCTCGATCGGAGGAATCTTGTACCAGGAATCGGCAGAGGTGATGGCATTCCACTCCTCCGGCCACGGATAATCCGACCCATCCCGCATCAGGGATGTAACGAAAGGCTTTTTATCCAACCGCAGATACCGCATTAAACTGTGTGATACAGGAAGCGCAACCCGCAGGTTCTCACTGACAAAATTGGGATAGTCCCCACCAGGTACAAACCAGGTATTCGTATAACTGTGCGTATCACCGTTGGAAGGGTCGTTGGAATATGCACCGCCGTACGGAGATGTGACATGATAATAGCGTCCGCAGTCCAGCTTCGCACATACTTCCCGATAATCCTTTTCTACGATTTCCGAACCGTAATATTCTTCGCCCGGATACCCGAAATCCCTGTTCAAATAAGTTTCATTCCCTCCGCACCACAGAAGCAGCGAAGGATGATGGCGCAAACGCAGGACAAGCTCTTCCGCTTCACGGCGAAGCAGGGACCTCAAATGGCTGTCATTGGGATAAGCTGAATTCCCGGAGAAAAATTCCTGCCAGATCAGGACACCTTTCCTGTCGGCTTCGTCATAGAACTCATCATCATAGCGCTCCCCCTCGCCCCAGATACGGATTGTATTGATATTGCAATCGTATGCAAGCTCAAATATCCGCATCAGGCGTTCACGGTCAACACACGCTGTCTTGCCCTCAACAGGGGTTAGATTTGCTCCCCAGAGCTTTACAGGAATCTGATTAATTACAAAATCAAGATTGTTCACCATGGTTACTTTGCGGAAGCCAATCCTTCTTTCAGAAACATCAAAAAGTTCTCCTTCTCCTGAAAGCGCTTCCGCCCTGAATGAATAAAGCGATTGCTTCCCATAACCCCGCGGATACCAGAGTGAAGGATTCTCGATGGAAAATTTAAAAACAGCCGTTTCATTTCCGGAAGACCTGACCGTAAAGCATTGGTCTGTCTGGTCACGCGACACGGAGATTCTCAATTCGCAGGCGGCTGTCGTTTCCGCTTTTACACTGACCTCAACCGAAGTCAGGGAGTCATTCAACACATACTCAACTGCAAAGTCCTTTATTTCCGCCGTATCTATCAGTTCAAGCACTACATCGTCAAATATGCCGACCTTCATAAGGTCCGGCTTGGCGCCAAGATAGGTAATGAAATCATGAAAGTTTTTGCGGATCATTCTGTATGGTTCGATCCGTTCCGGATGGGGATTTCTTGACGCATGCTCACGCAGGATGTCAGGAACGGCGTGGAATAAAATGCGAAGCGTGTTCGTCGGACGCAATTTTCCGGTCACATCAAAACGGGCAGAGAGATAGAAGTCTTCATGACTACCAATTAATGCATCGTTCAGGTAGATATCCGCAAAGGTATCGATACCCCCGACACTGATAAGCGCTTTCTTTTCACAGTCCTCACAAGAAAAATCGGCAGTATATGTCCATTCATGTTCCTGAACCCAGCGGCAATCGGAAGTATCCCCGTAAATATAACCATCACTGATTACGCCATATTCCTGCAAAACAGAATGAACCTGCATTGGCATTTTTGTGATCGCATACTCCTTTTTCGTCTCACAATCCTGTAAATTCCATCCTTGCGACAACACAATTCTTTTTTTCATACTTTAACCACCTTTGAATCAATTAGCCCTTCACACTGCCTGCCGTCAAGCCTTGAATCAGATATTTCGAACCGAATGCAAACATGCCTATGATCGGAATCGTTGAAATAGCCAGCGACAAAATGCGCGCAGCGTAATCGGTACGGAATTCCGTACTGATCATGGCAATTGACAGAGGTACCGTGTAATTTTCCTTTTTTGTAACGATGACAAGCGGAATCATATAGCTGTTCCAGGACCACAAAAACAGAAGCAGAGCAATTGTGATCATTGCAGGCTTGATAATCGGCAAAACAAGTTTGAAGAAAACACCATAGTCATTGCATCCGTCAATACGCCCGCTCTCCATTATTTCCGTAGGTACGGATGAACCGATATACTGCGTCATCCAAAAGACGCCGAAGCCGCTAGCCATTCCGCTGAAAATCAATGGCAGGATCGTATTGATTATGCCAAGGCTCCTCATTTCCAATACATAGCCAACGAGACCCAACTGCATCGGGATGGCAAGTGTTGCTATAACAAAGGTAAATAGCCCTTTTTTCCCTTTAAAATTATATTTCGCAAAAGCATAACCGCCGAGGGAGCTGACTAAAACTCCTCCAAATGTATTGCAGACAGCAATCGTAATACTGTTGAAGTAAAATCTGGGATAATCCAGTTTTAAAACCGTATTGAGGTTTTCCAAAAGATATTTCCCCGGCAACAATTTTATGCCTTGATATAGATCCTCGTTATAATGGGTACCCATAATTATCATAAGGTAGAAAGGGAACAACGCGACCAGGGAAAGCATACCAACCAGGATATTAATAGGGATTTTCGTGTACAATCTTTTTGTCATATCTGTTCCACCTCCTTTATATCGAATTGTCGCGATTCATCGACTTAACGCTGATGATCGAAAAGACTGCAATGATTATGAACAGGACATAGGCGATTGCTGAGCCGTAACCGAATTCAAAATTACGGAAAGCAGCTTCATAATAGCGCATGATAACCGTCAGAACGGAACGCTCCGGACCTCCGATCGGCTGTGACCCCCCGCTGAACAGGAGCTGCGGTTCATCGAACAGCTTCCATGAGTTGATAATACTGGTAGTAACAACAAATACAAAAATAGGTCTGAGCATGGGAAGGGTTATTTTCCGGAAAGCTTGCCACCAGCTGGCTCCATCAATTTTTGCCGCCTGATATAATTCATCCGGAATCGTGGACAGTCCGGCCAGGAACATGATCATATTGTAACCATAGCCTTTCCACACAATCATCGTTATAACCACAGCCCGCGATGCCCATGGGATGCCCAGCCAGTAAATCGGGTCAACTCCGAAAGTGGAGAGGACTCCATTCACAACACCCGATTTCCAGTCAAATATCAGAGAAAAAATAATTCCGATCGCAACCGGTGTTGTGATATATGGCAGGAAATTAAACAGCTGGAATGCACTGCGCGTCTTCGAAAAAAAGTCCTTCAACGCTGTTGCAGTCAACAAGCCCACTGTAAGTTCAATAGGAATTGTAAAACAAAAGATGATAAGGGTATTGGTTATGGCTTTGTAAAATTTGGCATCATGAAATACTCGTACATAATTATCTATACCAACAAATTTTGCATCACCAAAACCACCCCAGTTGAAAAAGCTGACGCCTAATGAAAAAAGCATTGGAAAAAGGCTGAAAGCAAAGTATAAAATGAAAAAGGGAGCTATCATCGTGTACGGCGTAATCGTATTTCTTCTCAATTTTGTAGCTTTCATAAATTCACCGCGCTTTCGGATATCGTTTGAAGAAATGAAGAAAGAGGAGGAGCCTTAGCAACCTCCTCTTTCCAGTCATTTAGGTTTTTAAGTCGAAATATTTTTTGGATTTCCAGACGATACGCGATTAATTCTCGCGAGTCAGTTCAGGATTATTTGTTATAAGTTCATCAGCCATTGTCTTTAGAAGATCATCTACATTTACATTGCCCTTCGCTGCATTGATACTCTTGCAAGCGAGGTTGTATACGTCAGTGATATCCTGATCATAGGGAACAGGAGTCCTCACGCTCTTAATGCTGGGAAGCACACGGGTCTGGATTTCCTTCATAACATCCTGACCTGCAAACCATTCGTCAGCAGCTGTGTAGAACGGTTCAGATTTCTCATAGATTGCCTTGAAAGGAGAGAAATTGCCTTTATACTGCTTCTGGAGAGCTGCTCCTCTTTCGTCCTGGAAGAAGTATTTGATGTAAGTTACAGCATCTTCTTTATGTTTTGCAGCTGCCGGAATAGCCATAACTGTGCCACCCATTGCAAAGCCGCCTTTCGGAGGAAGCATAAAGCCCCAGCGTCCCTGGCCGTCTTTATCGTTTGTTTTAATCGTGAAGTTTACAGACCAGTTTGCACAAGGATAGAAGATGTTTTCATCAGTCGCATAGGATGCACCTTCTTCAGCAGAGTCGTAATCATATACATCTGTTGCGCCTGCAGCTGCAAACTGGGCTAATTGTGTAAGAATCGGCTTCATTGAATCCTGGAATGTAATTTTCTTATCAACTACAAAAGGAGTTGTACCTTGTCCCTTCAGGATAATCCCCAGTGCACCAAGGCTTGAGAACATGTATACCTTCCCATTTGAAGCCTTCTGTACTTCTTGTCCCTTTTTAACAAAATCTTCCCATGTAGGCAGCATTTTTTCAAGCTGTGCAGGATCATCCGTACCCAGATACTTCTTTGCGAGCCCGCGTTTGTATGCGACTCCTGCAACAGACGGGCATTCAGGTCCAATATATTGGCCGTCCACAGATGTTTCAAGCTGTACAAGATAGTCCAAAACCTTTGATTTGTCAAAATTGTAGGGAGCCTTCGTCATATCTTCCCAGATGCCGAGGTTAAGCAAAGCTCCGCGATATGTGGCTTCTGACCATGCAATATCAGGCATCTCGCCGCCGGCTGCCAAAGTTGTCTGTAGTTTCTGAGCCATGTCGATAGCAAGAACTGATGTCAAATTAACTGTAATGCCCATTTCCTTAGTGAAATCCGCATGCATCTGAGCACGGGATTCACTTGCGTCCCAGCACCAGATTGTAATGGCGTGATCGCCTTCAGCTACAGGTTCTGCTGCCGGTGTGGTTGCTGGTGCCGTTACATCTGTAGTAGAAGCGGCGGATGCGTCCGATGTATCCGCGCTGCCGCATGCACTTACAGAAACCAACATGGCAAGCGTAAGCAGAATAACTAGTACTTTGTTAAATTTTTTCATTTTACTGCCTCCTCCTTAATATTATGTAGCTAGTATAGAATAAAAATTTTTAGTAGTATACATAACAAAACTATTATAATTTATAACTTTTAAATATAACGAGACAAAAGATATCTCTCTTCATTGAATAACAGCAGCGGCAATAAAATTCACTTCTACAATCGAAAAAATTTTTTAAATCGATGCGTTACAAGTTACGCAAAAAGAAGGTGCGGTGTTAATGCGAAGCAGGATATGAAAATGACATGACCGTACCTTCGCCGAAATGGCTTTCTATTGAAATAGCACTCGCGTCGCTGTATATCAATTTTAAACGGTTATTGATATTCTGCAGTCCGATATGTTTTCCATCAACAGATTCACCTATCATCAGTTGATCCCGAAGTTTTTCCACCTCATCGGCATTCATTCCGCGTCCATTATCGGCAACTGTAACAATGATCAGATCTCCTTTTCGTTTTTTTATGGAAACTGTAATCTCACTTGGATGATCAACGGGTAGAATTCCATGAAAAATACTATTTTCCACAAGCGGATACAATGTCTGTTTAAGGATCTCATTTGCCAGCAATTCCTCATCGACCTCCCATTTTATTTGAGGAACATTATTATAACTATATTGAAGTACTTTTATATAATTATCAATATAACTTATTTCATCCTGAATGACGGTATAGCTGTTCGTATCTGTGCTGATCACACCGCGAAGCAATGTAATGAAGGTTCTGGTCAATGAAATGATCCCCTCATCGTCATTCATCCTTGCAAGGCAGATCACACAATTGAGTGTATTATATATAAAATGGGGATTTATCTGGTAAATCAGCATTCTAATTTTTGTTTCATGTTCTTTATTCTGACTCTCCAGCAATTCCTGTGTTCTGGTCTCAATATCATGAACCATCTCATTGAACACATGTGAGACTTCCTCAATTTCGTCACCGGTATGAATAGACAAACTTACACTCCGTTCTCCGTTTGAAACCCGCCGCATGCCACCAATCAACTTATAAAGCGGATTTGTGATATTGAATACAAGACTGTATATGATAATCATCATGAAGATCAGAACCAAAATAAGAATAATAAAAATTAAACGATAAGTATTGTTAATACTGTCGTTGATGAGATTCCCCGAAACACAGCATATAATTTTCCAACCTGCGATGGAGAGATTTTCAGTAATGTTGTAATTACGGCTATTATCAGGATTCTCATATTCACTTTTAAAATCCCGGGTATTGTCTGTTGAGTAAAACAATGTTCCATTCGGATTATAAAGTTCAAGATTTATTCCAGTATTTTTGTCAAAATAGAGGAGATCTTCGATAACAGCTTGATCTTTTGCAAGTATGACGATTTTGCCTATATAGGAATAATTGTCCTTGCTGTAGACATTGCAGACATAAGATATGACCCGCCAATATCCGATATTCACATTGTATGTGAACAGGTGAAGAGGGACAAAGCCGTTCTCTTTGGAATGTAAAATGGAATAATCCTCTGTTTTGAATAGTGTATCGTAAGTATTATTCATTTCCAATATTTCATTATTTTTATTAACCAAAACGATATCATATACAATATCAGACCGAAGGGTGACATATTTCTTAAGGGCCTGTTTCCCTGTCTGGATCGTGGAGTAATAATTAAAAACATTATCCGTCGTCTTTTTTGCTGTAATCAGCGTTTTCTGCACAGAATCATCAAAAGCAATGATTTGTCCAAGAGATGCAAGTTCTTCCAGATTATTTGACACTTGTTCCGTCATTTTAAGAACGGAGTCCCGGCTTCGTTCGAAAAGCAGATCCTGAAAGTTGGACCTTAAATAAGTCAGAATAAACGCAAGACAACTTACGACCGAAATGATTACGGCTAATGCCGTGACCAGAAATATTTTCAGGAAAACCTTATTCGCTCTGATTTTTCTCCGCATTGCCATCACATCCTATTCAGTCTCAAGTATCCGTTTCTATGCCAATATCAGCTATTAAGAATATCTTCGGCTACAGCCGATGTTATTACTCCTTTGACCGTCAAATCAACTTGTCGCAGTTCATTTTCAGAAACGTCCCGACCGGCGGCTGATACAGGCAGTAACGCTTTATCCAGAAAAGGCGCCGGCGGCCTGCAGATGTTCAGTTCACCAAAAACCGGGCTGGTGCCGATTCTGCAAAGAATTTCATTTTTCACCCTGGGAAGGATGTTGTCGTTAAGGGCGATACTTCCCTCAAAAAAGACGGTATGCTTCCTGTTATTCCCGTCGGAATTCGCACAGATGGTAGCCACGGCACAATTGGCCAGTCCCGTTATAGCACGTTTCACTATTGCCGCAGCAATATCCTTTACTTCCAAAAAAGCTTCGGGACCTAGCGTTTTGAAAAGTTCCTCCGCTTTTGCTCCGATTCCGCAGCCGAGTGTGCTTTCCCATATTTCAACCACAGTTTTGGTATCATATGCAGTCTTGAAATAACTGGCTGGTTCATTAAAGCACAGTTTTGAACCTGCTTCCCGGGACTTTATTGCAATCGCCCTTGCCATAATACCGTACAGGCCTTTTCCTGCAACGGCATACTGGTATTGGTGGCCTTCCGTAAGATCAAAAGGAAGCAGGGTTTCATCGTCCAGTTCACTGTCATGAGCATCTACCATTCCAATCGATACAGTATGCTCCTCTATCGCGGTAGCAAGACCTGTTCCGCAAACAAGAAGCAGCGTTTTATCCTCCGGTTCCAAGCCGCAAAGGGATGCTCCGCCGTGGTTTGCCACTATACAGTCAAACTGGCAGAAGAACGATTTGCAGCTGACCCCTTTCCCCTTTAAGTAGTCGAACATGTTTTCCCTCAAATGGTGCGTAGGGGCATCCTTCTCGTAATCCCGGGCAATGAGTCCATCTATCGTCGGTATTTTGCTTTTGTGGTACGGAACGCCGTCAATAACAGGAACAGCAATGGAAATTCCAATGCACAGACTTTCCGAATGATTGATAAAATCCCTTATTTGCGCGTCTCCAAACAGAAGATCGTCAAAATATTCTGTATAGAATGTTTTTGACGATGGATTCATCCTCGCTGAAAGATGATGTAAAACCATTCTGCCGGCTTTCATGGAAGCAAGCACGACCTTTGTGTTGGATCCGCCTATCGATATTCCAAGCACGGTATCATGATCCTTGAATCCGGCAGGCTTCAGCTTCGCTATTTCAAAATGCTTTTTCATTCCGGTCGGCAGAATTGAGACCTTATTCTTTTGGATCGCACGTAAAAGCCTTTTTAAATCCTTGTCCGGATCCGCCCCAAGTTTACCGAATAAATCCTTCATCATGCCTGCTCCCCGCCAATCCAATAATTATTGTCCCTTTTGCAAAGGATCATTCTTCGTTTACCCGTTACTGGTTCTTTTTAAAGTGAATCCCTGTACTTTGTGAAGAAAAACGAGCTTTAGCCGTTATGAGACCTTCCGAATGGCTGCCTCTTACTTTTATCCTCTTTGTCTCCCAGGGCATCAGGTCGAAATAGTTGTCCTGAAAAAACCATCCGAATTCATTGCCGTTTTCATCGCCAGATAATTCAATACATCTTGCGAACCGGTCTGTCGATACTACAATCTCATCATTTTCAGCCCGGAGCTCCAGCTTTGCATCAGGGAAATACAGATACCTTTCATGATCCACGTAATCATTCGTCCTTGTGATAGTATTTCCATCTTTGTCCTCAAACCTGGCATAAAGGAAATTCTCACGTTTGAATTGTCCGAATTCATCAAGCCTGAATATGACCTTCGATTCATCAGGCAATAGGACTGCATCTTTCCTGATTTCCTTGATGACCTGATTCGTTCCGGGGTTGAACAGGCTGCAGACAACCGTCCCCTCGACTGCATCCCTGCTGTCATTCACAAGCCACATATAGATGTCGTTTCCTATATCAAAGGATAACATAACGGGCTCATTAGCTCTTCTCAATGCATAGTACGGTATATACGGTTCAAGGTAATAGTCTATCATACTCGAATAAAAAGACGGGTATGGCTCGTTCAGCTTCCAGACCGTATGCCCCTTGCAGATTCTGTATCCTGAATTATCGGCTGACGGTCTGCCTCTTCTTGAACGTTCTACTGTTTCCCTGAGATGCCGGGCATGGGCTGATCCCATCCTGTAAACCAGGTCCCCGGCGTTATCGGCGTCATAGAACTTTTCTATATTCTTAGTTCTGGGCCATACTCCGCCTGGAGCCCGTTCGATCCATGTTTCCGGCATCGGCGGCTCATCCTGATTCCTTACCGCTCCCGAAAAGTTCTCCGGCCACAACTCCTTATCTCCCAAATATCTCTTAAGGCTTTTTAAAGCCGGAGTCGAGACTCTGGTGTTTTCGGAAAGCATAACGGGATAATCCGCTCCCGGTACAAACCAAATGTGGGTGTACCCATGGGTATCTCCGACGCGGGGATCGTTTGCGAAAGCACCTCCATATGGAGAAGTCTCGTGATAATATCTGCCGGGATCCAATTTTTCACATGCTTTTTTAAAATCCTCAAGATAAATCTCCTCTCCAATGCATTTCTCACCCGGATGATCATATTCGGCACTCATTGAAGTTTCGTTGCCGCCGCACCACATCAGCAGTGATGCACGATTCTTCAATCTCTTTATGACATACTCAGCCTCTTTGATGCACATCTCCCTGTAATCCGCATCATCCGGATGCATTCCATAGCTCATATAGAAATCCTGCCAAAGAAGGATACCTCTTCTGTCTGCTTCATCGTACAGTTCATCAGGATACGGAACACCCTCACCCCACACCCTTAAAATGTTCATGTGGGCGTTTTCCACCAGGTCCAGCAAAGTATTTGCTATCTTGCTGTCCCAACAGTTTGTAATCCTTTGGGTAGGCGCAAGGTTCGCCCCCCAGAGTTTGACTGGTCTCCCGTTTATTCTGAAATCAAACGGACTCAACATTTCTATTTTCCTGAACCCGATTTTCTTATCAGCCCTATCCATAAGTACTTTTCCATCGAACAACTCTACTTCGATTTTATATAGGGGCTGACCGCCGTGTGAAATCGGCCACCAAAGGCTTGGTTCATCTATTTCGAGCACAGCCTCAGCCGACCATCTGTTCACTGAGGATTTCCCCGGTTTTACTGACAGTTTGCCGCAAGCCATACCGTCAGGTGCGGTCGCTGTGATGATCAAAGTTCCGTCTATGATATTTCCAATTCCATCTATGGAAAACCTTATATTGCCTTTTGTATAATTTTCATTCAAATCCGCCTGAATATCTGCATAGACTATTTCACACTCCTCTGCCGTCTCCAGAAAGACCTCGTCAAATATCCCGATATTCGTGAAATAGGGTTTCGTTCCGAGGAAATCAATAAAATCATGTACCGGCTTTCTAAGCATTTTATGCCTGGCTGCCAAACCGCTTTCCACTGCCTTGCATGTATGCTCGCGGATATATTTATGGGGGGAATGGAAGTGGAGAAGGAGTGTGTTTCTGTCTTTCAGAGTGTCCGTCACCTCCACCCTCAGTGGGATAAACATATCATTATGGCTGGCGATAAGTTTTCCGTTGAGATAGACATCAACCAGCGTATCCAGGCCTCTGAAATCAAGGTACTGCCTTTTACCCGGTCCATCCGACTGAAAGCCGCATCTGTATATCCAATCGGCTTCAGCCACCCAAAGGCATTTTTCCGTATTGCCCATAATCAACGGATCTTCTATCTTTCCATGCCGCAGCAATATCTCATGCACCTGGGCGGGCATTACAGCAGTAAGTTCATCACTGCTGCTTCCGGAGTATTCCACGATCTGTCCGTCGTCAAGTCTGTCAGTCGGCGTTATTTTTCTTATAAACCATCCATCTCTGATTTTTACAGTGCTTTTCATTAAACCCTCCATCAATACAATATTTGAACAAACATTTTATTCGCAAATGCTTCATATGTATTTACCTGTATATACAGATAAATATAACATGTCCTACCTGCCTGAGTCAATACGCCATCCCTGCTTAAAAGAAATCCCCCGGTTTCTTGCCTGTTTCCTTTTTGAATATATTACTAAAATACTGAACTGTCTGATAACCTACCATTTTACTCACTTCGTAAACCTTGTAATGTCCGGTTTCCAACAGCTGGATTGCTTTTTCGACCCTTGTTTTGGTTAAATAGGCCGAGAATGTTATACCCATTTCTTTTTTGAACAACTGACTAATGTAGATCACACTCAGATCCAATTCCTTTGATAAGTCATACAGGCTGACATCTTCATGATAGTGTTCAGCGACGTACTTGATGATCATGTTTACCCGTTTGGAATATCTGGAACCAATATCTGCATCAAGCATTTCGATCGCCTTTTCAAATAGCTCGGTCAATACGTATACATTGTAATTGCGGGCACAATCCATTATTTCGTCAAGTACCTCGCTTAAGTTGTCGGTCTTGCCCTGTACACTGCGGCTGGCAATGGCATAGGTAATTCCCCGCACGCAATTCTCGAGCAGTTCGGTACATTTCACCTCTCTTAAAAGGCCTGTAAATAGCAGAGCAATCTGGAAGCGCAGTTCATCCGTTTTCAAATTCTGTATATTTGACGTGATAGACCGGAGCATCAGTCCAATTTCCTCTTTTTGTACCGCTGTGGGTTCCGGAGAGGGTGAATCCAGAATACAGCTTTTTGTGTAGAATACTTTTTGCTGCAGAATCCGTTTTGTCTTTCTGTATTCACCGGTGATATCCGCAGAACCACAGATTTGTGAGCCCACTGCTACAGCCGTTTCCACTCCGCATGTATTCTTGAACAGTGCCTGAAGATGGTTGACAAATATCCTGATAAAGTTGATCTCCTTTTGCTGGCTCATACCTTCGGAAACTTTTAAAAAAATCACATGCTCCTGTGGAGTCATTTCAATATACTCGAACTCGTAGTCCTGTGTCTCTCTGTTCAGTAGTATTCTAAGGCAGCTATATTGTTCTGACGTCTTTCGGTAAAAACCTTTTGCTTCCACCACCATCAGTGTAGTGCGTCCTTGCCAGCCGAAAAAGCTTTGAGAATCATCTGCTTCCGTCTTTCCATGGATTAAATAGTCCTTCAGGTTCTCCGATTTCGTCATCCTGTTTATATTTTGTTGTTTTTCAATTATAACACGTTCTTTTTCCAGTTCCCGCAGCAGGATATCTCCATCAAGTTCATATTTAAGCATATAGGAATGGACATCCAGATCAAGAGCCTTTTTGGCATACTCAAACTCGCCGTAATCCGTCAGAAGAATGAACTGGGCATCTGTACTGATCTTTTGGATTTCCTGTATCATTTCCAGACCGTTCATGACAGGCATCCTGATATCGGTTATAACGATGTTGGGCATATATTTCCGGAACATGGCAAGGCCCGCTTCCCCGTTTCTTGCCTCGGTGACCACCCGGTAGCCGTGCTCCTGCCATTCCAGGAGTCTTTTTATATCATCCCTGATAATATCCACATCTTCTACAATCATTACTTTAAGCATATGTTTTCCCCAATATTTTCTTATAACAGACGCCATTCCTGCATATAATTAGTATGAATTTAAAGCCGAAGCCTGTCAATACACTGTCTTCTAGCTATTTGTGGCATTTCATCCATTCTTTTTTTGCAGATCAAGGTAAGAAAAAATACATTAGTTATACATCCCATCTATATTCCATGCCCTGCCACATAGATGATAATACCGAGAGCAACCACGAAAGCAACTGCATATTTCAAGGTTCTTTTGAGTATTTTTCCCTCCAGACCGGGCAGTGCGATCGCTGAAACTGCTATGGCAATACTCTGCGGAGAAACCATCTTTCCAATCGTTGCACCAGCCGCATTTGCGGCAGCCAGCCAGGCAGGACTGCTCCCTATCCGCTGTGCTGTCTGGCTCTGCAGTACACCGAATAATGCATTGGCAGATGTATCGCTTCCGGTAATAAAGGTGCCCAATGCTCCGATAAATGGCGAAGCCAGCGGAAAAAATGATCCTGTTAAGCTCGTAAGTCCCGACGATATCACAGATATCATACCGCTGTAGCCCATGACCTTCGAAAGCGGTATGATGGTAAGTACCGTGATTGTTGTCCTTGCGATCTGTTTCAGTGTCATCCGGCCCACGGAGAGAATATCCTTTATACGGACTTTTTGGACCAGTCCACCTATCACAGCCGAAATCAGTATGATTGTACCTGGATTCGTCAACAATTGGAAACTCATTTGAGATCCACCCTGACCCATATAAAAAAGATGCTTTACAGTAAAGGGAGGCGCATTCAAAAAGCGCAATCCGGGTATCAGTCTGCTCGCCAATACAAAAGTAAGTATAAGGATGTAAGGACTCCAGGCCTTCAATCCTTCAGCCATACCAATCTGCGGCTTCATTCCCGGATTTGCGGGAGTTTGTCCGGGGAAATTCCAGACTTTCCTTTTCCCTTGCAACCTTATACACAATACCGACGCTGCCAAAGCTAGAATGGATCCTGCGACTGCGGCCAGTTCCGGACCTACAGTCCATGCAACCACTGTCTGAGTTGCAGAAAAGGTTATGCCGCTTACAGCAATTACCGGAATCATTCCTTTAATGTCCCTGATTCTGCCGGTAGTAATTATTACCAGGATCAAAGGAAGGATCAGAGATAGCGGAAGCAGCTGCAAGGCGGTATATAATGAAATATCGTCAAGGGGAAGCCCAGTCACCTGAGCAAGCGTTATTACGGGAATGCCAACTACCCCAAAGGCCACGGGTACAGTATTCGCCACCAGGCATAAAACTGCTGCGAGAACAGGTTCAAATCCCATTGATATAAGGATGGTGACAGGAATCGCCACTGCGGTTCCGAAACCCGCCGTAGCCTCCATAAACCCACCGAATGCAAATGCGATGATGATCACCTGAGCACGTGGGTCGGTAGAAATATTGGAAAGCATAGATTTTATAGTATCCATTGCACCGCTTTTTACCAAAAGGTTATAGGTAAATATCGCGGCAAATATCACCCATAAAATGGGGAACAAGCCAAGAGCAATGCCTTCTGCGATAGATTGAACCACTAAAGCGGCAGGCATTTTCCAAATGAGCAGGGCGGATACAACCACCGCAATAAGTGAAATGATTCCAGTTTTATATGACGGAAGCTGTAGCTTCAGCATACCAAACAATATCCAGATTATAGGTATCGCCGCAACAATTGCCGCGATAAAGACATTGGAAAACGGAATATCGGGATGCCACATTTAAAACACCTGATCCCTTTCATTTTTTATTTGCCGCATTTTAAGACCTCCTCCCGGTTTGCAGCACCGAGTGAGTGACGGAAGCGGCTCCAATATGAATTTTTATAAATTAGTTGTGTTGTATATAAGATTTTGGCACAAGGGATGATTCTGTTTTTTCAACAAGGCACTATGTGTAATGCAAGTGAAAAAACGGTAATCCGGAATACATGGGCGAGCAGTTGACATCATCAACGACCAGCCCCGTTTTTTTATTGTATAGATACGGATTCTGAGCTATGGTTCCCGGACGGGTAAATTACATCCCGAACTAAAATTCCATTCTGATTTTAATTTTATCGCCCCTGAATAATACTTTCGAGTACTCGAACGGAACCCCATCCTGCGAATAAATGATATCTTCCAGGAGCAGAAGATGATAACCTGCTTTTATCTGCAGAAGCTTTGCTTCAGCTGTAGTTGCCATACATGATTCCAGTGTTTCCGCAACTTTGCCGCGGATCAGTCCGAAATCATTTTCCAAAACCACACAAAGCTGTTCTTTTTCCAATTTTGCAGAGTCCAGACCTTTACACATTTTTAACGGTACATAGCTTGCGTGTATGCTTAGGGGGTCTTTATCAATATACCGGATCCTCTTTATCATATATACCGGATCGCCGCTTTCCAATGCCAGATTCTCTGCAATTTGCCTGGGTGCGTCAATAATTTCAGAACTCAATATCTGAGTAGTAATCGCATACCCCATCTGTTCAAGCTGCTCTCTAATTCCGGCATAAGACAGTGATTTCGCCGTTATTTTCTGTTCAGCAACAAAGGTACCTTTCCCAGGTACCCTGTACAACAAGCCTTCAGAGACAAATTGAGTAATAACGGACCTTACGGTCATTCTGCTCAAACCGTATATCTTGCTCAATTCATTCTCTGAAGGGATCGGATTGTTTGTTTCCCATTCCCTGGAATGTATTTTCTCCCTTATAATCTCTGTCAATTGAAGGTATAAAGGCTTTGGATTCGAGCGTTCAAGCATAATTTCACCTTTCAGCAATATATGAAGTATTATATTTAATTTAGTAGTTATTGTCAACTTTTAAGAAATATACTATCTGTTCGCAAAATTCCTGTTTTATAACTATCAAATATTGAGTTTTCAAGGTGCATCATGCAGCTCTCATGTGCATATTGGGACAATTATCAGGGATACTGCTTTCTCAAACCTTCACAAGATGATTGATGATAATCGAACACAGAACGGCTCCACCGTCAAGACAACCGTTTGTCCGTTCGCCTATCCATTTTGCCCTGCCTGCCCTGGCAGCCAAGCCCCTGGTGGATTCAGCCCCTGCCGATGCGGCAACTGCGGCGGCCTTCATTGATTCAGCAAAGCCCTTTCCCCGCTCAAAGCACTGTTTCAAGGTTTCACTCATCGGGATCATAGCGTCAAGAATCGTTTTATCACCCAAGGCAGCCTTGCCCCTGTCAATGATGCTCTTTGTCATAACACCAGCTATTTTCACCACATCCCCTTCCGTAATTTCACTTTTGCCCTTTACTTCTTTTGCGGCTGCCATAAGGGCGGAAGATAATAAAGTCCCCAATGTGGAAGGCGCTTCCTTGTTAAAAATCATCGCACATTTCATGAGCAGATTGCCTATATCGCTTTCAGTCCGGGATACCGCCAAGACAGATTGAACTGCATCGGCGCCTCTCTTCATGGATATTCCAAGATCCCCGTCGCCTGATGCGCTGTCCAGCTGTTCAAGCTGATCCTTGGATTCGATAATGATTTCAGTCGATTTTAATAGAACATTGATTACGCTTTTTATATCCATTGTCGCAATTTACTCCCTATAATTTGATAAAAGGTGAGCAGGCCGGTGCATTTAAGAGCTCTGCCAACTCGTCGTCAAGATCCAGAATGGAAACGGAGGCCCCTGCCATTTCAAGCGATGTGGCATATTCACCCACAAAAACTCTTGCTGTCTTGATTCCATACTCCTTCAACAGCAGGTCCACATCCCTGTACAAGATATAGAGTTCCTCCCGTGTAGTGGAACCAAGTCCATTCACCAGCAGCGAAATCCTGGAACTCCCTTTCAAGCCCAGATCTTCAACCAGCTTCGGAACAATCCGCTGTGCAATTTCCTTCGAAGTCTCGAGTTTGATCCTTGCTATTCCGGGTTCTCCATGAATGCCCATCCCGACTTCAATATCTTCTTCACCGATCTCGAATATCGTTCTGCCTGCTCCCGGCACCCAACAGGAAGACATGGCGATACCCATGGTAGCTGTGCGCCCGGCAGTTTTTTCCGCTACACGCTGCACTTCATCCAGGTCAGCCAGCTGTGCCGCTTTAGCCCCTGCCGTCTTGTAGGCAAAAAACAGTCCTGCAACACCCCTCCTCTGCTGCCAGCTTTCACGTGGCGAAGAGGCCATGTCGTCAGACACCTTGACAGTCCTTGTTTCAATACCGTCCATTCCGACAATTTCTCCAGCCATTTCGAAATTCATGCCGTCCCCGACATAATTCCCGAAGAGGTAAAGTACTCCTTTCCCACTGTTGACTTCCTTTGTAACATTGACAATGGTCTCACAGCCGGGTGAAGTAAATACGTTTCCAACTGCCACCCCATCCGCAAGACCGTCGCCCACATACCCCAGAAATACAGGCAGATGGCCATAACCTCCGCCGGTGACAATGGCAACCTTGTTTTTCACAGGAGCATCTGCTCTGAAGACAGCACGAATATCACCGGCACAGGATTTCAACATGTTGCCGTGCGCTGTCAGTATTCCTTCAAGACTTTCCTCTACAAAATTCTCATTCCTGTTTAAAATCTTTTTCATCTTTTCACCTGTTTTCAAATATTTTATATGTGGTATGTCATCGGATGCACATTTCAGCCATAACCGATGATGCTGTACCGATAAGCGTGATATCCACATCGGAAAGCATTGATTCCTGAAGCCCCTTGCACGCTTTCAGCGGTTTCATGGTTCTCTCCATATCCGGCACAAATGGCTGTGGAACGCCTAATTGACTATATAGTCCGGCTTGTCCGATCCTTTGAAGGATCGTCTCCTTCACTCTTGGCAGTATATGCTTATTTGCAGCAATGCTGCCTTCGAAAAAAACCAGATGGCCTTTTCCATTAAGAGCCGGACCCATCTTGACGATCGTCGCAATCACACTGTTCGCAATAGAACCGATACACCGTTCAACAATTTTACCTGCTATCTCCTGCATTTCAACATATGCATCGGCACCGACCCGGTCATGGATTTCCCTGGCCGCCCCCTCCGGCTTTTCTCCCGGGAGACTGCTTTCCCATATTTGCACGGTTGTCTTTGAACCTTGCGCATCCATGAAAAACTCACTGACATCATGTTCTGCCAGTTGTGAACCAGGCTCTTTTGATTTGATCAGGATGCATCTCCTCATTAAGCCGAACAAGCCTTTCCCCGCAAGGGCATAGTGATACTGGTAATCCTCGGTTTCATCGGCAGGATAAAGTTTTTCATCGTAATCCAGCATCCGGGCAATGCCCATTTGAATATAATTTTCTTCGTCGCCGGTTGCCATGCCCGTGCCGCAAATAATCAGGGTAGTGTCGGTATCCAATCCGGTATCGCACAATGCTACTGCACCGTGGTGTGCTATGATGCCGTCGGACTGGTAAAAGAGCTTTGCAGGATGAAAGCCGCGATCCTTCAGGTAAATATCGAATTTCTTTTTGAAATTGCAATCCTGGCTTAGATTCTTTATGTCCCGTACAATAATGCCATTTAGGTTCGGAACTTTGGTAGGATGGTAGGGAATGCCGTCAAAGATCGCCATTGGAAAAGAAAACCCTACATAAGTATTTTCAGTATCACTCAGATAATTTTTAATATACTCGTCCCGGATCAGGATATCATCAAAAAATTCATAAAAATCTACCGGGCTCGAGGGGATCTGCATTGCTCTTACATGCTCCACCATCATGCTGCCATTGTCCATTCCTGCGATCATCAGCTTGAGATTGGTTCCTCCAAGAGAAATCGCCAGGACCGGTGGATGGTTCACAAATGCATCAGCTTTACTCTTTGCTATTTTAAAATGATCTTTCATAAATGCATTAAATACTGGCGCCCCATCGTTCTTAAACAATCCAACCAGATTGATCAGTTCCGTATCCATATCAATTTCAAGCCTTTGCAGAAGTGTCTTTTTCATATGGTCTCCCCTTGAAATAAGCAGTATATTTACACCTAAACAATACTATACCGACAGGTTTCATGAATTATATCCCTTCTTCTAATTGTGTTTGTATACAGTTGTACTTACTTGTATATACATCTTATTTTAGCATTCACAATTTATATAGTCAAGAAAGGTAATTAGTTTCCTATTTTTGACCAGGCTTACTGCGCGGTGCTCAGCACCTGAAAGCCGGAGCGATGCCTGCCGCCAAGGCTTTTTGCTAAGCAAAAGAGTTCTAGAGGCAGAGGGCATTTATCGCCTCGCTAATAAGGGCAAATTCATGTATGGATCCATATTGTCTCCGGATCGATCAGTACGTTTGCATACAACCCCTTTCTGCCAATCGAGCGGAAAAGATCTCGGCGATGCAGAGCGAGGTTAATATACTGAAGCAGGATAGTTCTGTTCAGAAATTAAGAACTCCAATTATGGAACATCGACAAGGACAACCTGCGTCCTGAAGGTAACCGATAGTAAAATACAATATGATATGAGTGTCTTAGTTCTCTCCAGCTCAATGCGTTTTTTTACAGTTTCTCCTTCAAGCCTTTGATAAACTCGACGATCAAGTCTGCGGCCCATTGAACGTCATTCATATGCACACAGCCTGTAGCGGAATGGATATAGCGGCACGGTATTGACACGCAGCCTGTAAGTACTCCTTTACCGCTGAGACTGATTGCCCAGGCATCCGTGCCTCCATTCAGCAGAACCTGCCGCTGGAAGGGTATACCGTTTTCCTCCGCTGTTTTTATGAGCTGCTTTGTAAGGCGCTTGGGTACCGCATTTCCGATGTAGGCGTTGCAGGGCGTCCAGTCATACAACATGATTGCAGGGCCCTTTCCCAGCCTTACCGGTATGGTATTGTGGCACATATCCGGACAATCACCGCTGAAGGTCACGTCGATGACCAGCGCAAGGTCAGGCTGCAATCCCCATGCCGCCGGCCCGGCACCACGTATGCCGACCTCTTCCTGAACGGTTGTCACCGCCATTACGGTCGCTTCGGTTTCTTTGTGCTGGAGCTGGCGCATGACTTCGATCAATACCGTACAGCCGGAACGGTTGTCCACCGCTTTCCCCGAAAATATATTGCCGTTCAGAAATCTTCCCTCGCGGCAATAAGTGGCGTTGTCCCCGATCTGGACACCGAGGCCCTCAGCCTCTTTCTTGTCTGATGCGCCGATATCGATATAGAGGTCCTTAAAACAAATTTCGTGGCTTGCATCCTGCTTTGACTGGATATGGACCGGCCTGGCCCCGGTCACGCCGCTGATGTCTCCCTTTTCCGTATGAATGGTGATGACCTGATTCATTACAAGCCTCACATCATGCAGACCTGCCGGAATAATATAGACAAAGCCCTCCTCGTCTATATTGCACACAATGAAACCAATTTCATCCATGTGAGCGCAAAGCATGATTTTCAAATCCGGATTTTTGCCTTTTTTAATAAAGATTTTGTTCCCCAGACAATCCGAATAAAAATTGTCCGTAAGCGGACTGAGTTTGCTCTGGATGCGGTCTCCAATCTCTTCTTCATAGCCGGATACCCCCGGAATATCATTTAGTTCCTTGAGTAATGCGTTCAGTGATCCGGGTATTGTCATATAAAAGCCTCCTGTCAATGCCATGCTATTTATGTAATTTTGTATATAATTTTATATATGTAATTCTTTCTATGTAATTCTGCCAAAGTGATTCTGTCTATGTAATCCTCTCTATGTAATTCTGCCATTGTAATCCTCTCTATGCAAAATGGCATGCAACATGGTGTCCGGGTGACACTTCCCTTAATTGAGGTTCACTTTTCAGGCATATTCCGGAACACAAGCCGCAGCGTGAAGCAAATCGGCAGCCCTCCGGGATATCGATGGCACTCGGCAGATCCCCTTCCAGCAGAACCCTTTCTCTTTTTCTTTCCGGATCCGCTTCCGGGATAGCTGACATCAGGGCTTTTGTATATGGATGCCGCATATCCCCGTATAGTCCATCCGTATCCGCCGACTCTACAATCCTGCCAAGGTACATGACGGCCACACGGTCACAAATATGCTCCACAACCGTCAGGTCGTGGGAAACAAACAACATGGTGAAGCCAAGCCTCTTTTTCAGGTCCAGCATCAAGTTTAGAATCTGGGCCTGGACAGATACGTCAAGAGCCGAAACCGGTTCATCCGCTACCAGAAATTCAGGCTCAAACAGCAGTGCGCGGGCAATGGCGAGTCTTTGCAGCTGGCCCCCGCTCAGTTCGCCTGACCGACGGTCCAGTATGCTTTCCGGCAGGCCGGTGATTTCAAGCATCTGCTGTATCCTCTCAGCTTCTTTCCCCTTAAAGATCCCATGCACACGGAGAATTTCCATCAATGTCCGGCGCATAGTCAGCTTTGGATTGAATGAGGAAAAGGGGTTCTGAAAAACTATTTGAAGCTTCCGTCTATACTCGCTTAGTTCTGCTGCGGTATAATGCGTGATGTCATTTCCGGCATACAGGATCTGCCCTTCATGGGGCTCCACCAGCCGGATCAGACATCGGCCCAGCGTGGATTTGCCACAACCGCTCTCACCGACAAGACCATATATTTCACCCGCATTGATCGAAAATGAAACACCATCCACCGCTTTCAGCATTTTCTGCGGCTTCCCCAGGAAACTCTTTCGTCCGGCAGGAAAGTATTTTTTCAGCTCCACAGCCTTTATAAGTTCCTGCATAATGGTTCCACCTCCCTGGATGCCGTGCCGTCTACCAAATGGCAGGCAGTGTAATGCTCATAACCGGCATCTTTCAGCTCCGGCTTGCAGCTGCTGCATTTTTCCATTGCAAAAGCGCACCGCGGAGCGAAGGGACAGCCCACGATCTCCTCAAGTAAATTCGGCGGCATTCCTTCTATGGTTTTCAGTGGTTTTCCCCTCGAACCGCTCTTCGGTATAGTCTCAATCAACCCTTTTGTATACGGGTGCAAAGGACTGCGCAAGATTTCCCCGATGTTTCCCGACTCCATGATCTCTCCCGCATACATCACCGACACTCTGTCACAGATCTCGGCTACAACGCCGAAATTATGTGTAATCAGAAGAACCGACATTCCGGTGTCCTTTTGGAGTTGTTTGATCAAAAGCAATATCTGGGCCTGTATGGTCACATCCAGTGCCGTCGTCGGCTCATCGGCCACGAGGAGCTTCGGCCCGCAGGATAGTGCAATGGCAATCATGACGCGCTGCTGCATTCCTCCGCTGAATTCGTGGGCATACTGTCCGTAACGTTTTTCCCCGGGAAAGATGCCTACCTGGTTCAGAAGCTTGAGCGCCTCTTCTTTGGCACTCCGCCGATCCATTCCCCTATGCAGCCGCATCATCTCAGCAATCTGTTCTCCGGCTGTCAACAGCGGATTGAGCGAAGTCATCGGATCCTGGAATATCATAGATATCTCGCTTCCCCGGATCCGCTGCATTTCTTTTTCGTGCAGAGCCAGAATATCCGCCTCCACATTCTCTCCATACAGGATTCTGCCCTCCACTGCTGTCCTTGAAGGATCGTGGAGCCTCAAAAAGGTTTTTGCCGTCACGGTCTTGCCGCACCCGCTCTCCCCGACCAATCCATGTATCTCGCCGCTGCGAACATAAAAGCTAATGGAGCGCACCGCATGCACAATGCCGCGTTCCGTACTGAATTTTACCGAAAGGTTTTTTACCGATATAATGCTGTTTCCGTTCAACTGTCCCATCCCCCTCAGTTTTCCTGCAGCTTGCGCTGCTTCGGATCAAAGTAAGCCTGCAGTCCGTCACCGAACAGATTGAAGGAAATCACCGTGATAATGATCGCCAGGCCGGGTACAAATGCCTGTGCCGGAGACAGCAGCAGGAATTCTCGCCCGTCGGCCAGCATGGAGCCCCAATCGGCAAAGGGCGGCTGTACACCAAGGCCAAGGAAGCTCATGGATGCAAGGTCCAGAATGGCATAGGCCAGGTCAATGGTGACCTGGGCCAGAATTGTGGAAGCACAGTTCGGGAATATATGCATAAAAATAATTCTTGTATTGGAAAAGCCCACCGCATGGGCAGCTTCCACATATGTCTGCTCTTTTTCCACCAACGCAAGGGACCTGGTTAATCGGGAAATTGCAGGCATATAAACAATACCGAGGGCGATGACGGTATTCTGGAGACCTCGCCCGAAGGCTGCAACAAAAACAAAAGCAAGCAGCAACGCGGGAAATGCAAGCAGCACATCCCAAATCCGCATAATGAATGAATCCAGCTTCCCGCCGAAATACCCGGAAATCAGGCCGAGAGGAATCCCAACCAGCGCGGACAGTGTTACGATAAACAATGCTCCCAGCAAGGTCGTCCTGGCGCCGAACAACGTACGGCTCAGCATATCCCTTCCCTGTTTGTCCATTCCAAATATATGGCTGGGGGAAGATTGCTGCAGTGATTTGGACAAATCCTGTGCGTTGGGATCGTATGGAGACAGCAGAGGAGCCAGCAGTGCAGCAAGAACAATCAATGCGATCACGATACCGGCTGCCACCGCTACACGGTGATGAAAGAAAGATGCACCGCCTGGTTTTCTTCTTTTTCTCAGATAGGCTAAAAAACCGGCTTCCGCCGGCAGGAAACCTGTACGGGCCATAATGTCCCCCCTTTGCAAACTCTACCTGTATCGAATCCTCGGATCTATCACTGCATAAAGGATATCCACCAACAGGTTTATCATCAGAAATGCTGTCACCAGAAACAATATCGTTCCCTGAACAACCGGATAATCGCTTTGTTGAACGCTATTGACGATCAGACTGCCCAGACCGCCTATTCCGAAGGTATACTCCACCAATACCGAACCTACGATCAGGAAACCGACCTGAAGCCCTGCGATTGTTACAATGGGTACCAGGGCATTGCGCAAACCGTGCTTGAATATGACCGTCCGCTCCGGCAGCCCCTTTGCGACAGCTGTTTGAATATAGTTCGCACCAAGCACTTCAATCATACTGTTTCGAGTGATTCTCGAACTAAGGGCAATCATATTGAAGCCCAGCGCCAGGGATGGCAGCAGCAGATATCTGAAATTATCAAAAAACCCGCTTCCGATACCGAAAGCAGGCAGAATATTCAACATATAGGAAAAGACCAGCATGCCCAGAATGCCCGTCAAAAAAACCGGTGAAGACACTCCTGCCAGTGTGACGATGGAGATCAGGTAATCGACCCACGTGTTCTTTTTGACAGCGGAGGCAATTCCCAGCGGAATCGCAAATATCAGCGCAAAAAAAGCGCTCATTAAAACAAGCTGCAATGTAAGAGGCAATCTCTCCAGAATAAGCGTGGTTACGGACTGTTTGAGCTTGAAGCTCTCGCCCAGATTGCCATGCAATGCGTCACCGACCCAGTAAAGGTATTGTTTATAGACCGGCTCTTCCAGATGGTATTTCTGCCGGATGTTTTCCAGCACCTCGGGAGAGGTCTGGTGACCTCCGGTCATGATCAGGGCCGGATCACCCGGTGCCAGCCGTATCATGCCGAATACAATGACCGATACGAAAAACAGTACGGGAATCAATTGCAGTAATCTTCCAGTAATATATCTAAGCATGTCCTCACTCCATAGCGCATACCGGCTGAGAATTATTTCATGGAGCCCGGCTCCACACCGGAGCCGGGCTTCAAATCATTCCATCGATTACATTATTGTGAAAAATCCATTACTTCGTAAAGTATACATCTTTTACAAAGAAGTTCCAATACCATATTGGTGAAATGCTATAGCCGGAGAGATTCTTTCCGGCGGCGAGCAATGTCTTCGGGTAGTCTACCACGATCAGCGGCACTTCCCCGGAGGTGATCTTCAATGCTTTAATCAGGAGTTCCGCACGTTTGGTGTCATCCGTCAGCGTTGCCTGTTCATTCAGCAGAGCGTCAACCTCGCTGTTTTTATAGTTGGCAAAGTTGGAACCGCCGTCTCCGGCATTGGCCGAATTGAATATGGGGACAATGTTGCCTGCGGGATCTGGGAAATCAGAACCCCACCTGCCAAGAATAATATCATACTTGCGTTCACCACCGAACTGTCTTGTGGTCAGCTCTTCCTCCGAAACCTTCTCAATTTCCAGATTGATTCCCAGCGGTTTCACCGCTTCCTGCCAGGCCAACGCCGTACTCATTCTCTGCGGGTCGCCATCCGTGGTTATCTTTGCGCTGAAGCCCTTTGGAACACTGGACTTCGCAAGGAATTCCCCTGCCTTGTCGATGCTGAAGGCATAATCGGGAACTTCCTTGGCAAACGCTTCCCATTGATCCTTTCCATAGGTCCAGAAATCAGGACCTGCCGGTATGGTCACAGAAGGTTCTCCTGCATCCTTGATCACTTCATCCTGGATCTTCTGTCGGTCAAGCGCATAATAGAGCGCCTTTCGAACGTTTGCATCATCAAAGGGCTTTTTCGCGGTGTTGAAAGCAATCCAGTCAATGGAATAGCTTTCGGATTTCTGAATGCTTACATTCTCCATCCCTTCCACAACAGAGACCAGGTCCAGTGGTACGCCTACGGTCAGGTTAATCTGGCCCGTTTTCAACCCGGTGACTCTTGTCGTGCCCTCGGGAATAATTTTATATACAATTTTGTCCAGGTAGGGTCCCCCGGATTTCTTATCCCAATAGTCCTTATTCTTTTCGAGCACGATTTCCGTCCCCGTCTTCCAGCTGACGAACTTGTAAGGGCCTGTACCCAGCAGTCCGCCGTCCGGTTTCCCGAAGTTGCTCTTGTGGGCATCGTAATATGCCTTGCTGATGACATGGCCTGCCGATGTGGCAAGAGCGAATTTGAACTGTGCGTCAGGCTGGGTCAGAGTAATTTTCAATGTGGAGTCGTCCACTTTCTCAAATTTCTCTGCGCTGCCGAGCATCCAACCCAAGTA
>JAEWQC010000311.1 GCA_023399355.1 Bacillota bacterium | reverse complement strand
AAACCCATATGGGTTTATTTTTTTAGAAGAATGCACTATAATGTAAATAAATCCTTCAAAGGAATTTAGTGCTTAAAAACTAAAGAAAACAGTTTTCAAGAAAGGTGGTCTGCCTGTGAATATTTTTTTCAGAATTCTGCTTGCGATTTATGCATTTTGTCTGGCGGTAATTTCTGCAGCAGCGATGTATATTATCATAAGACCGGTTGTGTATTCGGGTGTTACAAGTTACATTGCGGAGCATATTTTCGCAAATGGGGCTTCTGCTCTGAGAATCGCAGTATTTATTGTCGCACTTATTTTTTTTGCGATGAGTATTATTTTCCTGTTCTCAGGAGTCAAGAGCAACAAGGATAAAAAAGCGGTCAGTAAACATACTAATATTGGTGAAATAAGAATATCCCTGAATTCAATAGAAAACATCGCTATCAATGCTTCAAAAAAGGCTGGCGGAGTCAAAGAATCAAAGACTTTCGTCAGTAAAGCAGAAGAGGGCGTGAATATTGAAGTACGTGTTGTTGTAATGCCTGATTTAAGTATTCCGGCGATATCCGAAGATATTCAGGGAAGAGTTAAGAAGGCAGTTGAGGAAGCGGCCGGAATTTCTGTGAAAAATGTGAAGGTTATTGTTGAAAGCATTTTTTCCGGGGTTACGTTTAAAGCCAGAGTAGAATAACCGGAGGTGCCAAATGGATCTGGAAAGAATTTTTCTGTACTATGAAAAGCATCGTGGAGGGATCATAGGGGCTGGTTTAGGCTTGGTACTGGCTATCTTTATTTTGATCCTGGGTTTTTTCAAAGTGCTTTTTATTGCAATATTTGCTGGTGTAGGGTATTATATTGGCAAACGAATACACGATGACAAGGACTACATAAAGAACCTTCTGGACAGGGTTTTACCGCCCGGGACTTACAGGTGAGAAGGTCATATGGGGAGGAAAACACATGGGACGCAGAGCCTCCAGAGAATTGGCAATGAAGCTCTTATACCAGCTAGAGATACAAAAGGATGACAGGGAACAGCAAAAAAACAGGTTTTTTGAAGACAATACGCTTGCCGAAAAGGACAAGGTATATATCAACGATGTGGTTGACGGTGTTTTTGGCAGGCAGGAGACCATTGACAACATGATAGAGTTGAATTCCAAGGGCTGGAAGATGGGGAGGATTTCCAAGGTTGACCTTTCGATCATGCGCCTGAGCATTTATGAAATTTGTTTTAGAAATGACATTCCGCTTAATGTATCGATCAATGAGGCCGTAGAACTGGCTAAAAAATACAGCAACGAGGAGGCGGGATCTTTTGTAAACGGTATTCTCAGCAAGATCCACAAGGAGAGTATCGAAGCAGAAGAACATGCTGACGGCGGTTGAACAAATGGCTAAACAGTTTTTGTCAGTGTCCGATGTAAATAAATATATCAAGGATTTGGTATCTCAAGATATCATTCTGTCCGGATTATGGGTAAAAGGAGAGATATCCAATTTTAAAAACCATTATTCCGGTCATTTTTATTTTACGCTGAAAGACGAAAAGGCAGTTTTAAAATGTGTCATGTTCCGTTCTCACGCCACTGCACTTCCATTTGTACCGGAGGACGGCATGAAAATGCTTGTTCGTGGCTATATATCCATATTTGAACGCGACGGACAGTATCAGCTTTATGTAGAAGAAATGCAACCTGATGGGATAGGTGCACTATATGTAGCATTTGAAAAGTTGAAAAAAAAGCTGCAACAGGAAGGGCTTTTTGATGAAGCCAGAAAACGAAAACTGCCCTATATGCCAGGATCCATAGGAGTAATCACTTCATCAACCGGAGCAGTTGTAAAAGATATCATCAATATACTAAGCAGAAGATTTTATAATGTGAATATAAAGGTCTATCCTGTGCCGGTACAGGGCGAGGCAGCTGCACCTCAGATCGCTGATGCGATCAGAAGACTTAATAATCTGGCCAATGTGGATGTCATCATTATTGCAAGAGGCGGCGGTTCGCTCGA
Source organism: Bacillota bacterium (assembly GCA_023399355.1). Lineage (GTDB taxonomy): Bacteria > Bacillota > Clostridia > Acetivibrionales > DTU013 > UBA1305. The sequence continues at coordinate 32,052 of JAEWQC010000311.1, read as the reverse complement.
AGAGTTATGGGCATTTAATGAAGAAATAGTGGCACGGAGTATTTATGAATCAAAAATACCTGTAATTTCTGCTGTAGGACATGAAACCGATTTTACAATTGCCGATTTCGTTGCGGATGTGAGGGCATCGACGCCGTCTGCAGCAGCAGAGCTTGTAATGCCTGAAAGAGCTTTGATTGAGAACAGGCTGGACAGCCTGAAGATGAGGCTCAGGAATGCTGCAATCCAGAGAACTGCGATGGATAGGCTGAAACTGAAACGGCTGATGGAAAGTGTTTCATTCAAACAGCCGTTTAACAAGGTATATCAGGAACGCATGCAACTTGACATTCAAAAAAGGTATCTTCACAAGGCACTGTCCGTACTCAATGCAGAATACCGAAGCAGGCTCGCAACACTTGCTGCCGGACTTGATGCACTAAGTCCTCTGAATTCGCTGGCAAGGGGCTATAGTATAGTCAGATCCATAAAAGACGATACTTTGGTAAAATCAATCAAAGCAGTTCGACTGGGAGACAAGCTTGAAATACATATGACGGACGGCAGGGTTGAATGCATGGTAGAAGAGATCAGGGAGATGAAAAACCATGAGTGATAACGCAATAAGTTTTGAAAAGGCGATTGCAGAGCTTGAAGAAATTGTTAAAAAGCTTGAAAAGGGTGAACTGGCCCTGGATGAGTCTATTGAATGCTTTCAGAGGGGCGTCGAATTAACTAAGTATTGCAGCAGGAGACTGGATGAAGCTGACCGAAGCATCACCATGCTTATCGAAGGCGAGAACGGGTCGATTGCTGAAAAAGAAATTCAGATATGATCTCAATACTTCTGGAGGAAACTATGGATTTCAAGTCACAGATGGAAAAATGGAACTTGTTGATTAATAATGCACTGGACGATTTTCTGACAATCAGTGACGGGCCAGGTTCGAACATCAACAAAGCTATGAAATACAGCCTGATGGCCGGAGGGAAACGTCTGAGGCCCGCTCTTGCCCTGGCTGTTTGTGAAATGCTGGATGGTGACAGAAATGGAATCATTCCATTTGCCTGTGCAATTGAAATGATACATACCTATTCATTGATACACGATGATTTGCCTGCGATGGACAATGACGACTTTCGAAGGGGAATACCCACAAATCACAAGGTTTTTGGCGAAGCCATGGCAATTTTGGCAGGAGATGCGTTATTGAATAAAGCCTTTGAGTTAATGTTATCGTATACATCTGCTCACAGTGCAGGGGTTGAAAGAAAGCTTGAGGCTATGAGGATCATCGCAGACGCTGCAGGTGCAGAAGGAATGATACGCGGGCAGGTTGTCGATCTTGAGTCGGAAGGCGCCGTCATAAGCAGGGAGACGCTTGAATATATGCACAGATATAAAACCGGTGCGCTAATAAAAGCGCCCATTTTGTCGAGTGCGCTTTTGTCAGGCGCGACAGAGGAAGAATTCAAATCGCTGGAGAAATATGCGGAAAATATCGGACTGGCATTTCAGATTAAAGATGACATCATGGATGTAAAGGGAAGTCTGGAGCAGATGGGAAAAACGGCAGGTAGTGATGCAGCGGCCGATAAATCCACTTATGTGACACTGTTCGGCATAGATGAAGCCGAGGTATTGCTGGACAAGGTAGTTAAATCTGCAGTGGATGCACTGCAATCCTTTGGGGAAAAAGCCCGGTTTCTAAAGGAACTTGCTGAATTTATAAAAAGCCGCAGCAACTAGGATAATTGTAAAGCAACCTTAGTATTCCTGATTCACAGATACAACAGGTAAGCATAACGCAGATAAAGAAACATAACGTCCTTATCCGTTCTATTTAAATATAAATCAAACTCCTGTAATTCTTTTAAGGTTTATGCATATATGTTATAATGTTAATTCGGTACTTGATTAAGGTGAAGACCTTTTTGCAATTGCCATAAAACAAGGTGGCGCAGTATTCTAGTCAGTACTGCCGTTTCTGAAGACGGGCCTAAAAATCCGTTTAAGGGCATATCGATGAAGTTCCTTGTGTCGGCTTGCTACGCCCAGTTGTGGGTTGATGCTGGGAGTTAAGGTTTAGGGGCGATCTGCAATGGCATGCAGGCGTTGACCCCTCTACCGTGGAGACCCTGTCTTTTGGAAGAAAAGCCAGTGCTGGTACCTTTTGAAGGAACAGTGCTGCACGTCGACCACGAGCAGGGATTAAACCTGTTAGGCGGTATCGTATGATGCTGTGAACAGTGTAGCCTGCCTTGCGTGAATATGGTGGATAATGGATCAGATGTGCGAGTGCTGGCCGGTACAAACACATTATCGCTATTTGAAACCCTATTTGCAAAAGAGGCTAGGAGACGGACAGACTGCAGAGGAAAACTCCTAGGCTGTTCTTTATGAAATATGTTGGGGATTGCAGTGTGGACTAAGTGGTGATCAGGCTTCGCATGTGGTAACGCTGCGGCCGTGAATTCAAAGGGAAACCGCTGTTATGGCGACATTTCAGTATAAACGGGGGAAATCCTGCCTGACCTAAGCCGCAAAATTTACTCAACATATTGCCACCTGTTTTAACCTTATAAAGCAAATTAGGATATTTGGAGGGTTTCATTTTGGATGGCAGCTACAGGCATCCGGCAGACGAGCGGAAAGTCAGGTTCAAACGAAGTGCGGTTGCCGGTTCCAGGAAGAATAATGTCATATGGATTCTGACCGTAACAGTCATTTCCTTTGTGATTTCAGCCATTTTAACGGTAGCTTCTTCAGATGTTTTAAAAGATGCCGATATACTGACATCTTTTCTGGTCATTTTTCTGATAATTCTGATAAATATAGTTTTCGATATTATAGGTACGGCAGTTACTGCCGCCGATGAGACGCCATTCCACGCAATGGCCTCCCGCAAACTTTATGGCGCGAAACAATCTATCAGACTTATACGTAATGCAGATAAGGTATCCAATGTCTGTAACGATGTAGTGGGTGATATATGCGGAATCATAAGCGGTGCCGCGGGAGCCTATATCATTTTCAGGATCATTGGCCGTCAGGAATTAATATCCTGGACTGAACTGGCAATTACAGGACTGATAACTGCGCTAACTGTTGGAGGTAAAGCGCTCGGGAAAACCATCGCGATTCAAAACAGCAATTATATCATATATAAAGTAAGTGTTATAATAAAATTTGTGACCGACAAATTCTTGTTTATCAAAAGAAAAAGGAAAGCTAGAAAATGAATGAAGAGAGAACAACAGATTACTTGCTTGAAAATATAAACTCATCCGATGACATAAAAAAACTTGATTTACAGCAGCTTAAGAAGCTAGCCGCGGAAATCAGGCAATTCCTGATAGAGAAGGTTTCAGTTACAGGAGGCCATCTTGCTTCAAATCTTGGCGTAGTGGAATTGACACTTGCTCTGCATAAGGTTTTCAGTACTCCGCAGGACAAAATCGTTTGGGATGTAGGACATCAATCCTATGTACATAAAATTATTACGGGCCGGAGAGAACAGTTTCACACATTAAGACAGCTTAACGGTATTTCCGGTTTCCCTAAACAGTCTGAAAGCAACTCCGACAGCTTTAATACCGGGCATAGCAGTACATCCATATCTGCAGCTCTAGGCATTGCCAAGGCCAGAGATATACTGAAACAGCAGTTTTCTGTCGTTGCTGTGATAGGTGACGGTGCGATGACCGGGGGAATGGCTTTCGAAGCATTGAATGATGCAGGAAGGTCACCAAACAACCTCATTATCATATTGAACGACAATGAAATGTCGATCAGTCACAATGTAGGCGGATTTTCACGCTATTTGAGTAAGATCAGAACTCAACCTATTTATTCAAAGGCGAAAGAGGATTTTGATACGCTTCTCAACAAAATACCGGCTATTGGCAAGACTGCTGCCAGGGCGCTGGTCAGAGCCAAGGGAACTATAAAATACATGGTGATGCCGGGCGTGATATTTGAAGAACTTGGACTGAAATATCTGGGGCCGATTGATGGCCATGATACAAATGAACTGGTTAAGGTTTTTGCAAACGCAAAGAAACTGAAAGGACCCGTTTTAATCCATGTCAGGACGCAGAAAGGCAAGGGGTACATGTTTGCAGAGGAGAACCCCCAGAACTTCCACGGGATTTCTCCTTTCGAAATTGAGACAGGCGAGGTAAAAATCAATAATGGACCCTCCTTTTCCGATATTTTTGGCGAAAAAATGATAAAGCTGGCACAGATCGAACCTGGTCTTGCGGCAATAACGGCTGCAATGCCACTTGGAACAGGCCTTGGAAAATTTTCTGAAAAATTTCCAGACCGATTTTTTGATGTCGGGATAGCGGAGCAACATGCCATCACATTTGCTGCGGGTTTGGCCAAGGCAGGTATCAAGCCCGTGGTAGCTATCTATTCAACTTTTCTTCAACGTTCATATGATCAAATCATTCATGATGTCGCACTACAAAAACTTCATGTGGTTCTCGCGATTGACAGGGCAGGTATTGTAGGAGAAGACGGAGAAACACATCAAGGTCTTTATGATATATCATTTTTAAATCATCTGCCGAATATGACAATAGCTGCGCCCTGTGATTATACCGAATTTGAAAATCTGCTGGAATATTCTGTTTTGAAATTTAACGGACCCATAGCGATCAGGTACCCGAGAGGGTCCGGCCAGACACAGTTGATCCCGTCTTCTGAAATACGCTGCGGCAAGGGTGTGAAACTGCTTTCCGGTAATGACATTTCCATCATTGCTATTGGCAATATGGTTGAAACGGCTTTAGATGTTGCTGAGATTTTAAAAGGGAAGGGTTTCAACACGGAAGTTATAAACGCAAGATTTATTAAACCTTTGGATGAAAAGCTGATATTGGAAAGTGCAGTTAGAACAGGTATGGTTGCCACTTTTGAGGATAATTCAATTAAGGGAGGTTTCGGAAGCAGTGTTCTGGAACTGGTTAATAAAAATGGCATAAAAGCTAAAACTACTATTTTCGGCTTCCCTGACCTGCCCATACTCCACGGCTCAAGAAAAGAGCTTTTTAAGAAGTATGGCCTCGACAAGGATTCACTTTCTCATGAAATAACCAGGATGTTGAGGAGTAAATAGTCAGGACATTTGAAGAACAGATGGCCGGGATATTGAAGAACAGATGCATGGGATGAATTTTCGGAGGAACGGCGTTGGATAAGGAAAGACTGGATATATTGCTAGTGGAAAAAGGTTTGTGTGAAAGTCGTGAGAAAGCAAAGAGCTCTATCATGGCAGGTCTTGTTTATGTGAACGGCGAGCGTGCGGACAAGCCTGGCAGCAGTTATGCCAAAACGGCAGAGTTGGAACTTCGTGAAAACCTCAACCCGTACGTAAGCAGAGGGGGACTCAAGCTTGACAAGGCAATCAGACATTTTGGAATTGAACTTAGCGGTAAGCAAACAATAGATGTAGGCGCATCTACTGGAGGCTTTACGGACTGCATGCTGAAAAACGGCGCAGTAAAGGTCGTGGCAATCGATGTGGGATACGGGCAGCTTGCCTGGGTGCTTCGTAATGATGAAAGGGTAAAAAACCTGGAAAGAACCAACATCAGATATGTGAAACCCGAAGATATCAATATGATCGCAGATTTTTCCTCAATAGACGTTTCCTTCATTTCACTGACTAAAGTGCTGCCGGCAGTAAAAGGGCTGCTCAATCAAGAAAACGGTGAAGTACTTTGCCTGATAAAGCCGCAGTTTGAAGCAGGACGTGAAAAGGTAGGCAAGCATGGAGTCGTAAGGGATATAAATGTCCACCGGCAGGTTGTTGAAAATGTTATTACGTTTGCATTGAGCATCGGTTTTCGTCTGAAAGGACTGACCTATTCTCCCATTAAAGGTCCGGAAGGTAACATCGAATACCTTTGCTATTTGTCGTTAAGCGACAGTACCGGCGGAATTCAGGAAATATTACCGGAAATCGAAAATGTTGTCGGACTATCGCATTCCGAGCTTTAATAGGACGAAAAAGGTTAAAATTGTTTTTAAAATAATTATAAGATATAATAAAAGAGGATATACCGGAAGAGGATATGCCGGAAGAGTAGAGATGTGATATTAGAAGACAGAAATAAATTTTTGCCTTCCTCTGAAGCAGCACCTGAATTTGCGTTCCGGCGTCTGGCTTTAGGCATTTGTTTTTGGCTTTAGGCATTTGTTTTTGTTTTTTGGCTTTTGGTAACTAGTCTCTGGTTTCTAGTTTCTGCAGTTCCAGTAATACCCCCTTTATTCGCGGAAGCAGCAAGGTCGGGCAAATGAAAAATAGAGGTATGAATGAAAACAATCGGGATTATAACAAATACAGACAGAGATCCGGATTTTCAATATACAATGCAGCTTGCTGACAGTGTAGTCAAACATGGCGGTATCGTAAGAACAGATGCGCAATTGCAAAGCAGAGCAGGTATCGGCCAGGCAATCAGCGGCGATGATATTTTTGAAGGATGTGACCTTGTCGTTTGTCTTGGGGGAGACGGTACATTTCTGAAGGTGGCAAAAAGGGTATATGCAAAAGACTTGCCGATACTCGGTATAAACCTTGGAAACCTTGGATTTCTTACCGAAGTAGACAGAAATGACATTGATCTTGCAATAGAGCAGCTTTTCAACGGCAACTACACGATTGAAGAAAGAATGATGCTCGAAGCTGTCATCCATCACAAAGGGGAAGCTCCGATACAGGATATAGGCCTTAATGATGCAGTGATAACACGAGGTGCGATCTCCAGAATCGTTCATGTGAAGACTTATATAAATGATGTGTTTGTGGATTCCTTCCCGGGTGATGGCCTTATCATATCGAGCCCAACGGGATCGACAGCCTACTCTTTGTCTGCAGGCGGACCTATTGTTGAACCGGATACGAATTTACTGCTTGTTACACCGATTTGTCCCCATATTTTATATTCAAGATCGTTTGTAACAAAAGCGGACAGTGTTGTAAGGGCAGTGATCGATGAGGATTTCAAGCACAATGCGATAGTTGCTCTTGACGGACAGGAAGGACACGATATCAGAGGGGGCGACATGGTTGAAGTTAAAAGATCGCCCTTTACCACGAAGCTGGTAAAAATGAATTCCAGGAACTTCTTTAACATACTCAGAACAAAAATATATTATAGAGGAGAGAGCCTAAAAAAAGATGAAATACAGCAGGCATGCCAAAATACTGGAGTTGATTGATAAATATCAGATAGAGACGCAGGAAGATCTTGCGGATAGGCTCAAAGAGCAGGGAATGGACGTTACACAGGCTACAGTTTCGAGAGATATCAAGGAACTGAGGCTTATTAAGATTATGGTGGATGACGATCATTACAAATATGCTCCGATTTCTCACAGCGAGGGTTCCATTACGAACAGACTCCTGACTATTTTTACGGAGTCTTTTGTCAATTGCGATTATGCAAATAATATCGTTGTTGTAAAAACACTTCCGGGAATGGCACAAGCCTCCGCATCTGCCGTGGACATGCTGAAATGGACCGAAATCGTCGGAACCATTGCCGGAGACGATACGATCATGATCGTTTGCAGAGCTGAAAAAATAGCAGAAGAGCTTGTTAACAAGCTAAGTAAAATGATTAAATAATGTCGGGGGCAGATATGCTTTTACAGCTTGACATTCACAATGTTGCACTGATTGATGAGGTTAATATTGAACTGAGTGACGGATTAAACATCCTGACAGGTGAAACTGGTGCAGGAAAGTCCATCATTATCGATTCCATCAATGCTGTTCTGGGAGAGCGGGTGTCCAGGGACATCATCAGGACAGGCACGGATAAGGCATTGGTGGAAGCAGCTTTTCAAATCAACAATGAAAATTTTAAAGATATTTTTGAAGAAATGGGTATGGAACCGGAAGAAGATCATACATTGATCCTGTCAAGGGAAATAACGCAGAGCGGTAGAAATACCTGCAGGATCAACGGGAAAATGGTGTCATTGTCTCTTCTTAAAGCTATGGGAGAGCGGCTTATCGATCTGCACGGCCAGCATGACAATCAATCCTTGCTAAAAACCGAAAATCATATTGATCTTTTGGATTCCTTCGGAGGTGAAGCCGTCAGTACTTTAAAAGTTGAGTACAATAATCGGCTGCAGGAATACAGGGATATAAGGGCGAGGTTAAAAGGATTATCCGGAGACCCCGGAGAGCGTGAAAGGAAAATCGATCTTTTAAAATTTCAAATAGATGAAATCCATAAAGCCGGGTTAAAAAATAACGAGGAGGATGAACTGAACAAGCAGAAAATGTTACTTGCAAATTCAGAAAAAATAGCTGCTTCTCTTACTTCGGCTTACAGTTTTCTTTCATCAGGCGAATTAGGCGGAAGACCGGCAATTGATTCTATCAATGAAGCTCTCTCACAGATGAATGCAATCTCAAGACTTGGCGACAGTTACAGTGATATTCACAAAAGCCTACAGGATTTGCTGTACCAGCTTGAAGACATCATAGAAGAGATAAGGGATCATTCCGAAAGTGTTGAGTATAATCCGATGCTGTTGGAGGAAATCGAAGAAAGACTGGATCTGATACATAAGCTGAAAAGAAAATATGGAGCCACCATTGAAGACATCCGCCAATATTGTGCGAATTCAGAAAAACAGCTGGATGACATGGTGAAAAGTGAAGAGACAGCAACTCTGCTCAGGGCAAAGCGAACTGAACTCGAGAGCTTGCTTTATGAGGCTGCTTCACGGATAAATACTGAAAGAATAAAAGCGGCAAACCTCCTCGAAAGCAAAATCGGGACTCAACTCGATGATTTGGAAATGAAGAAAGCGAGATTCAAGGTTGACATACAATTTGACACCGGATCTACAGATTCAGGGCGTATGAGCGAGCAGTTGACGCAGTCGGCGACCAGCCCCGAACGCATGGGCGAACAGTTGACAACCAGTTCCGGTAACAGAAAGTATGGAACAAATGGTCTCGATAAAATAGAGTTTCTAATTTCAGCGAATGCCGGCGAACCTTTAAAGCCTTTGGCCAAAATAGCCTCGGGCGGTGAAATGTCAAGAATTATGCTTGCAATAAAGACGATCCTTGCTGAAGTTGACAAGATTCCGACACTGATATTTGATGAGATTGATATCGGAATAAGCGGCAAAACGGCGCAAAAGGTAGGAGACAAGCTATCCTATCTGTCCCGGGGGCATCAGGTCATTTGTGTTACACACCTTGCACAGATAGCATGCATGGCGGATAATCATTTTCTTATTGAGAAGGTCTCGGAGGATGAAAACACCAAGACAACAGTAGTGAAGCTTGAAAGAAATGGTAATATAAAGGAAATCGCCAGATTGATCGGAGGAGAAACCACCTCTGAAACCTCCTTAAAATATGCAGAAGAAATGCTTAATAACGCAATAAAATAAAATAAAACCTGATAGTTGAAGACAAAGCAAGAAAAACCGGTTAAAACGCCGTATTTTCTTGCTTTTATTCTTTTTTACCTCCTGTTCATTTATTTGTTTGAATAAATGATTTTGCAAAAGGTTAACTTACTTGCAGGAGGTTAGACAATGAGACGATTGACAACATTTAGAAAAATTATAGCTGTTTTTATTATAATAGCATCAGCAATGACATGTGCCGCTTATACAATAATCATGTTGAATATACCCGGTGAAATGGTTTTAATAGAAGGCGAAGATTACCGTTATAACATTAATAGTATTTTCCCTTTAAGTATTAAAGCAGACACGGAAGGTATCCTCAAATTGAATGGCCGCCAAATAAAAGCTTCCGGCAACAATATAGGAATATCAAAGCCTGTACTGTTCAGCTCCGATAAAGGCGGAAGCGTAAGGCTTAACCTGAAGTTTTTCGGGTTGTTGCCGGCAAAAACAGTTCAGGTGGACATTGTATCAGACAGGAAGGTAACAGCCTGTGGAAACACAATAGGTGTGAGGATTGACCTCGATGGGATCCTTGTAATAGGAGTATCGGATGTTGAAAACACTTCAGGTCAAAAATCAATACCTGTAAAGAACAGCGGTATAAAACCGGGGTATATCATAACCAAGGTCAATGGTAAGTCCATGGATAATATCTCTAAACTTGTGGATGAAATAGAAAGCAGCAAAGGCGGGCCTCTCAAAATAAGTTACAAATATGAAAATAATTCAGGTGATGCAATTGTTTACCCTGTATTATCCTCGGATGATAAAAAGTATCATATTGGATTATGGGTAAGGGACAGTACAGCAGGCATAGGTACATTGACTTTTTATGATACTTCGACCAGAATATTCGGCGCGCTTGGACATGGGATCACTGATATAGACACAGGTACACTCATGTCTGTTGACTCGGGCGAAATTCTTGAATCCAGCATACTTGGTATTAAAATGGGAAAGTCAGGCGAACCGGGCGAGTTGAAAGGAATATTTACCGAAGGCACAAGACTGGGTGAAATAAAATTGAACAGTGAAATAGGGATATATGGAAGATTGGATTCAAGGGCGGCGGGAAGAATTTCAGGCAGGGTGTATCCTGTGGGAGTCAGAGCAGACGTAAAGGAAGGCAGTGCATCGATTCTGTGCAATATTGACGGAAAGAAAATAGAGGAATATTCGATTGAAATACAGAAAGTATCCAGACAAAACCTTAACGGATCCAAGGGCATGATTATTAAAATTACCGATAAGCGTCTGCTGGATGCAACAGGAGGAATTGTTCAAGGAATGTCCGGCAGTCCGATCATCCAGAATGATAAAATTGTCGGTGCCGTCACACATGTACTTGTAAATGATCCTACAAGAGGATATGGGATATTCATTGAAACGATGCTTAAAAATTCGGAAGGAGGAGTAAAGTAGGAAATAGTATGGTAAAATAAGGAAATTAATATTTGATGTTAGTAAAATAATATAAATTTAGCAATAAAGTGCAAAATGTAGAAAAGGCTTGAAACAAGGCATAGACGGGTATACCAACTCAATAAATTTGAAAACTATGGAATAATGTGGCATAACAATAAAATTTATACTTGAAAAATGAACAGAACAAAAATATAATGGTGTCAATAAGTAATGTTTACTAATGGAGGGGGAGATTGTTTGTTGGATAAGAAGATTCAGATCATTATTGCCGATGACAATAAAGAATTTGGCGACATTCTGTGTGAATATCTGAATGATCAGAATGATATTGAAGTAGTTGGAATAGCAAGGGATGGGAATGAAGCTTGTGAACTGATTACGACAAAAATGCCGGATATCGCAATATTGGACATCATCATGCCTCACCTCGATGGCCTTGGTGTATTGGAAAGGCTTAACACAGTTACACTTAAAAAGAGACCTTTATTCATTATTCTGTCGGCTGTAGGTCAGGATAAAATTACTCAAAGAGCACTTACTCTCGGAGCAGAATATTATATCGTAAAACCATTTGATATGGATGTTCTTGTTTCGAGGATCAGACAGCTCAAAGATTCAAGTCACAATGCGATAATCAGATCCGATTACACTATGGAGTCCAAAGCCAGTTATCGCATGCCGGTGCAGCGTAATCTGGAGGTAGAGGTAACAAACATCATGCATGAAATAGGAGTACCTGCACATATAAAAGGGTATCAGTATCTTCGTGATGCTATTATGATGGTTGTCAAGGATCTGGATATTATCAATTCGATTACAAAGCAGCTTTACCCTTCCATAGCCCGAGAGTACAATACCACGCCAAGCAGAGTGGAAAGGGCTATCCGCCATGCAATAGAGGTAGCCTGGAGCAGAGGACAGGTAGAAACGATTGATGCACTGTTTGGTTATACTGTAAGTATTGGAAAAGGAAAACCGACGAATTCCGAATTCATTGCAATGGTCGCCGACAAGCTCCGTCTTGAGATGAAAGTAAGCTAAGACGGGGGTGAGCAGTAGACGGGGGTGAGCAGTTGATAAAATTCACTGCTTGCCCATCCATCCGGATTAGTGCTTAGTTTGGATAAATTTAAAAACACCACATTTTGAGGATGTGGTGTTTTTGTATTATATATTTATATATGTACTTTCAAAAATAATTTTTTAAAAAGATTTTTTTTATGCTTTTTCCTCCATCTGCCAAGTGCGAGATCTACATCCTGATAATGCTTGTCCATTTTACTTTCCAACTTACGCATTCCATTTTCAACACAGGCGCCGAGTTCCAGTTTACTCCTATAAATCTCCTTGGATAAATACTCTTTTACAGAGGATATCTCCATCGAAATCTCTTCCGTAAGCTGTTGTTCAAACTTCTGAAAAAACATCTGAAGGAGATCCGTATCCTTGTTGCCTGAAGTTGCCAGAGTAACAGTGTTTGCATTCGGCTGTACGTTTGATGGTTCTGCTGGATAATCTTCCTGGATAATTTTTTTTATTGCTTTGATTTCCAAGCCATCACTTCTCATGACTTTGATTTTATACATCAAATTTGCCATATCTGCGGTGTAAAAGCGTCTTCCTCGTTCATCCTTCGGTATGTTCAGCTCGAATTCCTTCTCATAAAATCTAAGAGCATGGTCTGTCAATTGAAGAATCTCACTCAACTCGGTAATCGTGTATCTTTCCTTTAGTATTTCCATATAATTCCCTCCAGTTATAATACCCGGATGTATGGGCGGGCATTTAACCTCAGTCAAAGGCCAGCCCCTGCAACATAAATATCATACCATTATATGGAAAATGTGTAAACTGAACCTGTCTATTTTCTTAATATTTCCAGAGTCATTAGTATATCGGAAGGAAGTGGGGCTTCCAGTTCAAGAAGCATTTTTGTAAAGGGATGTCTGAATACGGTCCGTCTTGAATGGAGAGCCTGACGGCTGATCAACCCCTCATGCCTGTTTTCATAATCCGGGAGTGAATATAGCGTATCGCCTAATATAGGGTGGCCTGTAGCCTGGGAATGGACGCGAATCTGATGTGTTCTGCCTGTCTCAAGCTTGAATTTCAGAAATGCCGTATCCTTAAACTGTTCCAGTACTTCAAAGTGCGTAACGGATGGGGCCCCTCCCCCGGTAACATGACGCAGCATGATACTGTTGGGAAGCCTGTCAATAGGCAGGTTGATTGTTCCGTTCAGTTGGTTGAAAGTTCCGTGGACAATACCTGCATATTCCTTAATGAAGGTGTTGTCATGCATTTGACGGACAAGGCTTTCCTGGATAAATGGATTCAATGCGAAAATAATGATGCCGGAAGTGTCTCTGTCAAGTCTGCTGACAGGGCGGATAAGTGTTTTTACATTCTTTTGCAGCAGATGATACATGAGTGCGTTTGCAGCGGTGCCTGCAAAATGTTTAAAGGTCGGATGGACCACCATGTCTGGGGGCTTGTTGACCGCAATCAGCATATCATCCTCATAGAGGATGTCCAGGTCAATTGGTTCCGGAAGAATATCTTCATTCACTTCCTCCAGGTCGACATGTGCTTCAAGAAGGCTGCCTGTATGAACCGGGACATTGACATGCACCGGAGCCGAATCCAGTAAAATCCTGCCGGAAAATTTCAGTTTCTTGACCATTCTTTCCGAAAGGTTCAGCTTGTTTTTCAGGATATATTTGACTGTTTTTTCATTATCCTCGGGAGATATGGTCAAGCAGAGCCGCATGATTGCCTCCTGTATACAAATAAAACTCTACTTGTACAAATTTTTTTGTAACTTATTTTATATAATATTTACTTCTATATAGTATTCTAACCAATATAAGAGCAGGAAGCAATACAGCAAAGCAGCCTGCCTGAAATCTGTAGGCCCGCTTAACGGATAAAATTCATTTTTCATTGAAATCAAGACCATGGTGGGATAGAATAAGAATATATCCAGGGAGGATTTTGACATATTATGAATATTACAACTCAAAATTATTTGAAGCACAACTTCGGCATTGACGAATCTATTATAGAAACAGCTCAGGCAGCCGAAAAAGAAATAAGTAGTGTATTCAGGGAAATAGAAGCCACCAGGGAAATGAACCAATATAAAGTGATTGCCGCCATGCAGGAGCACCGTCTGAGCGACACCCATTTCGGGGGTACCACCGGCTATGGGTACGACGATAGGGGCAGGGAAGTACTTGATGCCGTATACGCCAGTATTTTCAAGGCGGAGGATGCACTGGTCAGACATCAGATCGTTGCGGGGACACATGCGCTTGCCATATCCCTGTTCGGCAATCTAAGACCGGGTGACGAACTGTTGTCGGCAACGGGGAAGCCTTATGATACGCTCGAAGAGATCATAGGCATCAGGGGCGAAGGTGAAGGCTCTTTAAAAGATTTCGGCGTAAGCTACAGACAGGTGGATCTTCACGATGACGGCAGTATTAATTTGAAGGGCGTCCAGGAAGCCATAGGCGAAAAAACGGCAATGGTTCTGATACAGCGTTCAAGGGGGTATGCCTGGAGACCGGCTATCAAAATCAGGGAAATAAAAAGGTTAATTGAAGTAATCAAAGAAATAAGGAAAGATATTATAGTGCTGGTGGATAACTGCTATGGTGAATTTGTTGAAACGGAAGAACCGGTGGAAGCAGGTGCGGACCTTATTGCAGGTTCTTTGATAAAGAACCCGGGCGGTGGGCTTGTCCCCTCGGGCGGCTATATTGCAGGCAAAGAAAGATATGTTAGAAATGCAGCGTACCGGCTGACCACTCCCGGACTGGGTAAAAAAGTAGGAGCAACGCTCGGAAACAGCAGGCTCATGTTTCAGGGATTGTTTCTGGCTCCGCATGCCGTAGCTGAAAGTCTGAAAGGAGCGGTATTCTGCTCAGAAGTAATGCGCAGACTTGGCTTCGAAACCTCACCGCAGCCGGAACAACTAAGAAGTGATATCATACAGGCGATAAAATTCAACAATCCGGAAAGTATGATAGCATTCTGCCAGGGGATACAAAAAGGTTCGCCCGTTGATGCGTTCGTAACACCCGAGCCATGGGACATGCCTGGATATGACAGCCCCGTGATCATGGCTGCAGGGGCGTTTATTCAGGGTTCTTCCATAGAACTCAGCGCAGATGCTCCGTTAAAGCCGCCATATACCGCATATATGCAGGGAGGCCTGGTATATGAACATGTCAAACTCGGTGTAATGATCGCTTTGAAATATATGAAGGAAAGAAAATTGATAAGGTTCTGAAAAAGATGAAAGAAAATGATGCTGAAGAAAAAATGAAAAATGAAGAGAATGAAGAGAATGAAGAGAATGAAGCTGAAAACTCCGATTCATACGCCCCTTCAGAGAAATCTTCCGTGAAGAGGCTGACTTTCGGGACCCTTTTGGTACTGCTGTTTATGCTGCTTTATATTCCTTCTTTGCTGAACTGGCTTTCAGGAAGCACTGTTTCAAGCGATATCCTCCGAACAGGTACAATCGAAGAAGCAATTCATTCAAATGCGCTGATCATAAGGGATGAGGAACTTGTGAACCCCCCTGCACAGGAAGGAAGATATATTGCAGATATAGGAGAAGGAGAAAAAACGCCTGCTTTTACCCGGATTGCTACCGTTCTGAACCGCCAATCGGACACACTCCTGGAGCAAATGGAAGCTGTTAATGCAAGAATAGTTAAGGCGCGCATGGAACAAGCAGAAAAGGCTGATTTTTTTTCAGAGGATCTTGTTAAACTTGATGAGGAAATAGGACAAAAAGTACAAAACCTCATAGCAGCTTGTAATAGCCGGAGTTTTGAAGATCTCGGGAAATCAAGGCATGAAATTGAATTAATTGTTGAGAAGAAATCGGAGATAGCAGGAGATAGTTCTACAGATACCTATATTAAATCACTTAATACTAAAAAAGCAACCATACAAAACAAAATCAATATCAATACTGTTCAAATCGTAGCAAATGAATCAGGCATTGTATCTTATGTAATAGACGGATACGAGAAGGTGTTAAGACCGGATATGATAAAAACACTTACGCCTGCTCAGTTTGATAAGTGTATGTCCAATTACGGGAAGCAGCAGGAGAATGACGGCATGGCTCATGCTGGAAAGCCTCTTGCCAAGATCATTAAAGGGACGGACATCTTCATGGCCGTGGCTGTTAATGCGGACAACCCGATCAAATGGAAAGTAAATGGCAAGGTCAAATTGAGGCTAATTGATCAGAATCTTGAAGCTGACGGAACCATAGAATATATGAGCAAGCCGGATAACGGCAGGTATATCGTTTTCATAAGAACAAGCAGGGGCATGGATGTGTTATCCTCCTTGAGAGTAGTCAATGCGGATGTGATCAACAATACGGAAGATGGCCTCAAAGTGCCGGTGAAATGTCTCATGAATATCAACAAGGATGGCACGAAAGCTGAAATAATGCTTATCAAGGCAAATGTTGCGGCCTTGAGAAAAGTCAATCTCATTTGCAGAGACAAGGAATACGCGATCATCAGGACTCCTGAGAAGGAATTTAAAAAGACAGTCAATCTTTATGATACATATATCATAAATCCTGAGAAAGTCAAAGAAGGAGATATCGTACAAAAATGAATGATGAATTGGATTATATCCGTCACAACTGCGAAAGCATTAAGGAAAGAATAGCCGCTGCAGCCATCAGGGCAGGAAGAAGCCCGGCAGAGGTCAAGCTGATCGCGGTCAGCAAAACGGTTAATGCAGCCACTGCTAAAAAGGCACTTGAATGCGGAATTACAGATCTTGGCGAAAACAGGGTTCAGGAATTCTGTGATAAAGCCGATATAATTGATGTGAAGTGCAACTGGCACCTGATAGGCCATCTACAGACGAACAAGGTCAAGTATCTCATTGACAGGATAGCAATGATACATTCCCTGGACAGCCTGGAACTGGCGGCTGAAATCCAGAAAAGGGCGGAGAAAGCAGCAAAACAGATTGAAGTGTTAGTTCAGGTAAATATCGCCTCAGAGGATTCAAAGTTTGGAATCAGCCCTGAAGATACATTAGGATTTATTAAAAGCCTGGCGAAAATGGGAAATATCAAAGTGAAGGGTTTGATGACGATAGCACCTCTGGCAGAAAACCCCGAGGATGTGCGGTGGGTGTTCGCTGGCCTTAGAAAATTGCTTATTGACATAAGTAAGGAAAATATTGATAATATAAATATGGATTACCTTTCCATGGGCATGACCAACGACTTTGAAACAGCTATTGAAGAAGGGTCCAATATGGTTAGGATCGGTACAGCAATATTTGGTAAAAGAAATTGATAGACCGCCGGAGTGTCAAAACTCCAGGCGTACACTAATACAGCCCTCTTTCAGTAAGGCAGGAAAGGCTGTATAACTAAAGAAAAACGGAGGGAATTACTAATGGCAAATTTGTTGAACAAGATGTTGAATCTCGTCGGGTGGGAGTCAGCGGAAGAGGATGTCGTCGACGAAATGCAAGAGGAAGAAAAGGAATCAACATATCAGACGCCCCAGTATCTGCAGTCCATTTCAAAAAAATCCCAGCAAAACAAAGTAGTGAATATACATACAAACAATCAGTTAAAGGTTGTCATCATGCAGCCGGAAACATTTGATGACGCACGAGATGTTTGTGATCATCTCAAAAATAAAAAGCCTGTTGTCGTAAATGTTGAAAGTCTTAACAAAGAGACGGCCCAGAGAGTTGTCGACTTTCTAAGCGGTTCTGTTTATGGGTTGGACGGAGACATACAAAAGGTGTCCTCCGGAATATTCCTGATAGCTCCCAACAATGTTGACATCATGGGTGATTACAAGGATGAACTAAAGAGCAAGGGCGCATTTCCCTGGGTGAAATAGCTCAATGTGGCATCATCGTTATGAGGCTGAATGTTCAAATCAGAGGAGCTTGGTTAAATAAATGGTGTATAAATTAATTTCTTCTTTATTTTTTATAATTGAAATGGCCATACTGATAAGAGCCTTTTTATCGTGGTTACCAGTTCCAAAGGAGCATCGGCTGATTGATTTGTTGTATCAGGTAACGGAGCCGATTTTGGCACCTATTAGAAATCTGTTACAGAGATCTTCCTTCGGCAGGAATATGATGTTTGATTTTTCGCCCATTATAGCATTTTTATTGATCGGACTGATCAGAAACATTGTTCTAAATTTGCTTTATTAAGGCGATGCATACCAGGGAAGAATTGCTTAAATCAATCAATAAGCCGGGAGACAGACTTGTTCTTGCAAAATTGCTGGACAAGGCGGGGTTTACTGCAAAGACAAACAAACCTGCGCACTCGGAATTTCTTGACCCTCATCAGGCAGTCCTGGCAGAAAGGATTCTTACTTCCATGGATGCCTGTGAATATATGCTTTTTGGCGGATTTCCCGGTGCAGAAAGAGTCATCGCTGTATTTTATCCTGATTTCATGAATGAGGATGAAAGAGAGGAATATAACGAAGCGATTCTGAAGGTATTGGAAATAAAGCCGAATACATCAGGAAGCCTTTCGCACAGGGATTATCTGGGCGCCCTGATGGCACTGGGAATCAGAAGGGAAGTAACAGGGGACATCATTGTAGAATTAGGAAAATGCAATATTGTCGTATTAAATGATATTTCCCCCTATATTGCTTCCAATCTCTTAAAGGTGGGAAATATCGGTGTAAATCTTACAATATTAGATAGGATGGATTTGTCCATACCCGTTGCCAAAGCTGTTGAAATCAAGACGACCGTAGCCGCGCTCAGACTCGACAGCGTATGTGCTCCGGCTTTCGGCATTTCAAGGAGTAAGGCTGTTGAATTTATAAAAGCAGGAAAGGTCAACCTGAATTGGGAAATAACGCAGAATCCAGACAAGGCTGTCCAGGAGGGTGATACGATCAGTATTAAGGGAAAAGGCAGAGCCATCCTTGAAAGAGTAGGCGGAAGGACCCGAAAGGACAGACTGACAATAAACATCAGCAAATTAGTATAAAGAGGTGGTTGAATTATGAATTACACACCCAATGAACTCCAAAATATGACTTTTAAGAAATCCATACGTGGGTATAGCGAGGATGTAGTCAATGATGTACTTGACAAAGTTATTGAAGATTATACTGCATACATCAGGGAAAATGTTGAATTGAAGGATAAGCTGGCATTACTGAACGACGGTCTGCAACATTATAAAACGATTGAGGAATCCTTGCAGAACACGCTTCTGGTAGCTCAGCAGACAGGCGAGGATATCAAGAAGAATGCCTATGACAAAGCAGAAAATGTAATAAAGGAAGCCGAAATCAGAGCACAGAGACTGATTAACGATGCGAATCAGGAAGTTGTAAAAATTAATTTTGAATATGAAGATATGAAGAAAAACCTTCATGTATTCAAGTCAAAATGTGAGATGCTGCTGATGTCACAGTTGGAAATGCTCAAACAGATATTTGAAGACAAGACATAAGGGCCGGGAACAGGTTAAAAGCCTTTGTTGACAGTGTTGCTGCAGTATTGTATAATGCTAGATAAATTATGAAATGGCTTTGATTGGAACGAGTAGAGCGTGTAACCCTCAAAGAGAGCAGATGTCTGGTGAAAATCTGCAGGGCAAGCCCTTGAATATCCTCCAGGAGCTGCTATCTGAAAACCATCGGGTCGGGTAATCCTGCCAGGTGGCAAGTATGAATAGCCGGGACACACCGTTACATGTGAGATCAAGTGACCGTTCGGGTAATTTACGGATGGTAATCTGGGTGGTACCGCGTGAGTATAATATCCTCTCGTCCCTCGTTTTATGGGATGGAGAGGTTTTTTAATGCAATTTTTCTTAACGGTACGGGTAAAGTAAATAGGGGCATTTTGTGTTGCAATATCGCGAAATGAATGATAAGGGAGGCAGCTATGTATAAAAAAGTATCTACGGATTTGAAGTTCGTTGACAGAGAAAAGGAAGTATTGAAGGCTTGGAAAGAAAATAAAATCTTCGAAAAAAGCCTGAAATTCAGAGAAGGATGTGAAGCATTCACCTTCTATGACGGTCCGCCTACTGCAAATGGGAAGCCGCATATAGGGCATATCCTTACACGGACGATGAAGGATATCATACCGAGATACAAGAGTATGAAAGGCTACAATGTTCTCAGAAAAGCCGGTTGGGATACCCACGGACTGCCTGTCGAACTGGAGGTTGAAAAGCTTCTTGGAATAAATGGGAAGCCTCAGATTGAGGAATACGGAGTAGAGCCGTTCATACAGCAGTGTAAGGAAAGTGTCTGGAAGTATAAACGCGAGTGGGAGGACATGAGTGATCGTGTCGGCTTTTGGGCAGATATGGAAGATCCCTATGTAACCTACCACAATACCTATATAGAGTCCGAATGGTGGGCGCTGAGGCAGATCTGGGATAAAGGCCTTCTTTATAAGGGCCATAAGATCGTACCTTATTGCCCGCGCTGCGGAACATCGCTTTCAAGCCATGAAGTGGCTCAGGGCTATAAGGACGTAAAGGAAGCCTCCATATTCGTTAAGTTCAAGGTGAAAGGGGAACCGGGAGTCTTCCTGATGGCCTGGACCACTACGCCGTGGACACTGCCGTCCAATGTTGCCTTGACGGTTAATCCGAATGAGAACTACATCAGGGCAAAATGCGGAAATGAGACATATATCCTTGCTCAGGCGCTTGCACCCTCTGTTTTGACGGAGGAGTTCAATACCGTTTCAAGCTGTAAGGGAAACGAACTTTTTGGAATGGAATATGAACCCTTGTTTGATTTTGCCAAGCCCAACAAGAAAGCCTATTATGTCGTCTGCGACAATTTTGTAACACTGACGGACGGTACCGGAATCGTTCATACGGCACCTGCTTTCGGTGAGGACGATGCCAAGGTCGGAAGAGCCAATGACCTGCCGTTTGTTCAGATGGTCAATGAACAGGGAGAATTTGTAGAGGAAGTTACTCCGTGGAAAGGAATGTTTGTAAAGGATGCGGATCCTTCCATTATAAAAGAACTGACATCAAGAGGACTGGCTTATAAAATCATGGATTACGAGCATTCGTATCCGTTCTGCTGGAGATGCGATACGCCGCTGATCTACTATGCACGCGATACGTGGTTCATTCAAATGACCGCAATAAAGGATAAACTGATACAATACTGCAACAGCATCAACTGGCTGCCCGACAATATCAGGGAGGGCCGTATGGGCAACTTCCTTGAAAATGTCGTGGACTGGGGCCTCAGCCGTTCAAGGTACTGGGGAACGCCCCTGCCGATATGGGAATGCAGTTGCGGGCACCGCCACCTGGTGGGCAGCATTGCCGAACTGAAGGAGATGGGCAAGAACGTACCTGAAGACATAGAACTGCACAAGCCCTTCATAGATGCTGTTCTGTTGAAATGCCCGAAGTGTTCGGGCGATATGAAAAGAGTGTCGGAGGTAATCGACTGCTGGTTTGACTCCGGTGCGATGCCTTTTGCACAATGGCACTATCCCTTTGAAAATAAAGAGAAATTCGAGGAGAATTATCCGGCAGACTTCATCAGTGAAGCTATCGACCAGACAAGAGGCTGGTTCTATACACTGATTGCGATATCAACGCTGCTCTTCGACAAGCCTGCGTTTAAAAATGTAATAGTGCTTGGACATGTAAATGACAAGGACGGACAGAAAATGAGCAAGCACAAGGGTAACGTCATTGATCCGTGGACCATACTCGATAAACAGGGTTCCGATGCGGTACGTTGGTATTTCTATACAGGCAGCGCCCCATGGCTGCCCAGCAGGTTCTACGAAGAGGCGGTAAGCGAAAGCCAGAGAAAGTTCATGGGTACGCTGTGGAATACCTATGCCTTCTATGTTTTATATGCCAATATTGATGAATTCAACCCGCTCAAGTACAAGCTGGAACAGGAAAAACTGGCGGTTATGGACAAGTGGGTTCTGTCAAGACTTTATACCTTGATTGGCAAAGTTGACAAGAATCTTGAAAATTACAGGATTACCGAGTCTGCAAGAGATATTCAGCAATTTGTAGACGATCTGAGTAACTGGTACGTCAGAAGAGGCAGGGAGCGCTTCTGGCAGAAGGATATGTGCCAGGATAAGATCAATGCCTATATGACGCTTTACACCGTACTTGTGGAGCTTGCAAAGGTTTCTGCTCCGTTTGTGCCGTTCATCAGCGAAGAGATCTATGGCAATCTTGTAAGAAGCATTGATGTGAATGCTCCTGAAAGTGTTCACCTATGCGACTTCCCAGTGGTGATAGAAAAATATATTGATTCGGAACTTGAAAACAATATGGATAAAGTTCTAAAACTGGTCGTACTTGGCCGCGCATGCAGAAATACCGCCAATATCAAGAACCGCCAGCCGATTGCCAGGATGTACATCAAGGCGGATGGCGAGCTGCCGCAGATGTATCGGGAACTTATCGCGGATGAGTTGAACATCAAGCAGATCCTGTTTACAGATGATGCCACCAACTTCACCACGTACAAGTTCAAGCCGCAGCTTCGTACTCTCGGGCCCAGGTATGGCAAGCTTGTTCAGAAGATCGGCGAATATCTGTCAGGCGTTGATGGAAATGAGCTTATGGGACGTTTCAATAATGGCGAAAAGGTCATTTTTGAACTGGAAGGAAATGAAGTGGCACTGGAGCTTTCGGATGTACTGGTTGAGACCGCCAGGAAGGAAGGGTTTGTTTCAGAGAGCGACAGGGACATCACCGTTGTTCTTGACACCAACCTGACGCCGGAGTTGGTTGAGGAAGGATTTGTCCGGGAGATCATCAGCAAGCTGCAGACCATGCGAAAGGAAGCAGGATTTGAGGTTCAGGACCATATCAGGGTTTCCTATGGCGGAAATGAGAAGATAAACTCTATTTTTGAGGGAAATCATGCGCTGATATGTGACGAAGTGCTTGCGGAAGAACTGCTGCAAGCATCAGGCAACGGCTACAGCAAGGAATGGAATATAAATGGAGAGAATGCGATCTTTACAGTTGAAAAGGTTTGATTCAAGACAGTGAGATTTTATTCAGTAGTAATGGGACAGGGCCGTAAAAGCCGCCCTGTCGCTAACCATATGAGGAGATGCTGCAATATGATTAAAATGAACGTCAATCTTGGAGACAGAGGCTACCCGATTTATGTAACGCCGGATTTCTCCGGATTGGGCAAGGCGTGTGCAGGTGCCAAATTATTCGGTAAAATGGTGGTTGTTACTGACAGCAATGTGGAGAAGCACTACTGCGATGCATGTATCAGTGCACTTTCGGAAACAGGGGCGGAAGTATCAAGACATGTTATTCCTGCTGGTGAGAAAAGTAAGAATCTTGACACTGTAAAAGAATTATACAGCAGTCTGGTTTCACTGAAGCTGGATCGTCAATCAACGCTGATAGCTTTGGGCGGGGGCGTGGTAGGCGATATAACAGGTTTTGCTGCCGCAACATTCCTGCGGGGTATCAATTTTGTTCAAATACCCACCAGCCTTCTTGCGCAGGCGGACAGCAGCATCGGCGGCAAGACCGGCGTTGATTTTGAAGGTGGTAAAAACCTGATCGGTGCTTTTTATCAACCACGTTTCGTATTCATCAATGTCAATACGCTCAGGACATTACCTGAACGAGAGTTGAAGTCGGGTCTGGCCGAGGTTATAAAGCATGGATTGATTTTGGATGGCGACTTTTATGAGTATATTGATTACAATATAGGGAAAATAATGAGTTTTGATGAAAATGTATTGCAATATATCACAAAGATGAACTGTTCCATTAAAGGAAAGGTTGTCGAACAGGATGAGCGTGAAGGCGGTTTAAGAGCGATCCTTAACTTTGGTCATACAATCGGTCATGCAGTAGAAAGTGTTTCAGGATTTACAATGCTCCATGGAGAGTGTGTGTCGGTGGGTATTGCCGGCGCATACAGGCTTGCACTGAAGTTGGGAATGGTAGATGCTAAAATGACCGGGGCAGTTGAAACCACGCTCAAGAAGGCGGGGCTTCCGGTTAAAGTCCAGAAGATGAGCGCTAAAGCCATATATGATCAGATGTTTTATGATAAGAAAATTGTGGATGGAAAGTTGAATTTCGTTCTTCCAAAGGGAATCGGGGATGTGATTCAGTGTACGGTTGAAAACGATGACCTGATCAGGGAAGTATTATCGGAGTTGATAGTGTAAAAAATTTCAGGCATGGCCCGGATGCATGGCGAGCAGTTGACATATGTCAACGACCAGCCCGGATGCATGGCGAGCAGTTGACATATGTCAACGACCAGCCCCGGATAGCAGTTTGACTGCCTATCCGGGGCTTTTTACAGTGATCGGCTTTTTTCTCTATAAAAGCTACGGATAAAATGCAGTTCAAATTGATAATCTATATTTATAAACAAAATCCGGAGGATTATATGGCTGTCATACTTGAGGCGGAACTGCAAAGTGATTTGGAAACACTTTACAAAATAGCGGGGGATCTGTTGAACGAAATAGAACTGCAAAAAGTTGAGAACTGTCCCCACATCGAAAAAGTTGAGAACTGTCCCCTCATCGATCTGGTAAGGTTCAGGCTTGAAGATATAAGCGGAACACTGCAAAAGGACATTTTCAACTTGAGGTATATTTCAATGAAAACAAAGATAAGCGCGCCCTATGCCTGAGATTGATGATTGAAAAGGTGGAGTTGAACTGTTTGGAAAAAGTGGACGATTCAAAATTATTAATAAGAAATTGGATCAAATATCACTGAACATGGAAAAATTCAAGCTGGTGGATTATGTTTATTATTTGGAGCATCCCAGGAAAATGTTGTTTGCAAATTTTCTGGGAGGACTTGCAAGAGGTTTTGGCGTGGCGATTGGGTTTACAATACTGACAGCATTGACCATATACATTCTTAATCTGGTGGTAAGGTGGAACTTACCGGTAATCGGAAAATTCATCAGTGAATTAGTGGATATCGTACAAAAAAATCTGAATGGTGCGGGAGGAAAAACAGGTGCATAAAAGAGAGATGGAACATTATAAAGGATTGCTTGAAAAACGGCTTGGAGAATTAAATAATACATTGGGAATCATGAAGGAAAATGGCGAGGGCCAGCAGGACTTATATTCCCCAAGTGAACTGTCAAATTATGATAATCATCCGGCTGAATTGGGAACGGAGCTCTATTTGACTGAATTAAACAAAGCACTGATCGTTCATGAGGAAAATATCATTCGGGACATAAGGGATGCGCTTGAAATGATCAATCAGGGCACCTACGGAATCTGTGGTCATTGCGGCAAAGAGATTCCGTCCGAACGACTAGAAGCAATGCCGTATGCAAAGCATTGCCTCAAATGTGAAGAAGCGCTGGAAAACATGCCACAAAGGCAATTCAAGGGGAGGGCCAATGAAGAATTGGTAATTGACGCACCGTTTGGCCGCAAGTATCTTAATAAACAGGAGGATGATGAATATGAAGGAGAGGATCAGTTGAATGATTTGATGAAATACGGCTCTTCTGATTCTCCACAGGACCTTGGGGGCTATCATGACTATGAGGAATTTTACACGAACGAGATTGACAGTCAGGGAATTGTTGACGATATGGACAGAATTTCAAATGAAGAATACAAAAAACAACTTCCGGATTAAACTAATTCAGCCAGAAGATGAGAAATTTCTTGTAATTTAATCTATATAAAAATATAATCATTATAAGCAAGTACACCTATATAGAAAAGTACTTTTTAAGGTGTTATGTTATTTTTGTGTGAGGGGGAAAAATGAAATCTGTTCTATTGGCGGCAGCACCGAACAAACATCCTGTGAATGGTACCATGATCATCTTGTTTTCTGTATTAACCCTCATTGTGATTATGTTATTTTTTCTACATAAATTAATTGTTTCCCGACTTGATAAAAGAATACTTCGTGAACAAAGCTATTCTGAAAGTATCCTTTCAAATGTAAAAACAATTGTTATTGTATGCACCGAAGACGGTACCGTTGTGACTTTCAACAAATTCGCACAGGAAATCTCCGGCTGCAGCCAGGGGGATGCGGAGGGGAAAAAGCTTTTTGAGATTCCATTCCTCAACAAAGATACGGATATAGGCAGCAAACTGCATAAAAGCATTTTATCGGGCACTGAGGTGGAAAATATCGAAACCTGTCTGCAGGTCGAAAATGGGGAAACCATTTATCTGCTTTGGAATTTGGATGTCATAAGAAATGAAAAAGATAAATTCAACGGCATTCTCGTTTGGGGAATGGACATTACCAGGCATAAAAATACCGAGAACAAACTTACCGAGAGTTATCAGGACCTTGAGGCAACCCATGAGCAATTGCTGGAAGCCGAAGAGGAGATGCGGCTGCAGTACAATGACCTCAATGAAAGGGATAATGAGCTAAAACGAAGTGAAGAACGCTACAGGCTTGCAGTCGAAGGTGTCAATGACGGCATCTGGGACTGGGATGGAAAAGGCGGAAATCTCTTCATGTCCAGGCGCTGCAGGTCAATCATGGGCTTTGAAAATACCGATGAAGACATTACTATTGAAGATTGGTTCGGAATAATTGCGAGGGAAGATATAGATAAATTTAATAAAAGTTTCACGCGATACCTAACCGAACCGCAGAAAAAGAATTTCCAAATAGAATACAGGATAAAAGCCAGTGACGACAGGATTAAATGGATCCGCACCAGAGGAATGGCTATCTGGGACGAAAGCGGCATTCCCTTCAGAGTGGCGGGCTCTAATACAGATATTACCGAGCAGAAGCTTTCAGAGGAAAAAATACATAATCTGGCCTATTATGACTCGATGACAGGTCTTCCAAACAGAACACTGCTGCTGGACCGGTTCACAATAGCAGCAGCAAATGCACAACGCAGGCAAAGGATGGTCGCGATCTTCTTTCTTGATCTGGATAATTTCAAGACGATAAACGACACGATTGGTCATTCCTTCGGGGACCAACTGCTTCTCAGAGTAAGCGAGGAGCTTAAAACAAAGCTTAGAAAAGGAGATACTATTGCTCGTTTGGGCGGTGACGAGTTTATTATGCTGCAGTCCAACATAAGGGATATGAACGAGGTGTATCATCTGGCAGGAAGAATGCTGGATATTTTCAAGCAGCCGTGGCTGTTGAAGGATCATGAATTCTATGTAACCGCCAGTATAGGAATTTCCATATACCCGAGTGACAGCCTGGACTTCCAGACGCTGATGAAGAACGCGGATGCCGCTATGTACAAAGCGAAGGAAATGGGCAAAAACACATTTCAGGTATTTACGCTTGAACTGAATCTCCGCATGATGGAGAGGATGAAACTGGAGAACTACCTTAGAAAAGCAGCTGCGGGAGATGAATTCAAACTGTACTACCAGCCCCAGATAGAACTGGCGACAGGCAGGGTTTCAAGCGTAGAGGCTCTTATCAGATGGGCGGATTCCTCAATGGGATGGATCCTTCCAGGGGAATTTATCCATATTGCCGAAGAAACAGGCCTGATCAATTCAATTGGGGAATGGGTGCTGAGGACTGCTTGCAAGCAGCTTCACAAGTGGCACGCGGATGGGAACAATGAACTTAGAATGTCTGTGAATCTGTCAGCACGGCAGTTCCAGGAAAGAAATCTGGTGGAACTGATACGCAAGGTGATCAACAAAACGCAAATAAAACCGGAATGGCTTGAACTTGAGATCACGGAGAGCATTGCCATGAAAGATCTGGAATATACGATATCGGTTCTGAAAGAACTCAGGGATATGGGGATTGGAATAGCCCTCGATGATTTCGGCACCGGATATTCTTCTCTGAATTATCTAATGCTGCTGCCCATAAACAACCTCAAAATTGATAAAGCCTTTGTACATGATATTACCACGAATTCAAATCAGGCAATGATTGCAAAGGCGCTTATAGCACTGGCTCATAATATGAATCTCACCGTGACTGCGGAGGGAGTGGAGAAAACGAGTCAGCTGGAGTTCCTGGTACAGGAGAAATGCGATATCGTACAGGGCTTTCTGTTCAGCGTACCAAAACCGGCTGAGGAACTTCAATTGACCAATTACGATATCACCTGAGCAGGCAGGGCCACTTGTCAATGACCCTGGATCAGGTTTTCCCCTCAACAAACCACTTGTCCTCCTCCAGCCAGATATAGGTCTCTTTCCCATTGATCCTGCACTTGTATCTCATGCCCTGGCCGCCCGCTTTCAGCGATGCCGCGCGCCTTACATCGGTTACCTTGTCTATTTCGAATTGCCTTCCGTCCTCCCACGTCACAGAGAGCGGGACTTTGCCGCCATCTTTTGTGAACTTTGCAATTACTTCAACAAAAACCTTTCCCATCCGTTTCACCTCAAAACTTAGACCTCGGTATTTGTAGGGCGCAAATGCTTCATAGGGTGTTAACGCAAAAACATTATCGAAAGAACGATACCGGGTGGATTACATTTTCCTCTATAGGGTTTGCATTGAGTCCATTGCTTCGCAAAAGCATCGCACGCTGCACCGAATAGTGCCCGAACCGTGTCCTGATACCATCTATGCTGCTTTCAAGCTGTTCCCGCCGGATTCGCTTTTCGTCGTCAAAAAAGGATAGCTGCCCACAGCTGTCCGCCGTTACAACACCTGTGACCCTTACGCCAAGAGTTCTTATGTTCCTGGACCAGTCCCATGAATCCAGAAATATCTCCATGGATTTCTCTGCAATCTCCGATGACGTACAGGTATAGTGGGAAAGCTGACCCTGCCGTTCTATAAAAGACAGATCGCACGATCTGATGTACACCTGAACGGTCCTGCCTTTGAGGTGGTGCCTTCTCAGCCGTTCGGCGACACTGTCGGCCAGCACGTATGTGAGAATCTTTACATCGTCATTGGTGCAAAGATCGTGAGGAGTGGTCAATGAATTGCCTACGCCTTTTATGCCGGGTTGAAAGTCAAGCTTTGTCACAGGAGTCTCGTCATATCCATTTGCAAAAATCCAAAGTGTCCGGCCCCATTGGCCAAAATGCTTTTCAAGGAACCTGGGGGGTGCGCAGGCAAGGTCGCCTATGGTGCATATCCCTATATTTGAAAGCTTTCTGCGCGTAGATGGTCCTACATAGATCAAATCGGCTGCGGGCAGGCTCCAGACCTTTTGCCGGAAGTTTTCCTCCGATATTACAGTAGTAGCGTCCGGCTTTTTCATATCTGAGCCGAGTTTTGCAAAGACCTTGTTGTAGCTGACACCGACGGAAGCTGTGACGCCCAGTTCGAATCCGATTCTCTTGCGCAGATCGTCCGCTATTTTTTCACCGGAGCCGAAAAGTTTAACGCTTTCCGTAACGTCCAGCCAGTTTTCATCTATCCCGAAGGCTTCTATCAGATTGGTGTAGTTTTCGTAGATCTTTCTGACAAGCATTGAAAACTTCAGATACTGCATATAATTCGGCCTGACCACAACAAGTCCGGGGCATTTGGATCTGGCTTCCCAGACGGCGTCACCGGCCTTCACACCGAATTCCTTCGCTATGCGGTTCTTGGCCAGCACAATGCCATGCCGGGTCGATTGTGAACCGCATACGGCGACAGGACTGTCCCGTATCTCCGGATTGTAAAGGCACTCCACGCTCGCGTAGAAATTATTCAAATCGCTGTGCAAGATCACTCTGCTCATAGTCATTTTCCATATCCGCAACATTCAAAAATCGAACATGTGTTCGTAGCTTAATTATAATCCCAAACGACAAGGCATGTAAAGTGGTTTGTTTCGCCAGAAAATTGGCATAAAGGCCCAGATTCGACAGCGAACGCAAGATGTAGTATCGAATTTTATTTGACGGACGATATATTGATAGGTATTGTTAAATATATATAATGAAAAGAATATTCAGGATCACCATTTTTTTCACTTTTATTACATTAGGTGCCTTGTTGCAAAAAAATAAACTCCTTCTTTGTACAAATTCTTTTTTGCAACATATATATGAAAAAATATTTTTATAATGGATTTGCAACCTTATAGACGGCTGCTGCATCTATATAGTTGTGGAGGGTGTAATGGTAATTTCGGAAAACATGACCGGCGGGGACTGCACGATTGGACCGGTAAAATTGGATATGGATTTGGAAGGCTTGATGGACACCCATTCAAATTTGCTTTTACGTATAGCGCTGGTAATGTTAAAAGATCTGAAACTGGCTGAAGATGCTGTTCAGGAAACATTCATCAGTTATTACACCAACTCTGGCAGCTACAGGGGCGAGGCGAGTATTAAGACATACCTGAGCAAAATATTGATCAATGAGTGCAGGCAAAGACTCAGGACGGCCTGGTTCAGGCGGAATGTCCTGACTGCCGAAATGGACTCGGCCTCCGGGTTTTGTGCAGATTTGTTTGATTCTGTCCATGAAAGGATCAGTTTGACAGAAGCATTAATGAAGCTCGACGCGCGCAGCAGGGAAATTATGCTGCTGCACTATTACAGCGACCTCTCTGTGACCGAAATATCAGAAGTGCTGGATAAGCCGGAAGGCACCATAAAAAGCAGGCTTAAAAGAGGAAGGGATAAATTGAGGAGTATTCTGCAGGAGGATTTGAAGGATGAGTAATTTACGTTTAAAAGATAGATTGGATTCGGAACTTGATCAGATAGAATTTTCAGCGCAAAGCAGGCAAAAAGTGCTTGAAAGAGTCAAAAACCTGCAGGCTGTCGAAAAAAAACAGGTACAGGAAGTGTTGTTCGAAAGGGTTCATGCATTTCTGAACAGGGAAGTGAGTATCCCTGTCAGATCACTTGCAGTCGTACTGCTGATAACATTATCGGTCCTCGTTTACGGCACCATAGGCGTTGCCGGAGTTTCGGCGGAGGAGATGCAAAAGAGCAGTATAACAGTGGTGGATGGCAGCAATGGAGGACAGGCAAATGAAGTATATAAGAATTAAGGTAAAACATCTGCTTCTTGTGATTCTTGCGGTTGTGACTGTGTTGACTGCAGCGGTTTTCCTTCAGGGGGATATTCTATTTATCATGGGCAGATTGAGTGAACTGGGCGGCAGCAGCGAACGTGCCGGCGCCTATTATACCAGGACGGCAGAAGATTATCCGGCTTCCCATGCCGCAATCCTTGCAGCGAAAAGGAAGCTTGAACTTTTGTTTGACAAAAAGGATTTCGGATATTTAAAAAAGACAAAACTGACGGGCATGTCGACACTTCTTGATGGCGCTTACATCAGCGCAGACAGTGCAGACAGGGTCAACAGGCAGTATGAGAGCATAGCCCGATATACACCAGGAGGGGACACGTTTGCCGAATATTCCGTGTATGTAGCCATGCTGAACTATTTTGCAGGTTATGGCGAAAACGCGGTGAAGATTTTAAAGAGTCTTGATTATGCAAAGGACACGGAATTGGAAAAAATGGGGGAGTTAAATCTTGCTGCCATGCAGATGGGGCTCGGCAATATGGATGAGGGCTACGAAATACTGAAGGGCGATCTTAATCAAAAAGACCGGTATTCCTTGATCAGGCAGGAACTAGTCAGTTACTACAGTTTTATGAAAGGCGACTATTCAAGTTTTAAAAAAACAGATGCGGACACGGCACAATGGTATAAAGCAACTGATTCATTGGATCATTTACTGCTGAAACCACTGCTGCAGCTTGACAATACTCTTTCAGGCTATGAAGGCGTTATAAAGGCAACGGAGGAACTTCCGCACAGCGCTAATGTGTTCAGCGGAAAGGTCTGCATCGATGGGAAGCCTGCGGCGTATGCAATGGTTTACCTGAAGGATACCAGATTCAGAAATGGAGATAGCAGCATTTTCGGTATGAATGACGGGATCCGTTGTATTGCGGTTACAGGCAGTGACGGCCGCTTCCGCATTGAAAATGTTCCAATGGGTGTTTATGGAGTCGGTGTGAGTATCGACTGGCAGAGGATCCAAGGTAGGGCGTTGCGCATGGATAAGAGCTTTAGCCTGCAATTTACAGGGAATACGGACATTAAGAAGGATATCAGCTTTTTGGATACGGACGGGATGGCTGTGGCTGAAGAGGCGGGAAGCGGAAAGTTCCGATTCAGCGTAAAGATGCCGGAAGAGGCGAAGTATTATACAATCAATATGGGAGAACTGACAGGGGA
>JAEWQC010000278.1 GCA_023399355.1 Bacillota bacterium | reverse complement strand
GCTGTGCACCACCTTGGGCTGACTGCTGTGCGCCCTGCTGCATCATCTGCATCTGCTGGCCGATCATAGCAAGCAAACCTTTCTGAGCAGTTCCCATTTGCTTCGTTATTTCATTAACTGCGGTTTTCTGTCCCTTAACAACACCCTGATAAACCTGTTTGGCCATCGCTTCATAAAATGCATCGACCGCCTTGACCTGTGCATCCGCCATACTGGTACTTATCTGATCGACTGCCGTCTTTTGACCTTCGGCCATTTTTTCATCTATCGTATCAATTGCAGTTATCTGGGCTTTTGACATATTCTTGTTGATTTCATCCACTGCCTGTCTTTGGCCCGTCGCCATTTCCTTCAGCATCTTGCCCGCCATATAGGCATCCTGCAGCTTGTTCATCCCTTTACTCATCACTTTGGGAGCAACTATGGTAAAGGTGGTGCTTGCGATGGCAAAAATCAAAACGATGAGCAATCTGTTTCTATGAGGTCTTAAATATCTGATAAGTCTTTTCAATGTGACCTTGAAATTCTTTGCCTTTTGCACCGGCATACCCATACCGCCCATCGGGCCGCCCATAGGCCTCTGCCTTCTCTGTGGCGCAGGGCTTTGAATCCTGGTATCCTTTTCACTCATGCGATCTCCTCCTGTGACAACTGGGATTCAACGATTTCACGATAGACACTGCAGCTGTCCAACAGTTCCCTGTGTTTACCCATTCCTACAATCTGGCCGTCATCCAGAACGATGATCCTGTCGGCATCCATGACCGTACCAACCCTCTGTGTTACTATAATAACGGTTGCCTCCGCAATTTCCTTATTCAATGCTGCTCGGAGCTTTGCATCGGTTTTAAAATCAAGAGCTGAAAAGCTATCATCAAATATATAGATCTCCGGCTTTCTGACAAGCGCCCTTGCAATGGACAGTCGTTGTTTCTGTCCGCCCGATACATTCGTTCCGCCCTGAGCGATCTCATGCTCATACCCGCCATCCATAGCGTTTATGAAATCAGCTGCCTGTGCGACTTCGGCCGCGTGCCTGACATCTTCGTCCGTGGCATCATCCAGGCCGACCTTGATATTTTCTGCGATCGTTCCGGAAAATAATACGGCTTTCTGCGGTACGAAACCTATTTTACTGCGCAGGCTTTCCTGCGAATATTCCCTGACATCTACTCCGTCAATAAAGATGCTTCCGCTATCAATGTCATAGAATCTGGGTATCAGGTTGATCAACGATGATTTTCCTGAACCGGTGCTGCCTATGATTGCGGTCACCTCGCCAGGTTTCGCAGCAAAATTGATATCGCGTAAAACCGGTTCTTCCGCTCCATGGTAGCTGAAGTTTACATTCCTGAATTCAATATTGCCCTTTCCGGTAATGGAAGCTTTCGCATTGTCCGGGTCCACTATTTCAGGAACGATATCGAGCACCTCATTGATTCTGACAGCCGCAGCCTGCGCTCGCGGCACCATGATGAACATTACCGCAAGCATGAGCATGGACATCATGATCTGCATCGCATACTGGGTAAAGGAGGAAAGGTTGCCCAGATCCATATCTCCCCTGGATATGCGCAAACCGCCGAACCAAAGGATTGAGAGCTGTGTCAGGCTCATGATCATCATGATTGACGGCATCATAAATGCCATAATCCTGTTTACCTTAATATAATTATCTGTCAGATCGTCGTTCGCCTCCGCAAAACGTTTTTCCTCGTGCTTTACAGTGTTGAATGCCCGGATAACCCGGATTCCCGTCAGTTTTTCACGCAGGACAAGGTTGATTCTGTCAATTTTTTTCTGAACCGCTCTGAATAAGGGCATCATTCTAGTCGCAATCAGGATGATGACACCGGTTAGTACGGGCAAGGCAACAGCCAGCACCAGTGTCAGCGGTTTGTCTCTTCTCAGGGCCAGTATGGTACCGCCGATTGCCATCATCGGTGCACCGATCATCATTCGCATAATCATCACGGTTACCATCTGGATCTGGTTGATATCATTCGTTGTTCTGGTAATGAGTGTTGCCGTACCCAACTTGTCAAATTCATGAAGGGAAAAGCTTTCAACCCTCCTGAATACCTTACTTCGAAGGATCGTTCCAAGTCCGACTGCAATTCTGGAGGAAAGCAGGCTTGCAAAAATTGCACAAATAACCCCGCCTCCGGCAACAAGAAGCATTAATCCTCCTATATGCAGGATTTTGTTTGTATCTCCCTGCATAACTCCGTCATTGATAATATCCCCCATCAACGTCGGAAGGTAAAGGTCTCCGAGTGTCTGCAGGAATATGAATACCAGGACACCGATGACCATAATGCTAAAAGGTTTTAAAAACCTGTATAGTTTAAGCATATTTATATCCTTTCTCTCTAATAATAAAAAACACCATTTTATTTATACGCTATTCTTTATGAAGTGTCTTTCCATTTTAAAAATAATTATTGACACTCCTTTTTATTACATTCACCTAAAACTTTCTTCAAAGCATTCAATCCATCGATTATTTTTGCGATCTCTTCGGGAGATCCTGAATTAAGCAGTTCTTCAAAAGCCTTTTCCATCTTTTTATAGGCTTCTTTGTGCATTTCATCAAATTTCGGGGATACCTTCACATATACGATCCGTCTGTCCTCTTCACTCCTTACACGTTCAACCAGCTGTTGCTTTTCCATCCTGTCAATGATGCCTGAAACCGTGCTATTTGACAAATTAAGCTTGTGGCTCAACTCGCTTATCATCATTTCGCCGCCTCTTTTCAATGCACTGATAACAGCGCCCTGCGGCATTGTTATGCCCTCATCCTCAAAATTTTTACGCATGTATTGCCTCAGCAATTTCCCCAGTTCAAAAAACAACCTTCCAACTTCTTCCTTGTCATTCCCATTAGCCAAAAATTATCTCCTCCTTCATTTACCCCCTTATAACGAATTGGTTCAAAGAAAATGCTACGATTGTAGAAACATATTCTTACCGATGCTACGTTTCAGCGAGGCTGACCGCAGGCTTTGCTTGCTGCTCGCCCATGCATCCGGGGGCTGGCCGCAGGCTTGCTTGCTGCTCGCCCATGTATACAAACGTGAGAGATGCTCACCGCCTGACAACCAAATCGGTACCCGCCACCCAGGCTTTTTGCTGAAGCAAAAAATCCATAGAGATGCGGGACATCTTTGCCTCGTTATTATTTCGCATAGACAATATTCGTATACGATTATTTCGTGTACGAAGTAATTATAAGCCTCATCTTTATCACCAGTCAAGAGGGAAATTCATTCTTTTTAGCTTTTGATGATTTTATACTGATAATACTGACAATAACGGTCAATAAAAAAATAAGAATAGCATCCTGCGATTCTAAAGATATTGCTTGATTCCCTGCAGCACTTCATTTTTAACACCGCACCCGGGGAGCTTGTTCAGTAAAAATCCGGCTTCTGCCAACGATTTTCTCACAGCAACCGATACCGTAAAAGTGGAACAGGTTCCTCCACGTTTCGTCTTTTTTCCGATGGCCATAAGCAGCTCAGGCCGCCATATCGAAGGATTTTTTTTGGGGCTGTGTCCATCAAGGAACCAGACATCGCAGGTTTTTTCCAAAGCATCTACCATTTCAAGCGCTTCGCCGACCCAAAGATTCAAAAAAAGCGTTCCGTATGGTTGTCGTATTTTCATGGAGTGCCAGCCGGCAACGGTGATATCGATACTTCGATAAGCCTTTGCAAGTGTTTCAATCTTCTCGCCTGCACGGTCCGTGAATCCGCTCAGGATTTGGAGCATTCTCTCCGCAGTCAAGGGATACAGTTCGACAGAGTAATATTCTATGGAGACCTCTTTCAACCCGCTTCTTTCCAGAAATTCCATCAGCGAAACTACCACACGTCCGGCGCCAAAGCCTGTTTCACCAATGATAAAAGCAGTTCCCGATTCCTGTGCAATATTTATGCGCTCAAGCAGGTTATTATTCCTGAAATAGATCTGTTGCGCCTCATCCAACGCATTGACCACATCAAAATAACGATCGTCGAACTTTTCATTTACAAGATAGGATGGTATCAGCATATATTAAACTTCCCCGGATCTTTATTTGGTATTTCAAAAATTAAAGCAAGAGTCATCTCCTCTTTAAAATTCTCTTCGTAAAATACCCTCTGTAATTATTTCACACTTCGGCAGAAAAATATAGGATCTATTCCCGGTTAAGATCTTATTTCATGATATTGACACTCCTTTTTGCATGTGTTATATTGTGTATATACGATGTACACAGTATAGAGGAGGCCGAATACTTAATGATGATATTGTCTGTCCAAAATTTATGTAAAAATTATGAGAAATTTTCGCTGCACAAGGTATCCTTTTCACTTGAGAAAGGGTATATCATGGGGTTCATCGGCAGAAACGGAGCGGGAAAGACGACAACGTTAAAGTCCATGCTGGGGCTGGTGCATCCTGATAGCGGGACGGTAACTGTCCTTGGTGATGATTTTACTGAGAAGGAATTTTCCTGCAAGCAAAAAATAGGTCTGGTATTGGGCGGTGTCGACTATTATCCTAAAAAGAAACTTAAAACCATTACAGAGGTGACTAAAAGATTTTATAGCGATTGGGACGAAGAGGAATATACGAGTTGCCTGAAACGATTTGATCTTGATCCCGAAAAAAGGATTGATGAATTATCTGCCGGCATGAGGGTAAAATATTCCCTTGCTCTGGCACTGTCGCACCGCGCACGGCTTCTGATCCTGGACGAGCCGACCAGCGGTCTTGATCCGGTATCGCGGGATGATTTGCTTGAACTGTTCCAGGAGATTATTGAGGATGGAGAGCATAGTATCCTTTTTTCCACGCACATTACCTCCGACCTGGAAAAATGCGCTGATTTCATAACCTACATTAAAAACGGGGAGATCATTGCCTGTACTGACAAGGACAGCTTCCTCGATTGCTATAAGATCGTTAAAGGAACGACCCATCAGCTTACGGAGCAATTTTCCCGGAAGATAATTGGCTGCAGGGAGCACAAATTCGGATTTGAAGGACTCATGATGACATCGGACCTGCCTGCACCTGCCGGCATGGAAACATCGCCCGCCAATCTCGAATCCATTATGATCCATATAGAAAGGGAGTAATCAGAAATGAAAAACCTGCTTTATAAAGAATTCAAACTGGCGACACATCCGACAACATTTATTTTCCTGTCATTTAGCTTAATGATGCTGATACCGTCTTATCCCTATTATGTGTCATTTTTCTATACTACCTTGTCGCTCTTCTTCATATTCCTTTCCGGAAGAGAAAATAAGGATATCTTTTACACTGTTACTCTGCCGATACGAAAGAGGGATGCAGTGAAGGCAAGGTGCTGGATGGTTGCGATTATTGAACTCGTACAAATCGTCTTCTCGATACCGTTTGCCGTAATAAGCGCAGCGATTAATCCAAGAGGCAACCTGGCCGGCATTGACGCGAATGTCGCATTTTTCGGACTGGTCTTCCTTATGTTTGCTCTTTTTAATATCATTTTTATACCGACTTTTTACAAAACAGCCTTCAGAGCAGGTACGGCCTTCATCTTTGGCAGTATCGCAATAACTCTATATATCCTCGTTGCAGAATCGCTCGTCTGGATCCCATCACCGCTGAAAACCTACCTTGACACGAATGTCCCGGGAACCGCCATGAGACAACTGCCGCTGTTGATTGCCGGATTTTCCGTATGGACGTTGACGATGTTATTCGTCTATAAAAAATCCGCTTCCAACTTTGAGAAAGTCGACTTGTGAGAGTACCATGAATATTGTGATATCAAATACATCGGGTGATCCGATTTATCAGCAGATATTTGAGCAGATCAGCGCACAGATCATCAAAGGCGAATTACTGAATGATTTCTGCCTGCCGCCAATCCGTACCATCGCAAAGGAACTCCGGATCAGTGTAATTCCGGTAAAAATGGCATGGGAGGAACTGGAGAGGGAAGGTTTCATTTATACTATAGCCGGTAAAGGCTGTTTCGTGTCTTCTCTTGGGTCAAAAGCACTGGATGAAAAACGGAACAGGCTGGCTTCTGAGAAATTCAAGGAAGACATCGCATTCTACCAGGCGCTGGGCCTTTCCATGTCAGACGTGATAGAGCTGGTCAAGCGCTATTACAACAGCGATGCATAAGACTGGCGGAGTAATGTTGCCGCAATTTAAACCTGATCAAGATTCCCTTCATAGTTGTATAAAAGATCCTGCTCCCGGAACAGGCTTGAGACAGCAGCATCGTAATCGGATAGCCTTGTGGATTTCCTGATTTTCCTGGCATATTTATCATGGTTTGTAAACAGCAAAGCCAGATAGAACCAGATTTCCTTCATTTTGTACAGAATCGTCACATCCCCGGGCAGTACCTTCTTATATTCGCTGTAAATCATATCATGGAATGTCATGATCGTACTTTTATCCGCTTTAGCAGTTGCTTTGATCTCTTTTGACAAACCGGGATTGACCAATAATCCCCTGCCCAGCATAACAGATTTCACGCCTGGATACCCCGTTGAGAACTCCTGATATTGATTGGCAGTAAAAAGGTTGCCGTTATAGCAAAGTGGATTTTTACTATGGTTCAAAGCATATCGAAACAATTCCATATTCGGCTTGTTTTTATAAAAGTCCTTTTGGATCCTCGGATGGATGGTCAGTTCCTTTATCGGATATTTATTGAAAATCTCGATTAATTCATAAAATTCATCCGGATGTTCTTTCCCGATTCTGGTTTTTATAGAGATTCCGGTTCCTCCCCAGGCGAAGATCCCGTAAAGGAATGCGTCCAGTTCCGCAGTCTTCGCCAGAAAGCCGGATCCCTTGTTTTTAGCCACTACGGTGCCGGAAGGACATCCCAGGTTTAAATTGATCTCCTTATATCCCATCTGCTTGATTCTTTCTGCAAAAAGGACAAATTCAGATGTTTTATTTGCAAGCAACTGCGGAATCAGAACCAAATCTCCATTATGTTCCGGTGCAAGGTCTTCCAACTCCCGCTTCTTGAAATTTCCGCTCTCATTGACGGAAACAAAGGGTGAAAAATATTTATCAATATGGTTGAAACAGACATGATGGGCATTTCGATAGATGTACCCGCTCAAGCCCTCCATCGGCGCGAAGTATATATTCATATTGGTTCTCATCCAGCTTCTTTCCTCTTGTTTTACCCGGGCAAATCCCGATAAATCCGTCATTCCATGCTATAAGTTTACCAGATTGTCATAGCAAACTGCAAAAAACAAAAGAATTTTTTATTACTGCTTCGTTTTTATTACATAAAATGATCCGAAGTTGAGCAGAAGGAATAAGGTGGTTCCATCAAAAATCACTTGTAAATCAAATTAAGAAGTGAGATAATTTTATTTAAATGAATACTCATATTTTCTTCCTGTCGGCCATGATGACGTCATGGAAGAAAAATCAGGGTAAAGTAAAGGCGCATACCAATAAAAAGGTTGCGCTTTTTCATATTCAGCAAAGAAGGATTAAATATTTTAAATAGAAGGAGATTAAATAGGATGTACACCTGTAATATGAAAAGAGTGCACGACAAGATTAAGACCTTCTCAAAATTCGGGGATGCAGGACATGGCGGAGTCACAAGATACTCCTTGTCTCCTGAAGCACATCAGGCCAGAGATGAATTCAAAAGAAGAATGACAATAATCGGAGCAACCGTCGAGACCGACGATATGGCCAATATGTATGCAACGCTTGCCGGGTCTGAGCCGGACCTGAAAAGAATCGTCATGGCCTCCCATACAGACTCTGTTAAAAACGGTGGAAATTACGACGGAATTCTGGGTGTGATAACTGCAATGGAAGTACTTGAAACGATTGCAGAACAGAATATTCCACACAGGCATCCCATTACGGCAATGATTTGGACGAACGAGGAAGGCTCTCTTTATCCTCCTGCGATGATGTCTTCAGGCGTGATTTGCGGAAAATTTGAAAAAGAAAAGATGCTGTCTTCCAAAAGCATACTGGATGCCGGTAAAACTTTCGGAGAAGCCCTGGATGCCAGTCCTTACAAAGGTGAACAGAAAAACCGCTTAAACCCCGACAAATACATGGCCATGTTTGAAACTCATATCGAGCAGGGTCCCATCCTTGAAGCCGCTAAGAAGGATATAGGCGTTGTTACCTGCGTGCTGGGAATGGTAAACTACAGAATCAGGACCTTCGGACAAGCAGACCATGCCGGAACCACCCCCATGAGCTACAGGCAGGATGCACTTTACGCAGCTGCACAGGTTCTGATATACCTGCATCAGGAACTCGACAAACTCGATCCCGCTCTCGTTTATACGACAGGTGAAATAAAATGCCACCCGAACGTCCATACGGTTATTCCCGATGAAGTTGATTTCTCTATTGATGCCAGGCATGAAAATCCTGAAGTCATCAAGCAGGTAGTAGAAATCATCAAAAGTATTCCGAAGGAAATGTCCAAGTGCAGGACCGGTTATGAACTGGCATGGGCCCGCGACACTGTATACTTTGACAAGGAACTGGTTGGTTATGTGAAGAGCAGCGTTGATGAACTGGGCATATCAAATCAGTATATCAACAGCGGCGCAGGTCATGATGCTCAATTTGTATCCTGCATGATGCCGACAACCATGATTTTTGTTCCCTCCAAAGAGGGTCACAGCCACTGTGAACTGGAATACACCTCAACAGAGCAGTGTACCGCCGGTGCAAGCGTTATGTTGAATGCAGTTCTTAAAACAGACAGGAAATAGGAAAAGGAAAAATAAATTCATTCTCCCATTGCGGAAATGAGTCAAAAATCTGTTAAAGCCTGGGCTGATTAAGGTCCAGGCTTTTGTTCCATATTACTGAGGATACTTCATTTTTTGCTTCACCATTCTGAAGCAGGGCCATTGTATGCCAAACTGTGTGAAATAACAGCAGAATAATTGCAGCAGAACCGGTTCAACCCGCCGCACTATCAATCAGTTTCTTTTGAAGGTGCTACCTGCTCGGCCGTCTCAATATCACCTTTTGTACCTTGCTCAATCGCTTTCATAATAGATTCTTTGATGCCTTTTACTCTTACATCATCTTCATTCTTGCTTTCTTCACCAAATTTAACACCCAGTTTTTCACTGATCAAAAGCCCAAGAAGCATTTCAAAAGCATTAACAGAACTACCTTGTCCTTGTGCACCACCCATACTGATAACAGTCTTTGGTACGATGTCTATTTTTGATTTTTCTATTGCTGAAGTAAACTTGTTCATAACATCCTGTACGACCTGGTACTGTGGCCCGCCATAAGCCTTTACCTGTTCCTCGATGGCTATAGCCTTGCCAATACCAACTCTGGCTTCTTTTTCAGCCTCCGCTTCTGCAATAGCCTTGATCTTGGAGGCTTCCTGCAGTGATCTTTGATACTCAGCCTTACCCTGGTTGCTTTGTATTTGAATATTGATATCAGATTCTGTAAGAAATCTCTGTTGTAACGCCTTAGATTCAGCCTCTCTTAATTCTTTCTCTTTCCCGGCTGCTTTTTCCTGCTGTGAATAGGTCTCTATTCTTTCTACAGCAATTTGTCTGTCACGGAGTTGGGCAAGTATCACCTCAATCTTGTTATCGTTTGCTGATGCAGATGGGGTACCAATCAACACTTCTTCAAGTTCAAGATTATAATGCTCAAATTTAATCTTCATCTCCCTGGATGAGGTATCCTGTATTTCATTTCTCTCCTGAATGAGTTGTATCAGGGTCTTCGTCTGGCCTATATTCTTAAAGTACGCAGAAACCATTGGATCAAGCGTCTGGTCAACCAGCATTTTCACATCCCCGAACCGCTGTATCACCAAGGGCGCCTTTTTGTAGTCTATGTGCATGACGACCGACAAGGGGAGTGACGGCTCGAATGCATCCTTGGTAATCAGACTTACTTCTTTCAAATTTTCATCAAATTTATGAGAACCTGTCTGGTTGCTTATCCACTTCAGTATAATATTTGTAGTAGGTATCAGGACGATCTTTCCCGCATAGGTGTTAAAAGCATATTTACCGGGCATCAGAGGCTCTCTCCACACACCCCTGAAGCCCTTCTCAACAAGCTCGCCATGTTTATAATCATCTCCGGTTGAATCTACACCTTTGGGTCCTATATATGATACAACCACCCCTACATATCCCACATCTATTAGTGTTTTATCGATCAGTTCCACTGTTGCAAAAAACCGGTTAATAAAGTACGTACCTTCAACTAAAACCTGATGCTGTCTTCCTCTGAATCCTCCTGCCTTCAGAAATTTCTCGGGGTCCTGAAAATTATTATGATACGTTTCAGGATTAGCCGGATCATCACCGACAGAGGGGGCTATAATATCATCTCTGTTCAAGGAAAGACCGTCATGGACTGTGACAATTCCCACCTTGTCATCATTACCCTTAATTACAATTGGTTTAAAGCCGTCTCTTTCTTTGAGCAGTTCTGCCATTTTCTGAATCGTAGTCTCTTCCGCTCTGGTCCCCATTGGCAGATAGTATATCTTCTCTTCCGTGATGATAATGAACTGTGCCAGGTTAAACGCATAGGTGCCTTCACGGATGATTCCTCTTTGTGGACCTTTTTGACCTCCATTAAGCAAAAATCCTTTGGCGTCCTGAAAATTACTGCCTTCAAGAACTACTTTGCTTAAGGTCTGGATAGGCTCCAGCGGTTTGCCGTCACGGGCGAAGACATATGCAATCTGTCCCTGGGGGACAGTCACAAGCGGGCATATATGAACCTTATACATCAAAGGGGTCAGAAAATGAATGCCTCCTCTGATGATCTGCGGCTGGAAACCGGCCTCACCCTTAAGCGCAATAATCTGCTCATTGAGTGAACCCTTGTGAGACCACCATTTCTCAACAATAGCAATCTTGTTGTTTGGAATTATTCTAAAACCGATCATGATAAAAAATGCGATTATACCAGCCAGAATTAACAGTGGAATTATTAAAAAACCCATCTTTCTCCCCCCAACAATATATTTCTTTAAGCTGCCAATAGATATTTATCCTTATTTTCAACACTCATCATCAATGACTCCTAACTAATCCACTATAGCACTTACTCCGTGCAATAACAAATTAAGTGACAATTTATCCTTCTGGAATCCATTAATTCCGTTTTATCCATGTACCGATGTCCTTAAGTACTTTCTCGCTGATATGACCCGGCTGTTCATATTCCTGCGGTGTGCTCTTCCCTTTTCCGGTCATGAAAAGATGGTTCAAATCGGAATAAAACATATATGTCATGTTCTTTTTAGCGGAGCATCCAGCCTTCCAAAGCTTGAAGTCTACGGAAGTCACCTGATAGTCCCTGCCGCCCTGCAGTATGAGTATGGGCTGTTTTAACCTGCTTGCCGCGGCAGGTGGATTATAGCCCCGCAAGTCAAGCCAGTATTTTGCAGGGATTCCCAGCAACTGTGATGCAGGCGTTTTAGCTGAGAGTTTAGGATCTTTTATTGCTTTCACCTGAGCTTTTATTTGGGAAAGATATTTGTCTTTATCCGCT
This sequence comes from Bacillota bacterium, assembly GCA_023399355.1. Lineage (GTDB taxonomy): Bacteria > Bacillota > Clostridia > Acetivibrionales > DTU013 > UBA1305. The sequence continues at coordinate 42,857 of JAEWQC010000278.1, read as the reverse complement.
TTTGCTGAGGCTGTATCCAATGAGAGCAAATACACGCACTGTTCAAGCGTAATATCTTCAAGGGGTCGAGCAGGGCCTGCAAGTGATACAAGACCTGCAATACCGGTATCTCCGGCACCAATCCTGGGGATGAGCATACCACCAAGGCTGTGTCCGGCGACAAATATTTTCTTCTTGTTGATGCCAGACGTGTTTTTAAGAAGTGTTACCGCAGCCAATGCATCGTCTACGCTCTCTTCCTTTACTGTAATAATTCCACCGGCTGCCTGCAATTTCGTTGCATACACTTTTGTCCGTTTATCATACCTTAATACCGCAATGCCCTGCGACGCAAGTCCCCATGCCAGATCACGGAAGGGTTTGTTCGGTCCGATTGTCTCATCACGGTCATTGGGGCCGGACCCATGGACCAGCACTACCGCATAAAACGGGCCTTTGCCTTTTGGCATTGTTAATGTTCCCGGCAGCTTCCATTCTCCACTGCCCACGGTCACATCCTTCTCAGTTACTGAATCGGGCATTTTTACAGAGTCACCGGTATACGTGCTCTGATTAAAGTGCAGTCCGGCTATCTTTTCAGCGGCATCGAAAGTGATGATGAAATCTATGTATGCCTGTTCAAATTGACAAGTTACTGTAACGTTTTGATAAGCATCGGCCTTTTCCACCTTTGAGGCAACTTGCTTTTCATATGTACCTGATTGAGCTTGCAGAGAATCCCAGAGCTGTTTGAGCTTATCCTGGGGAAGTGCGTTTTTCAAGGTATCATCCAAAAGTGCACCGGCCTTTTCATAATCACTTGATTTGAGATCATCAATAAATTGTCCTGCCAGAGTAGTAATATCCCCGCTGGGTCCAGCAGTAGATGGAGATGGAATACTTTCAGCAAACGACGGGACAATCATTGTAAAACATAAAATTATCGATAATACAAAATACGCAAAACCTTTTCTCATATCATTCACTCCTCAAATAATTAATACAAAAATGATACCGCTAAAATCCCATATATGTCTGATGCGATCCGTTCATTGAAGTCAGTCCCATTCAATATTATTTGATCGCGCCATTCTTGACAAGACTTTTATACTCTTATTAAGTATAATGGTTCATAGGTAACGAAATCATTTTAAAGGAGCAATTTATGAGTGGAGCATCTGCTGTTATTCGCTTTACCTTTCTACATGGACATACCGAATATTGCGCCCGAAATATAGGGAATCAGCCAGACCAGCCAAACAAAAAGACTGAATTTGTGAAAATTCATTTTCATTTTTTCATGATTCTGAAGCAGGACAATCGAAGCCCAAACTGCATGAAATAACATCAGAATAATTGCAGTTGCTCCTGTTATCCCGTGAAAATCAAGTTGAAAACCGTTTTGGGCCAGTTTGCTCATCAAAGTAGTACCGATGGTATCAAAGGCAAACCCTGTCCAAAACACAATCAGATGCCATTTTTGAAGCTTTCCGCCTATCTTTTCACTCCAGACGCCGACCGTATAAAAGACAAGTGCCAAAGTAATGCTTATTACAGCGTAAAGTAACATAAAAAACCTCCGCAGTATATAGAATTTGATAATCCTCGCAAAAATATAACCGCAACATTTTAATTCTTGATGGTGATTTATTTACTTCTGCGATAATATCTATATTATAATATAGATATCATCAAGAAGAAAATGAGGCTGATACTATGTCAAAAGTTGCATTAATAAAATGCGAAAGCTATGATTACAGTGAAGTAAAGGCGGCTATTCAAAAAGGCCTTGATTTGCTCGGAGGCCCCTCTGTTTACGCAAAGCCCGGAGAAAAAATCCTTTTGAAGCCAAACTGGATTATGGCCTTGCCTCCTGAAAGAGCTGCAACTACCCACCCAATGGTGTTCAAAGCGGTGGCTGACATTTTTAAGTGCACAGGTGTAAATCTGACCTATGGAGACTCCCCGGGATTCAGTTCCCCTGAAAATGCAGCAAAGAAATCCGGCTGTGCTGATATTGCCAACGATTTTGGTATTCCTTTGGCTGATTTCAGCAATGGCAAAGAAGTCGTTTTCAAGGAAGCACTCCAGAACAGGAAATTAATCCTTGCCAATGGTGTTCTGGAAAGCGACGGTTTGATCAGTCTGCCAAAACTGAAGACGCATGGCTTCCTAAAGTTGACCGGTTCAATAAAAAACCAGTTCGGTTGTGTTCCAGGGATGCTGAAAGGCGAATTTCATGTGAAACTCCCCAATCCGTATGATTTTGCAAAAATGCTTGTGGATATAAATTCCTTTATCAAGCCAAGGCTCTATATCATGGATGGAATTATCGCCATGGAAGGCAATGGCCCGATGAACGGTGACCCCGTTAAAATGGGGCTTCTCCTGCTTTCAGCAGATCCTGTAGCTCTGGATGCCACTGTTTGCCGGATTATCGGTGTCAACCCGGAATATTCCCACACTGTAACATTGGGGAAGGAAGCCGGGCTTGGCAAGTATGACGAAAGTGAGATTGAGCTTGTCGGAGATCCGATCGGCAGCTTTACAAACCTGAAGTTCAAAGTAGACCGTGAACCGCTTAAAAGCCTGAAAATAGGCGGAGGCATCATAAAGCTGATAAATAATGCAATTGTTCCAAGGCCGTATATGATCAAGGCAAAATGCAAAAAATGCGGAGTATGCGTCAGGATGTGCCCTGTCGATCCCAAAGCCGTCAACTGGCATGACGGCAATAAGGATAATCCTCCGTCCTATAAGTACAATCAGTGCATTCGCTGCTACTGCTGCCAGGAATTATGTCCCGAGGGTGCCATCGTCATTAAAAAGCCTCTCATAAGAAAACTCCTGGGAAAGAAAAGCAAATAAGCGAAAAGCATTGCAATTGTCAACAATGCGTTTAAAACTCATTGGCGTTTCGAAAATGCGTCCATGACAGAACCAAGCTTTGAATTATATTCTTCTACTTTCTCCCAGGAATCAGAGATAATTAATGCAAAGGCTCTTCCTGTATAATATTCAGCACCTTCATACAGCATGGCAGGAAGAGTCCCGGAGGTATAAACAAAAACACCTTCCTTTTTATCGGTGCTAATCAGAATGCCCCTCCTGTCAAGCTCCCTGCAGATGTCCGCATACCCTACAGGGGAATCCGGGGTTAGCCGGAAGTACCTGGATAGGATCTTTGCCTTTCCAAATATATTCGCTGCAAAGGATATATAGGTTGATAAAGTAAATCGTCCATTTATTTCGATAATTGGAATAACAACATCTTGCTCGGTGATAATGGAGTCAATACCTGCAACACCAGTGAAACCTATCTCGAACAGATATTCTCCGATCTTCCGCCCATATTCCTTATAGGAATTCAATACATTATCTTCTAAATCCGATGGCATTTTCGAACCTATATAGACAGTGTCCCTTAATAATTGCTGCTTAATTGAAAATACCCGGACTGCACCATCGGAAGATACATATATCTGGTAATTTATGTCGGACTTCTTTTTATACCAGCCTTCTACCAGCCATTTACCATCAGGCCTGCCCCTTGAAAACCGTGCGATCATCCGCAAGCTTGATTCAAGCTTCTCCTTACTGTCTATGATATACAAACCCTTACCGGATGCGCCTCTCGGTTCTTTTATAATGACTTTCTCAAAGGCTGGTTCCTCATTGGTAAGTTCCTCATATTCCTGACGTATTTCGTCAACGGAGCTGCACACTTTGCCTTTACAGACCGTGAAGCCAAGCTTTTCCGAGATCTCTCTGTTAAATATCTTGTCATTCACTTTCGCATTAACAGAAGAAGGAGCCCCCATGATTTTCAACCCGGCCTTCTCCGCAATTTTTTCTTCCAATGAAGTAACTGCATAGGGGACAAAATATACTTCCTCCTTTTTGGAAGCGATTGCTTTTAACTCATGCAGTAATCCTTCATCCTTTAGTACCAGTTCTGAAATGGGTGTCAATAAATCCACCTCTCGAGGCGACAGGATTGTCGGGATTGAAAATCCCAGTTCTCTGAGCCTGTTAAGGTATTCTTCCTCCGGCTTCTTACGCAGGATAACTATATCCTGTTCCCTGCAAACAAGAAGATTCATCTCTTCTATACGGTTGACGACAATATTTTCGTCCCTGTCAACCATTCCTGCACTGAGCTCTCCCCAGTATTTCTCCGCACCAATATTGCATATCCAGATTATTATGCCCTTGTTTCTTTCAGCTGTAAGATAATTAATCAAATTAAATTTTCTTTCCATAGTACTCGAAAGATTTCTAAATAAGCTGTCAGCATGGAAACTTCTGTAATCCTAAATAATCTCTATGCCTGCTTGCCCTTTCAGGAAATCTTCCATTTTCCCCCGTTCTCTCAAAATTGTCGTCTTCCCTGCATAATACTGCACCTCGGCCGGCAGAGGATGACTCAGGAATAATCCCGGACTTTGAGTAATTCCATAGGCACCTGACTTTTCAATAGCAACAATATCTCCAGGAACCATCTCCGGCAGCTTCACATTCTGTCCAATGATGTCTGTAGGTGTACATAAAGGACCGACTACATTGATGTCTTCTTCATTTCCTGTCTTGTTCAGGACATGCATGGGGAAATTATTCCTTATGTGCCTTCCAAGGAATGCAGAAGAGGCATGTTGATTTGAGCCCCCGTCACAGACAACATATTTCTTCCCCTTGCAGGCTTTCTTATATAAGACCTTTATCAGATATGTTCCCGCTTCCGCTACCAGGAATCTCCCGCTTTCCACAAAAACCTTTGTTTTGGCAAGCCTGCCCTTATACTTGTCCCACATCCCTGCAAACCCGCTGCTCAGAATATCCATATCCAGATAAATCTCGTCTTTGAAATAGGGAATTCCAAATCCTCCGCCCAAATCCAGAAATTTTAGCTCAAAGTGATACTTTTCTGACAATTCTAATGCCAATTTAATAATTTGCTCCATACTAAGGAGAATGTTATGTGCATGAAGCACCTGCGTACCGGTATAGATATGTAACCCAATCACCGTTACATTTGAAAAGGAATTTAATTGATCAAATGCATCGTCCAGCAGAATCTGATCTATACCGAACTGAGTCGGCACACCTGACATTTTAATACCCGATCCCGAGACATCAAAGTCCGGGTTGATTCGAATAGAAATATCTACCTTCCGCGACTTCTTCATTGCTATATCATTAATGATCCTGGCTTCATCAAGGCATTCGATATTAATGCTGCAAATGCCGCTTTCAATTGCATATTCCAGTTCATCAACCGTTTTACCGGGACTTGTAAAAACAATTCTTTCCGGCGGAAATCCCGCCGCAAGAGCTGTATGCAATTCTCCAGAGGATGCTGCCTCAATTCCGCTCCCCATCTTTTCGAATAGCTGGCATATACCTAACAGCGGGTTTGCCTTCATGGAATAGAATATCCCGAATTCTTCAGGCAGGCTATTCTTAAGCAGTTCATATTGTGAAAGGATTTTTTGAGTATCATATACATAAAGAGGTGTATTAAATTCTTCGGCAATATCATTCAGGGTCTTGTCGTCCATAACCCCCTCCTATCTATTAAGAACCAAGGTATTATTAATAATTTGTGTTATTTTTTCCATATGATTGTGGAGGTAAAAATGGCCTCCATCGAAATAATAAAAGGCACATTGCTTGTCGGTATAATTCGCCCATTCCGCCATTTCAACAGGTGTAGCCAACACATCCTCCGTGCCTGCCAATGCGGAAATATTGAAATTCAATTTATGTATTGCAGGTTCACTCTCATAGGTCTCGATCACCTTATAATCAGCGCGCAAAGTTTTCATTGCAGTTTTCAGCAATCCTTCAAACCTGAATAAATTTTCGGGCATCCCGCCGAACCTCCTTGCTTCCTGTTCAAACTCCGCATCTGGTAATAAATGCTTATAGGTTCTTTCCTTTTTTATGTTTGGAGGATACCTTCCTGAAAAGAAAACATGCATCGGAGGTTTTAAGTTCTTCTCTTTGAAGCGGCAGACTAATTCATATGCCATAATACTGCCCATGCTGTGGCCGAATATTGCATATTCACTTTCCTCTTCCAATTCATTCATGATTATGTTCGTAATATCGTCGATCGCCTCTTCCACGCTATTATAGTACGGTTCAGTGGATCTATCGGATCTCCCGGGCATTTCAATGGGGCATAGCTTTATATCCTTGTCCAGGTATTTTCTCCACTTTGAATAAACTGTTGCTGAGCCTCCTGCATACGGCAGGCAAAAAAGCTTGATGCCCTCCATTTATGACCTCCTGTTATTTGAATAGCTATAGCGAAACATCTTGGTACATTTTCAATAGAATGTTTTTACATATTCTTTCATCTCTTTTTTACCTGAAATATAATCCTCAACATATTTAATAATGATGTCACTATTCTCGTTAACCTGTATGATGAGAGACTCCTTTTTAACCATCTGACTGCTAAATAGACGCTGGTATTCCCTTCTTAATTTCACTAGATAATACAAGCTTTTATTTTTAAGAATTTTATTTCTCTTAATCATTTTATTTGTATGAAATAAGACTTTACCTCTTTCTTTTATACGGTTATGACATATGACGGGATCTATATCATTGAAAAAAATCAAATTCGGTTTAAGGACATGCCTGTAAATAAGTCTTCCCGGTGTATGCCCCACACCATTGACTATATCCCGCGTCATACCGGTATATACATATCTGTCCGCCACTAAAACAGTATTCTCTTTTAGCAATGGAATCAATTTAAAAAAGTAGTCTATCAAGAAGCTTGTCCATTGGAAAAAACTATAAATGCCGGATGTGAGAATATTGAGGCGATTCATTTTTTCAACAATATTTCTGATGACTTTATTGGAGTTCCATTCTATAATGCAGGTTTTATATCCTTTGCTAACCAAGTAGCTTCGCAAACTCTCCACATTTTCGCTTTTCCCGCAGCCGCTTATTCCTTCAAAGACTATAAAAACTCCAATTTTACTATTCATTGCACGATAACTTTCGTTCTACAATTTGTATGAGTTTACTGACGGTGTTCAGGTTCTGCAGAAGAAGATCTTCATCGGTAAAGTTTATCCCGAATTCCTCTTCTATACTTAGTACGATATCTATACTGTTAAGTGAATCCATTCCTATTGTGCTTAAGTTTTGATCTCCTGACATATTTTTAATGCTTTCGGGTTCTACCTTTAGTGTCAGTGCGATACACTGAGCGATTCTTTCCTCAATATCCATATCCTTATTTAACCTCCCCTGCTGTTCTAATTTGTTGTTCTGCACTGATAGCTCTCTGTATAATCGGGAACTGATTTTCTACCTTTCAAAAGGTTTTCATGGAGTTCACACAGGATTTCCGCGGAGAAATTCAAATTCTCCCATTTGTCGTATGAGATGCCATAACCCAACTGTTCCCATAGTGAGGCATTCATTTTTTCATGATCTCCGAAAGGTTCCAGCATAATAATAGGCGTGGCAGCGGACAGGGAGTCCATCAACGTCCCTGCACCCGGCTTGCCTATGATCGCTTTTGCTTCTCTTGCCAGATCGAAAAGGTCATGATACTCTTTTTTATTTCTAAATACCGGTTCTTCAGAGACTTTTATCTCCCCTAATGGAGGAAATTCATAGCAGCCGCTTTTATTACCATCCCATGCATACCAGGAGGGATCCACCATAAAACACCTGTCCCCTTCTCTTCTGTTGGCGGCCTCCTGCAGTTCATATGCGACAATATCAAGTGACAGGCCTTTATTCTGAAGGTTGGGTATTTTACTACGGTATGTTCCCATTCCCCATCCCCCTCCATGAATAATAAACCTTTCTGGTCTTTGTTCATACAGGATGGGATTGGCCCTGGAAATAGGAATCTGATATTGTATCTTCCTATTTTCGTAGTTGTAAAGCCAAATCTCATTATAATACCGATTGTAGTCAGGCATATGCTGCTTCAGGCTTTTCCATGAAGGAGGCAAATCGCAGTCGACATAAAGGATCTCTGCATTTAGTGTGTCAGGTGCTGTTTTCGCCCTGTACTGTTCCATAACATAAATCCAATGTCCCGAAAGGATGATAAAGTCACGTTTTTTATCCTTTGCCCAACTTGCCAGTAACTCGTCTACCAGGTCAAAGTCAATGCTCTGCCGAATATCCATAGGCATCCTTGCCGACATTAACGCAACAGAAAATTTATCATGGCATGCTTTCCGGCTCTTAAGGATCGTATCCCTCTTTTCTTTCGAGATCAGGTTTTCAAATACCAGTATCTCCGTAGAGATGTCTTTTTCCTCCAGCCTGCGGCTTGCCAATACTCCCGGTATATACAGTCCAAGTCCGAAACCGGAACAAAGTATCGTCACAGTTCTTTTTCCCATGAGATCCACTCCTTGACTATACAGACTGTATTTTCAACCGAATTTTGCTTTTAAAAATCTCGTCATGCCTTCCGCTTTACTTTGGTCAATTTTTAAAATTCTGTTTACATCAAACAACCGTGTAAAGAAATCAAATTCCCATGTTGAAGGTTCTTTGTTTTCAATAGCGTATTCATCAAGGTAAGACAGATCGTCTGGCTTAAGGCTATCCTTAACGAACCGGGGAACAATCTCTCCAAACATCAGTTCAATATAATAGAAGTTATAGTATACAATTTTTTCAAGTCCATATTCCTTAACTCTGCTGACCAGTAAATTCCAGTCTATCTTGTCTGCAAATTTCCGGATGTACATGTAAAGGTCCGCAAACTTGTAAATCTTCAAATCCTTCAGGCTGGCTATCCAGATCATCAGGCATGCCTCCTTGTAAAGGTGACAGCTGAGCTGGATGATGTTATCTATATAATCCAGCATGTAGCCTTTTGTATTGTTTATCTCCACCGGCACTGCCCGCTCAATCAGATCTTTTGTCAGGACTTTGTATGGACAATTCCCTTTCCAAAGGATATCGTGGTTTACATCCACCTCAACCACCTTTGCAAACTTATTGTCACTGATTTTCAGAAACTGATGTATTTCATGGGTTGCCATCTGGTGCAATACTTTCTCTTTCCTTGACACCTCAACAATCACATCATTTTCTTCATCATAGTTGCCCTGAATAAAGCCCTGGTTTTCAAGTGCTTTGACAACCGAATCCACATCATCCAGCTTCATAAGCATATCCAGGTCATTGAATATTCTGGACTCAATCGCCGGGTAGACCAGACTTGCCAAAAGGTTCCCTTTGAGAACCGGGACAATCACGTTATATTTTTCAAATTCCTTCAGAATCTCCCCAAGTTTTTGCAAGTAATAGTTGTTTCTCTCTCCGAACACTTCCCATTGCATATTCATCAACCTTTTGATCTCTTGTTCAAGTGAATCAAAAAGGTCGAATTTTTTCAGGTTGTATCGGAACATATTTAACGTTCTGTGTGTAACCATCTGGTATATTACTTCATTCCATTCAATACTGCCTTCCAATATTTTCTTCAATTCGTCACCCTGCGAAGCATCCATTTCCACGGCTGTCATAAGCACAAGCTGACGTTCCAGTGATATTTCCTCTCTTTTCATCATACAACCTCCTGTTTCGCTATTAAGCTTTGATATAGTTCTTTAATATCTTTCTTGCTTATTTTCCCAATTACATTCCTTGGAATTTCACGGATGATGTGTATGTCCTTTGGTACTTTCCTGTCTTCAAGATTTGAATTGCACCATTTATAAATATCCTTGACTTCAGCCTCGCATCCTTCATTTAAAACCACCATCGCAACAATCTTCTGCCCCAGTTTTTCATCGTCAACCCCAATGACGGCAGCCTCCTTAATTGCAGGATTTTTCAGCAATACCTCTTCGATATCTATAGGATAAGCCCTGCTGCCGCCTTGCATGATCATGTCGTCATTCCTGCTCAGTACAAAAAAACGCCCCTCTTCATCCTTGTACCCCAGATCCCTGACACGTAAGCCTTTGGAGCTCAGCGCCTCACCGGTGAGCTGCGGAGATTTGTAATACCCGTCCATCATATAATCACTGGTCAGGTACAGCTCCCCCATTTCTCCGGTTGCCGCTTCACTTCCGTCATCTTTGAAGATTTTTATGCCGCATCCTCTCATGGGCTTTCCGATGACACAAGCCAGAGAGGTTACATCCTCATGTTCACCGAAAGTCACTCTGGCCGAAGCTTCAGACGTACCATATGCGTTATATAGTCTCACTCCCGGGAAAGCTTCTGCTGCACGGCGGTATATGGTAAGAGGATTTACCATCCCTCCAATAAGGACTCTTTTGACGGAGCTCAAATCATAATTCTTCAGCTGGGAATACTCGAGGGTTTGCAGGAGCATTGTCCTGACGATATAAAAGTTTGTAGCCTTATGTTCCTGAATTGCTTTGAGAAAAATAGCAGGATGAAACACATTATTCAGAAGTATGATGCCGCCGCCCCGGCTGATTGCCATCAGCACATCCCCGGATATGGGGCTTGCCTGGGCAAGGGATCTTGGAATAATGGTCCTTTCTTCACTTGAAAATCCGAGATGCTCTGCTACAGCCAGTGCATTACCGGTAATCGCATAGTTTGACAATACAATTCCCTTTGGCTTCGAAGTAGAACCTGATGTAAAGCATATCCCGAAAGTATCTTCCGTAATCCCCGGCAGTTCCCTTTTGCTTTTGGCAGGAATCTCATAGTGGATAAAGCTGCCGTTATCCTGCAGGACAAGAACTATCCTGACATTCAGCATGTCCATACTATTCCGGATCGCATCATACCCTTTGGTATCAGTAATCAAAAGCTCAATATCGGTATAATTCATCAACTCGGTAAGCGTATCACCCTTAAACTGGTACGACAGAGATACAAAGACCTTTTTCCGGCGGTTTAACCCCAACATGCTGGTAATAAACTCGGTACAGTTGGGAAGGAAAACTCCGCCAATGGTAAAATCCCATCTTTCAATCAAGCTGCAGAATTCCAGCACCTTGTCATATATCTGCCCATAGGTGAATTTATTATTGTTGTATATGAGCAATGTGTTGTCCCGATATTTCCCGCAGCTTTCCAGAAAAAGGTTCCATGGTGAATAATTCTCTTTATGCATATAGGTTGCTCCTTCTATTTGAATCACGTTGTCTGTCAAAATAGTTTTCCAACACGTTCGCAATACCGCTTTCGATATTCCGAATCTCGCCGAGCTGCCTGACCAAATCATCTGTAAGGGAAAGTGATTTCTTGATGCCCATCTTCAATACAATACTGGCACAGATGTCCCAATGCTTCGAAGAATCATCCAGATAACCGGACACCTCCGAAACCAGTTGTTCGGGAAGCATAGCGCCCATCTCCCCCATGAACGCCATAAAACGCTTTCGGCTGCGTGCAATCACTTTAAAGGAGGAGTTCAAATAGTTCCTGTACCAGCTGATTCTCTTATCATCCAGTTCCTCTTCCTTCTTCAGCAGCAAATCCTTCATGAAAGCATCCAGCATCTCTACCCCGCATCGATGTCCAAGCACCTCTTTTTTCCCGGACAACCTCCTGCAGCTTTCCTCCAATACATGCATCAGCTTGTCCTGCGTAATTTTAAAATCCTTATCTGCTTTTATCTCAATCCAAAGATTCCGTATAGGTCTCTTGACCTTCTCTTCCGAAGGCAGTGGATTATCCGACACCCTGCCCAGATTGACGTCGCTGATGGGGATTCTTCCGTCAAAATCACTGCTTGAAAGTTTAAACTTGTCAAAAAGTTCAAAATAACCCTCTTCTTCATTATATCCGGTTATTACAATGCAGTGCAGTCCATGTTCCTTCTGATACGCTCTGTGATAATTCATATAGTACAAATCAATGGCTGCTATTACAGGTATCCCGTTATCAATTAATTCCTTTAAACGTGAGTATGCAATCCCGGAATCGTCTTCTATATACATTTCAATGTTCACTCTATCCCTGCACCTGGTTTTCGAATGCATCCCAGCAGTTGAACCGTAATGGGAGGTGGCAGGAAGATAAACGAATTCAAGCGAGGTATTGAGTTCTTCTTCTGTAAACTCAACAGAAGTATTACTCCTATAAAAATAATTCACTCCGATCATCTCACTTTTATTGTCATACATAAAAGAGAGATAATCCGCAAGCATCAGGACGGGATTTAAGCCCATATGCTGAAGTACGGCAGCGTATGAATTATGAAAGCAATCATTCACATAAGGCTCGAAATACCGGGGTACCGTATTCGTTAAAGTATTCATCATCAATCACCTTTTGCTGTCCTTTTAGGTTAATCAGGGGTTCAATCTCCCGCAGACATAATCTGAAATGGAGCCTACCGTGGAAAATGTCTCGTAGGTTAATAAGCTGCTGTCGAATGTGATTCCGAATAGATCTTCAATTTCTACTAAAAGCTCCACAAGCACGATTGAGTCGACCCCATAATTATCTCTTAAATCACTGTCTACCTGGACATTATCATTATTGAACTGTCCAAGCCTGCTTACAACCTCACAAACCTTACTTTGAATCTCCTGCTTTTGCATAAAATCAACACTCCTCGATAAATTATAATTTATACTAAATACTTACTTGTATCTTTCATTAACAACCTTTATTCTGCCTTCCAATTTTGCAGTGATTTCACCCTTCTCCTTTATGTATTTTGCCAGAACGTCCCTCAGCAGTTCGCCCTTGCTTAAAAGCGTCGCATCTGCAAGCTCCACATAACCATCTCCACCATTATAAAGATAATCATTGGTAGCCACTTTGTAATACTTGTTCCTATCCAGCGGCTTACCATCTTTTGTTATACTCACAACCCTGCTTCCCGCAGCTTTTGAAGCATCGAACAGGTAAGTCATTCCTGAAACATGGAGGAAGCCTCCATTGGATCCGCCATTCGGATACAACCTGATCCCTCTTTCAATTGCGCTGTAAATTTTGTCTCCTTTGACTTCTATTGTTACAAGGGAGTTGATAAAAGGAAGCGACTTCCCAATGTCATACAGGTTTATATCTCCTGCGGGAATGCTTTCCCTGATTCCTCCGCCGTTCATCAGGGCGATATCCGCTTCTCCGATCTCACGCATTGCATCCGTAAGTACATTGCCGAGTGTCGTCTCTTTTGTCCTTACATTTGCTCTGAATCCATCAAGTTTCTCTTTTGTCTTGCCAACAACCTCTTTACTGGCTTCAAGGGCTATCGCATGATACTTCTGTGCTGCCGCGTCCGCTGCGGGATCCGCCTTGGTTTTATCCTTGCTGTTATGGATACTCCAGGCAACCGTGGATACTTTCCCATTCCTGAAGTACATATCCGCCAGTCCGACATGGGTGCTATACCCTCCCGCTTCAACAAGATAGGTATTATTGACCCTGACAGCCTTTTTATAAAGAAAGTGATGATGTCCGCAAAGTATGAGGTCTATACCGTCTACTTTCTTGACTACATTCCTGTCTTTGTCATCACCCAGATGAGAGATGAGGATGATGGCATCGACCTTCCCTTTTAATTCTGCTACAATTCTTGAAGCAGTCTTTACAGGGTCTTCCAGAGTTACTCCCTTGGTATCCTTTGAGTTTGTATTTAGTAAGGCCGTCGTCTCGGTCATGCCAAATAGGCCAATTTTCTTGTTCCCTACTTGAACAATTTTGTATTCCTGAAAAGCAGGTTTGCCGTTTTTATAAATATTGGCTGAAAGAACAGGGAAATTAAGCTGGGACTTTATCTCCAGCAATCTGTCAAAGCCGAAATTGAAATCGTGGTTGCCTGGGGTCATTGCATTGTAGCCCATCAAATTTGCTACCTCAACAACGCCTTTCCCTTTTTCGATATTCGCCTCGTTTGTACCATGGAACATATCTCCCGAGTCTAAAAGCAAATTGTTTTTATTCTTGGCTTTTATACCATCAATGATGTGTTTCATCAGAGGCATACCCATCTCCACGCTAACCTCATCCAGGGAATAATATCCTCCGGTCTCATCATCGTAGACGATATGCCCATGGATATCCGCAGTGCTGATGATGCTGATCTTGTCTTCATAATAACCTGCAGACTTCAGCAGATCATCAAAGTTCACAAATTTCACTACCAGAAATACTGCTGCTGCTAAAACCAATAGGCCGAACACAATCACATTTTTATAGCTTTTCATAGATAAAACCTCACAGAACATATTTGTAAAACTTTTTCTGGTATTTACATTGATGTGCCAGTGCTGGAATAACGCCTGACCCCCTGCTTCCAAAATAGATAGACCAGCACAAACATGATTGCCGCCACTATGGGAGCAAAGTAAAGATATCCGCTCCAGAACGAAGACATTTCAGGTTTTTTAAGAAAGAATTGTGCAGGGAAATAGTTTACAAAAGCAAAAGGAATGACATACATAATCAACTTTTGTATTATTCCCGGATAAAAGCTCATTGGATAGCCTGAAATCCTTCTTGCATTGAAGAATACCATGTTCCTCAGGTTATCGGTTTTAAAAGTCCAAAAGCTGAAACAAGCTGCAAATAAAAATATGGAAGCCTGTATGACTGCTCCGCTTACTAGAGCGATAATATAATACAAAATATTTTGAGCATTCCATTCTATCCCTACCGAAAAAGCAGTATTTACAAACAGGATGACCCCTACTATTCCATGTCCTAAAGTCGCACTGAAGTCAATCTTGGCGGCTATGATCTGATACATAAGATCCAGTGGTCTGGTTAAAAATCTGTCAAATTCCCCTGAATATATCATTTCGGCAAAATCTCTCAGGCCGGCAAAGAAAAATACAAAAATACTGTAGGATAAAAACAGAAAACTGTATAGGAAGAACATTTCCCTGTAGTCCCATCCTTTGATCTGAACGAATCTGGTAAGAATGAGAAACATGACCACCACACTTATCATTTCCCTGCAGAAAATAGCAATCATGGTAAAAGTCTTGTCAAATTTGTATTCAAGAGTTCTTTTCAGGCAAAGTTTCGAGTATACAAGCAATAAAACAAATAATTCAGACATGCTGTATAATGAGGTCTTTTTCATGGATTATCCCCCTTGTACCACCAGTTTTTTCAATGCAGTGCTCCACAGAAGCTTCCCTATGACAAATAGAAGCCCTGCCCAGATTACCTGTTTGACAAGCACAATAATAATTTCGTCCGGAGGAACCTGCCCCAGATATATGGAAATGGGAACATAATATATGGAAGCAAATGGAGTCAGGTTTATAAAATCCACCATTGCCTGAGGCATGAACCAAAGCGGCAGCAAAGCTCCCGACAGGATCATTACCGCCGTATCCTTTATAGTTACCAGACTGAATGACCAATAGAACCAAAATGAGCTTATCCATACAATAAAGTTCAAATTGTACAACACAAGGTACCCTAAGACAAGACTGAGAAAGAAATAAGCCAGCATGGTGAGATTAAAGGGAGGCAGCATGCCGAACAGAATAATGGATACGAGCAGGGCGGGAATCAGCTGCATAAGCACCCTGAACACCAGGATACCCACATTGTATGAGAAAATATAACCGCTGAAGCTGATAGGCTTCAATAAATCCAGACTGATCGATCCTGATCTGACCTTTGTTTCTATAAAATATTCTTCCATGCCATAGATACACTGCATGAGAAATGCCAGAACCACATAGGTTATAAGAATCTTGAACTGGACACCCTCAACAGTCTGCTCATCTTCGTATATTGCTTTCCAGATAGAAATATTGACAAAAATCATTACGATTGCATTGATCACACCTGCTATATAATCCGCCCTGTAGGTAATGTTATTCTGGAAGGCTTTTTTAGCAAACTCCACATAGACTCTCATTGAACTTAATTCCTCCCTGATAAATTTCCCTTATGATTCCCTCAATTTCAGGCTCCTGGATTGTAAGATCAACGATGCCGTATTTTTGGTTCAATTCGTATATCAGGCTGGATACCTGGATCTCATCCTTTTGAAAGCGAAACCTTTTCTTGTTTCCTTTTTCTTCAACCACCTCAACTCCAGGTATCTCTATCGTTCCCAATTTATCCGTGAAATCCACCACCAGAGTTCTGCTCGTGCCATACTGTTCCTTTATCTGCTCAACTGTGCCGTCGTAAATTGTCACACCCGAATCTATGATAATCATCCTCTGGCAAGTCTTTTCTATATCCTGCATGTCATGTGTTGTAAACAGCATTGTAGTGCCCTTTTCCTTATTGATGAACTTTATGAATTCACGAATCTTTTCCTTTGCTATGACATCAAGCCCAATGGTAGGCTCATCGAAAAAAATGATTTCCGGATCATGGAGCATTGCAGCTGCAATATCTGCCCTCATCCTCTGTCCAAGGCTGAGTTGTCTCACAGATTGGGACATGAAATCGTTAATTCCTAATAATTCATTAAAAATGCTCATGTTCTTTTTAAAAGTTTTGTCCGGTATCTTATATATGTATTTCAGAAGATCAAAAGTATCGGCGGCAGGTAAATCCCACCACAACTGGCTTCTTTGGCCAAAAACCACACCAAGGCGAAAAGCATTCTTTTTCCTGTCCTTGTGAGGGCATAAACCGCCTATGGAAATAGAACCAGCAGTGGGCACCAGAATTCCGGTCAGCATTTTCACCGTTGTGGATTTTCCTGCCCCGTTAGGTCCTATAAAGCCTACCATTTCACCTTTCTCGATCGAAAAACTTATATTGTCCACTGCACGTTTCATTTTGTACTCAGGTATCACCAGACTATGTATTGATCCCAACAAACCCTTTTTCCTTACATTAAGCTTATAGTCCTTTACCAGATTATTTACTTCAATTAGCGGCATTAAGCACCCTTCTCTCATTTACTTTATATTGAAATGTCTACTTTAATTTGAATTGTCTACTATAAATTGAAGTGTCATTAATAAAATCCATTTATGAAATTTCTTGTATTTAGTATTTTAGCTAATAATCCAGCATTTTACTATTGTATTTAAGTGTAGTAATAAGTCATTATAAGTATTCATAAAATGTAGAAAAACTACCTAATAAGGTAGTTTTTCTACATTTTATGAATACTTTGTAAAGTATAAACCTGTATAGTTTACAATAAAGTTCAATAAAGAGGCACTTATGCAAACCTTATGCCCCTATAAATTCAACCCTGCCAGAGCATTGCCGTATACACCCGAATGTTTTAAAGCTTTAACCAATCGAATACCCGACTTTTCCAAGCTTTCTCTTACAGGTTCAAAAAACAAAGCATCTTCGGACTCAAACAAGCCTCCCCCTATCGATATCTTAGCAAGTGCATGTTTGTTACACAACCTAATGATTCCCTGGACTAAATATTTTCTAAAATCACTAAAAATATTTATAAAGAAATCCCCATACGCTGGATTGCTTAATTCCAATTTTAAATATTCCACGAATCTGATGCCATAATTACTATCTATGGCTTCTATCGATTTTTCATCCGGGAATTCTCTTTTTAACCAATCAGGACAGGTAGAAGAATTCAGTCTTGATTTTAATAATGCTTTGATTTTGTTGGCTAGCGGTCCCATACAAGGACAATCAAAATAATGCATATCTTCCGGACTTTCAGGAAATCGTCCATTTTCATCAGCAACTGCATATGTGCTCATTTCTCTGATTGACTTTTCCTTTTCAAATATTTCGCCATTTTCATCAACCAGACTACATCCAATTGCTGTCCCGATCATCACTACTGCTGCTCTTTCTTTATTATCTGACAGGCTTCCTGTTTTGATTTCTGCTATTGAGGCTGCTATTACATCATTATATAATGAAAGTCGTATTTCTTCATTGAGACCAATATTTTTAACCAAATCCCTGCGTATTTCTTCTGCACTTTTTCCTACGATAAAATTAAGGTTCGGGTTACTTCGTGTTACTTTTGGATTTTGTGGCTCAGAATAGTCCGTATCCCCTGGTAATCCCATCCCTATGGAACAAATATCTTTCACACTGATCTGCTGATATTCACAGATTTTTTTTACACTTTTTGATATTTTTATAATAAATCTGGTCATATTGCCCACATTATCTTTTGTTGGCAGGCTCTCTATTTGTAGTAACGATATGTGATGGCTTTTCCGGTTTATTACTTCGAACAACCCGATCTTTATATTTGTGCCTCCAATATCAATACCTATACAATATTCCACAAAAGCCTCACCTCAATATACCTTTTTATGACAATACCATAAATTTACCATATTATTTCATTATTGTAAATATAATTTTGAAAAGCTTCCATTATTAATTTATTCTGTAATATTTTCTTGCTTTTACTATATGTTTGTCAGATAATAAAGATATTGCAATAGGCAAGGAGGGCTTTAGAATGTTGGTACGTTTAGGTTTAAAACCCTTTAATGATTATTGGATAACCTGTTATTATAACAAAATTCTCACTATATTAACATCTATTGAACCAAGTTACAAGATATCCCCATACCTGAATGATTATCATTACGATGTTCAGTTGTGGGGAACAGCAGGTCCCGATGAAAACAGTACATTATTTAACCATCTTTGTCTCCAGCCAATGAGAATGTTCCGGGAACAATATCTGCAAGGGATTTTTACATATCAACCCCTTCATTTCAGAGATGAAGAGAACTGCCTTGAAATACTAAAAACTCTTATCCTTCAAAAAGAAATCATACAGGTAGGTGTGGATCTGTTTTACTGGCTGCCCAACAGCATGAGTTTTGGAGTAAATCATTGGCACCATACTGCTGTAATTGATGGTTTTGACGATGAAAAAAAAGTTTTTTATGCTTTTGACGAGGATAATTCCGGGTATGATGCACATGAAATACCTGAGGAACGTTTTCTATCGGCAATTAAAAATTGTAATCTGGATCCCCATGGTGATATCCTGAAAATAGCAAGTCCTATCCGACCCTATATCCTTTCTATAAATGATGTTGTAAGCAATGCAAAAAGACTTGTCGAAGAACTCAGCACTATGAAAACAGATCCTTTCTGGTTATTGGCTGACGAAGATTTTGACAAGAGCAGACGGCGTGATGTCATCGCAATACATCTCTACCAAATCTCGAATCGGCATAAAGCTAACGGAATTTTATTCCGACTGAAACTAAATGAATATTGTGATAGCGAGTTGATCAATCAACTTGTTCAAAGAAGCGGGAAACTGCAAAACGGATGGTTGATAGTTCGGTCTCAGCTTTTAATCGTTTACAAATTAAAGACTGATAGAAGCAGAAAAATAGCTGATGTTAATGATGCCTGCAAGCGCTTATTTTCTGAAGAAATAGAAATGTGGGATACCTTAATAGAAAACATCTGTATAGATATCAATTGATTTCATCAATGGACAATACATTCAATTTTAAACATTTGATGATCGCTTGTACGGAACATTCTACACCCAGCTTCTTAAATATATTTTTTTTATGATATTTAACAGTATTCAACGTAATGCCTTTTTCAAGAGCAATAATTTTATCCGGCAGTCCCATCGCCAGGAGTTTTAAAATATCCAACTGTCTTTCATTAAATCTAAGTTCGTTGCCGACTGGTAAAGTCAGACTCATTTCTTTTGTTTTAAACTCCTGCACTATTTTATAAGCTGTCAGTTCAATAATTACCATAAGTTCCGTTTTAATCGCTTTATTCAAACTGCACACTGCCAGATATCCTACTGCAGTTCCATTAACATTAAGCGGGACTGTATATAAATAAAAACATTTCAAAAAATCGCAATAGTGATGTATGGGCATGGTATAAACCGGTTTTTTCAGTTTTATGGACAAAGCGATTGCATTGGTTCCGCAGGTTCCCTCGACAAAAGACATGCCCGCCTTAATCGCTGATAGCTCTGTCTTTTTGTTTTGCTCGCCTGAACATTTTTTTTTTAAAAGCAGCCCTTCGGAATTGATTAATAAAAATACCGATCTGTTTTGTATGGCCAAATCGTCAAATTCCTTTCCAAGGCTTTCAAATAAAGACACCAGTAGTTTGCTTTCCTGCAATGCAGTTTCCAGGGCATTCTCGTTTACATAGGTCATTGAAGCAGCAGCTGAATTTGCCAGTCCTGCTTTCATGCATCTAGTCCATGAAGTTAAAATTTCATCCATTGATTGCGTTCTTTTCATTCATGCTTCCTTCCAGAATTTATAGATTTTGTGCATTTATTCATGGTATATATTATATTTCGACATAAAACGTCATTTCGTTGAGTTATTTCCCATAATTGAGGTGATTTCTGTCAGACGACAGATATTTACATATAGATATATCCAATTCCACAGGTAAAAAAATCCGAAGAAGCCTTTTTGGGAAATAAATATTTCTTCTCTATACCTCATATAAGGCACTATGTTTCCTTCCATAAAGGAAATATACGACAAAGCCGGTTAATATCCAGATAATAAACCTCCAATGAGTAATCACAGGCAATTTATAAATAAGAAATGCACAAAATAGGATGGCTAAGGCTGGAATAACAGGAACTCCGGGACATTTGAAGGACCTCTCCAATTCAGGTCTTTTTTTCCTCAAAACGATTACTGCTGCTGATACGACTATAAACGCAGCCAATGTTCCAATATTCGTCAATTCAGCCACTTCGCCTATTGGCATAAATCCTGCGACAAAAGCAGTTACAACCCCAACAAAAATCGTACTTTTTGCAGGGGTGCCAAACGTGGGATGAACACTGCCGAATACCTTTGGCAGCAGGCCGTCTCTGGACATGGCAAATAGTACACGTGTCTGACCAAACATCATCACAAGAAGTACCGATGTAATTCCACATACTGCCCCTACCGATACAAGTGCCGATCCCCAATTGATTCCGATCTGCCGGAGAGCAAAAGCAACCGGTGCCGAAGTATCCGCATATTTCATATAGGGTACCATCCCTGTCAGTATTGCGGATACCACAATATATAGAGCCGTACAAATTATAAGAGAAATAATAATCCCTCTGGGAAGATCCCTCTGAGGATTCCTGACCTCTTCCGCGGCTGTTGAAACCGCATCAAAACCTATATATGCAAAGAATACGATCGAGGCCCCCGTAAATACGCCATTCCAGCCATAGGGCATAAAAGGATGCCAATTTGCAGGGTTTATATGGAATATACCAATGGCTATAAACAGTAAAACTACAAGCATTTTAATTCCAACAATAATATTATTCGTTACAGCACTTTCTTTAACGCCTTTAATCAAAGTGCTGCTATAAGCGTGATGATGATAACCGCAGGAAGATTGAAAAATCCGCCCTTAACACCAGGAGCATTGACCAGGGCCGCCGGAAGATACACCCCGACGGATTCCAGCAGACTTGTAATATACCCTGACCATCCAATTGCCACAGCACCAATGGCAACAGCATATTCGAGAATAAGGTCCCAGCCTATTATCCATGCCCAAATCTCACCTAATGCCGTGTACGCATATGTATAGGCACTGCCGGCAACAGGAACCATGGCGGCAAACTCGGCATAGCACAATGCAGCAAACGCGCACGCCAACCCGGAAAGTACAAACGAAAGAATCAGAGCGGGTCCCGAATATTTGGCGGCAGCAACACCTGTGAGTACAAATATGCCTGTGCCTATGATTGCACCTATCCCAAGCATGGTTAATTCAAATGCACCCAGGGTTTTTTTCAGCGAATTGCCTGCTTCGCCTCCGGATTCCTGTAATAGCGTATCAATGGACTTTGTTTTGAAAATACCTGACATGAACTTATCCCCATTTCCGTTAAAATAGTAACTGCTCTAACTCCTTAAAACCATGGATGTAAGTTTGCCTGTAGAAATTCAGTTTTATTCACTCTGTTTTTTGACGGAAAAGTAATCTTGCCGTCAATCGAATTGACATAAAAAAGGCCCTTGAAGCTCGCTTTTTGCGGCACTTCAAGGGTCTTTACAAGTGTATGGAAACCTCTTTCCGGTCCTGTTAGCCTTCCAAAGGCAATTTTAATTTTGAATCAGCAGTATGTGCTTTTGTTGTGACCTTTTCAGTGATTGAAATCAAAGCCGGTATCACGACCGGAAGCAATACGAAGCTGAGCAGCAGCAACCCTATCACAACGCCAATTGCCAGTTCCATCAGGATAATCAGGTTGGACGGATACAGTGTGGCAAACGTACCCGAAAGTATGATAGCTGCTGAGATAACAACCCCTCCGGTATTTTTGGCTGCAGCAACAATTGCTTCCTTTACAGGACGATCGGGATATTCTTTAAACCGTCTTAAAAGGAATATGCTGTAATCCACGCCAAGAGACGTTATTGCAATAAAGGAGAAAAACGGCACGTTCCACGACAGTCCATTCTGCGCGCTGCTAAAGAGCTGCTTCGATAGAAAGGCAACCGCCGAAAGCGAGGTGTAATAGGCCACCACCAGCGAGCCCACTACAAATACCGGAATCCAGAAGGACCTTATAATCAGCAGCAGCAGGATGAATATCGCAATTAGTACGATAATTTCAGTAAATGTAATATCATGAGTTGCCATCCTGCTCAAATCATTGGAGTGCGCGGTTACGCCCGAGATGCCGTATTCTGCGCCGGAAAGCTTTGTACCATCAAGCTGGCTGTCTATAGTATCATTGATTTTGTCAATCAGGCCGATTGCCTTGTCGGAATATGGTTCATAGTCCAGCACAACAGTGATTTTTGCTGTCTTTCTATCCTTGGACATGTATGCATCAAGCATTTTGGTCACATCCGCATTTTCAAAAGCTTCCTTCGGGATATAAAAACTTTTTGTATTTGTAAGCTGCGTCAGGAAATCATTGGTTTTATTGATTCCGTCCGAAATCGCCGCTAATCCGTCGCTGCTTTTGCTCACGCCGTCCTTCAACTGGGTCATCCCACCACCAAGTTGGCTTAGCCCGTTATACAGAGAATCCTGTCCCGATTTGACCTTTCCCTCGGCGGCAATCAATTGAGCCATACTTTCAATAACCGTCTTTTGCCCGGCGCTTCCCTGCTTCAGACCTTTTGAGAGTGCCGCGGCGCCTTCCTCAAGCTGGCTGATTCCCAAAACCAACTGCGATTTGGGGCTTGTATTGTCGATCATGGTTTTCAGTCCATTGTTCAACTGCGTCAATCCCAAAGTGAGTTTATCATAATTTCCATTGGCAGTATCCATCCCTGAAGAAATCTTGTCCAGGGAGGAGGACAGGTTTACGATCATAGCCTTGAGTGCTGCAACGTCCGGGTCATTTGGCAGCTTTGCATCAATCTTTCCGACAGTTCCCTGCATCATGCCGATCAATTGCTTAAGCTGTTCCATGGAGGCCGGTATGGCTTTATATCCTCCGCCAAGCTCCATATAGCCCTTATTGATCTCGCCAAGCTTGCCGGAGATGGTTTTTAGTCCCTCATTCAAGCCTGTCACACCGGTTTTTAGCTGTGAAATTCCTGAAGCCAGCTTATCTGCACCGCCGGCACCCTGATCAATCCCATCATTGATTTTTTTGAGTCCCTCGGTCATTGCAACCATTCCATCCTGAAGCTTTCCGGTCCCGGCAGATAATTCGCTCACTTGTGAAAAATCCGGAGTGGAAAGATTGTCCCTGATTTTATCCAATCCGTCCTTGATCTTTCCCACACCGTCATTTGCTTCAGACAATCCACTCACAACTGTTTTCGTCTGCTCATTCGTATAGAAGTCCTTGATGATCTCCCCTTTCGGTCTGGTAGGTCCCAGCACCTCCTTGATTCCATCAAGCTCTTTGAGTTTTTCAGTCAGGTTGTCCAGTGCTGCCAAAGATTCGTTGTTGTCCATGACATCCTTGCTTTGAATCACTACTGTCGTAGGCATAGCCTTCCCTGCACCGAACTTATCCTTTACAAGACTGAAGCCCTGTACCGATGGATTATCCGGACTCAGATCCTTCAGGCTGTCGAAAGACAATCGGGGACTGTTGAATATTATTATTGGAGAAAGAATGGCAGCTACTATGAACAAGGAAATTACAGGGTGTCTGACGGAAGCAGCAGTCACTTTCTCCCACAATTTGCTGTCCTTATGACCGGATGCCTTTTTGGACGGCCAGAACAGCTTTCCTGCCAAAAGCCTCATCATGATCGGTGTCAATGTCATCATTTCTGTCAGAAGAACTGCAATACCTATTGCAACAGCATTGGCCGACCGATAGATCGGAAATTGTACGAAGCTAAGGCTCGCAAAACCCATAAAAACAGTAAGCCCGCTGAAAAATATAGTTTTGCCGGCAGTCTTATAGCTTACCGCAATGGCCTCCTCTACTGACAAGCCATTCCCAAGTTCTTCCTTGTATCTGTTGAAAAGAAGGATATGGTAGTCTGTTCCGATCCCGAACAACACAATGATGATAAACATTTGTGTCAGACTTGTAATCGGAAAGTTGAAGGCATGGATCAATATGCCGATGATGCCCATGGAGCAGATATAGGAAACTCCCACGGATATAAGGGATACAAACGGTGTGACCACCGATCGGAACATCAGGATCAGCACCAATAATATAAATACAACAGTTATTAGTGCACTTTTATCCACCCCTTTACCGACAGAGTTCAAATAATCATTTGTAACAGCTAATTCTCCTGTTATATAGTGCTGCACTCCGACATCCTTGATTGCATTGTTGAAATCATCGATAACGGTTTGATTTTCCCGGGTGCCCTTCTCATAATTAATCTGGACAAGCAGGGTTGTTTTGTCCTCCGACAGCAACTGATCACGCGCGTCCGGTGTTCCAAAGGGATCTATGATATTGGTGATCTGAAGCTTTTCCTTGCCGGCCTTTAGTTCATCAATCCCTTTCTCAATATCCTTCATTTCATTATCGGAAAGTGTCTTTTCATCATTAAATACGAGAATTAGTGAATCCCCTTTGGCGGTAGCCATTTTTTCCAGCATCCTTGATGCTACCTTGGAAGGTGCGTTATCTCCCACCGTTACCTCGCCATTTTGGTTAAGGATCTGTTTCAGATTGGGCTGGAATATCGTAAACAGTACTGTGACAACAAGCCACACAACCAATAGAATCCACCGGAATTTTAATATTTTCCGCATAATATACTTCCCCTTCCGCTAAACAACTGTTGATTAATCGACATATGTATATTATAATTTTGATGTTATATAATAATCAATCGTTAATTTATCATACATTTGTTTGATAATCGACACTTTAACGATATATGTTGAAATATTAACGAAAAATTCATAAAGGGAGATACTTTTATATGAATGCAAATAATGTGGACAGGCGTGTACGCAGAACCAAAAAATTGCTGCTCCAGGGACTGACCAAGCTTATGTCGGAAAAAAAAATCAACAAGATCACCGTAAAGGAACTGACTGAGCTGGTGGATGTCAACCGTGCGACTTTTTATCTTTACTACAAAGACATTTTTGATATGGTTGAAAAAGTAGAGACAGAGATGTTCTTATATTTCAGCGAGGCACTTGGAAAATTTTCTACAAAGGGCTCCAACAATGAAAATATCCTTTCCTTAACCAATTACATTTTTGAATACATCAGCGAATATTCCCAATTATGCAGCATCTTGCTCGGGCCAGACGGAGACTACGCCTTTGTTGAGAGATTGAAGAAGGTCATTAAAGAATCCTTCCCTGTATTGGAACAAAATCAGGATCCTGCGAGAAGGCATTACCTTATGCCATTTCTTATTTCAGGCTGTATAGGAGCTATCCAACAGTGGCTTGAAGATGACATGAAAACTTCTCCCAAAGTCATGGCTGCTTTCGTTCTTGAAATGAGTATGAACTGCAGCGAATCAAATCTGCTGTCTGTTAACTGACCTGAGGCAGCAACGACTGTAAATTCCCGTCCTCCCAAATGTAATAGATCCCGGGAGGCCGGCTGAAAATGATTCCCATTTGCTGCTCACTCCCATATATCCCGGAGAAATCCGAAATTGTCAAAGGAATAAATATAAGGTATACTTTGAAGGGGAAAATTCAGAAAGTAGAATCGTTTAGTATTGGAGACCGGATATGATCGGGATCGGAACCATAGTAAATGCAACTGCAGTAGTCGCAGGCGGATCAATCGGACTCATTTTTAAAAGAGGCCTTCCCGAAAGATATAAAAACATTATCATGCAGGCCATTGGCCTGTCAGTGCTTTTTATAGGCATTTCCGGTGCATTGCAGGGTATTTTCCAGGTGCTTGGCCATGGAAAGCTGGACAGGCAATATCTCATGACAATGATATTTTCCCTTGTAATCGGGGGGATTATTGGTGAATTGATCAATATTGAAAACAAGCTTGAGAACCTGGGGGCCTGGTTTCAAAAAAAGTTCTTCAAAAACGGGGGTAATTTCTCTGAAGGGTTCGTAACTGCAAGTCTTGTATTCTGCGTTGGTGCAATGGCTATTGTTGGTTCTCTTGAAGATGGTTTGACAGGAAACCCGAAAACACTTTTCGCCAAAGCAATCCTTGACGGCGTAAGTTCAGTGGTATTTGCCGCTACCATGGGCATCGGAGTACCATTTGCAGCGTTTCCGGTATTAATTTATCAGGGTGTTATCACCTTCCTGGCAAACTTCGTAAAACCTTTGCTTACAGACGTTGTTATTACTCAGATGTCGTTAATAGGCAGCATTTTGATCTTCGCCATTGGCTTAAGTATGCTTGGGATAAAAAAAATCAAAGTCGGGAACCTGCTTCCTGCAATATTTCTCCCAATCGTATACTATATTGTTTCAAGGTTCTTCTAAACGGGCAGACCGGTCAAAGCCAACAAGGTTGGAAAACGATTCCCTGCCGGCCCGGAATAACCGACATTGTGAATATTGCCACATTCGTCCCTCACAATAGTTCCATGAGCCTGACTATCCTCTTGTAGTTTTCCTTATCCGTATCTCCTTCCGTGCTGAAACACAAGACTACGGAATCTTTCCCCAGATGCAATTGTTCACGGATATGGGACAGATCCCGATTCTGCATAATTTCCGCAACAAGTCCTGCCGTCACTGAGCCACTTTCCCCCGAAACTATTCCAGGATCCCCTTTCAAGGGATTACCCAGCATCTGCATCCCCTTAACTGAAATACGATCAGGGCAGGAAACAAAGTAATCCGCCCAGGATTCCAAAATACTCCATGCTATTGTACATGGCTCTCCACATGCCAGTCCTGCCATCATGGTTTTCATTTCTCCGGTAACAAAATGCAGCTGACCGTCTGCCGCTTTTGCCGTTCTATACAAACAGTCCGCTTCATTAGGTTCAACAATTGTAATAATTGGCTTATTCTCTCCATAAGCAGAAGAAAAGAACCCGGTTACTGCAGCTGCCATCGATCCTACTCCTGCCTGCAGGAAAATGTGAGTTGGCCGTCTTCCTAACTGGCCATACGCTTCCAGGCCCATTGTGCCATACCCTTGCATGATCCAGACGGGGATATTTTCATACCCGCCCCATGCAGTATCCTGGACCAACACCCAGCCATTTTCCCGGGCTTGTTTATCGGCAAACCGTACCGTATCATCATAGTTTAGATCCGTAATTAGGGCATCAGCACCCTCCGCCCTAATGTTGTCCAGTCTTTCAAGGCTGCTGCCCTTTGGCATATATACCACTGACTTCTGTTTCAACTGATTTGCTGTCCATGCGACCCCACGTCCATGGTTGCCATCTGTCGCCGTGACAAATGTAATTTCACCCGTTTTTTCTCTGATTTCTTCCGAGATCAGCTCTTCATAAGGAAGCTCCGAAATATCTATACCAAGTCTTCCTGCAATGTAATTTCCAATTGCATAACTCCCGCCCAAAACCTTAAAGGCATTCAAGCCAAATCTGAATGATTCGTCTTTGACATATATAGCTTCTATTCCTAATTCAGCAGCTAATTGTTTCAGGTGTGTCAGCGGTGTTTCGCGATACATCGGAAAGCTTTGATGAAAGGACAAAACCTTCTCTGCGGATTCTAAAGACAAGCATGTCAATACCGCTTTGTCCATTCTGCCGGTTGCCTGTACAATTTTTACACCTTCCATAGATTCATCTCCATTTTCACATCCCAAATTCACGCCCCTCCTTTGGAACCAAAAAACGATTCATGCAACTGAGGAACTTAAGTAGACACGGGCGTTTCCGCCCATGTCCCTCAACGGAACCGTACTTGCCCTACTAAGGCATACGGCTCTTCACAGCATATTCTTCATCTATAGAACAAGCTAATCTTAACAGTCGGCTCAATAATCGGAAAAGTTTTGAGTAAACCTTTGAAGAATGCGTCAATCGAATAACTTCTCCTTTGACTTCTTCTATTCAGCCATTTGAACAACATCCATTTAGCTGCATTTGCAAAACTTTTCACGCTCTTTAAGTTGTCGGTTACTCCATAATACTGGTAGTGTCCTCTTAATTTCTGATTAAGCTTCTTAATCAGATTGCCCACTGGCATTGTCCGATTCTCTTTTATCCATTCCTTCATTGCCTTTATCTTACTTCGGAATTTCTTCCTGCTAGTCTTGACCTTGCAACGAAAGAACCTGTTGTCGCCATTCTCACTACAATAGAATGTAAATCCAAGAAAATCGAAGGTTTCTGGCTTTCTGTCTCCTCTTATTTCCCTGTTATGCTTTGCAAATCTACCGAATTCCAATATCTTGGTTTTATCCAAAGCCAACTCAAGTCCAAATTTCTTGAATCTCTCTATCAGACTCCCATAGAATGCTTCCGCCTCCCATTTGTTTTGAAAGCAACAGACAAAATCATCGCAGTACCTTATCAGGAATGCTTGACCTTGACTTTGCCGTTTTACTACAACATTGAACCAACTATCCAGCACATAATGCAAATAGATATTCGCCAGTATTGGCGAAGCTCCATTGCCCTGCGGAGTACCTCGTTCGCTGTCAAGATATTTTCCATCTTCCATGATACCAGCCTTCAGGAACTTTTCAATAATTTCAATGAACTTCTTGTCAGCAATATCATGTTCCAGAAATTTAATAAGCCATTTATGGTCTACATTATCAAAGAAAGCCTTAATATCAGCCTCCACAATATAGTTAACCTTTCGGTATTGCACCATTTCTATGACTTCTCTTACAGCCTGGTGACAGTTCCTGTTGGGTCTGAATCCAAAGGAATCGTTGTAGAATTTCGGCTCGTAAACCATTGTTAATATCTGTGCTATTACATTTTCTACCAGCCTATCTTCATAGCATGATATTCCCAGTGGCCTTTTTCTGTTGCTTCCATCCTTTAGAATTCCAAATGGAAACATCGAACTTTCGCTCGCTGTTTCACAGCTCGCACCAAACCAAAATTATACCATAAACAAAAACCGTCGCATACTATAAATACGACAGCTTCCAAGCAATTTAGGACGGAGATTGGAACAGGACGGTTGGAAACGGTTCAGGCTATCTCCTCCATAAACCACTTAAGATAATGGTTAAGTGTATCCTCCTTCTTCAGGATGTTCGTAAAATCCTCCTTTGTATCCCGGTCCAAAACAAACCGTTCCTTGAAATACTGCCTGCTAAGGTTCTGAGAACATTCCGTCCAAGCATGGATTACATCTTTAAATGCTTTGTAAAGATACGGGTAAAAAGCTTTGTTTTCGAATTTCGCAGTGCTCTCCATACTTAAAAGCATTAACTTTCTTCTTTTTATCACACTGGCAATTTTTATCTCGAAATATTGCAGAAAATTCTGATTGGGTGACACCTTCGCATCCAGACGCAAAGATTCTTTCTCACAGATTTCCATAAACCTCAGAATCGCTTCTCTGCCGCAGGATACAACACTATCCTCCCTGACAAAATACTTATCATTATAATTTTCAATAGATTGCGATATTGCATTCTCAAAATTCTCTTTCAACCTTCCGAGCTTATCTTCATAGATCTTAAAAGTATAACATTTCAAGCATGTGGATGCGACCTCCCGGAATTCTTTTTTTTTAAGCACGCCTACCTCGCTGTTTTCAGCAAAGGGGATGTAATGCTTATATTCCAACAGTTCGGGGAATTCAACATAATATATGTTGTCCTTATCCTGCCAGATAACCAAAAAGCCATGCGACGGTGAAAAGTCCTCCGGCTTTTCTTTGGGATTGTAATGTCTGGAGAATTTAAAAGCCGGGAAGAATGTCCTGACAAAAATATTCAACCCACCGGAAAGCAATTGTTCCATCTTCTCATAAGCATCCGAATTTGTTTCAGGTATTTCGTTCAAGGAATAGACTTCTTTGTATAAGCCCATTGTATGCAGCCAAATATTATTAATGCCACCGGAAAAATCCTGATCTATGCACACAGTAAGGTCGTCCAGAAACAAATCAACAAGATCGGCCCTATTGTCGAAGTTGTTTTTAAGGACAAGATATGCAGTCTGGTCCGTACAACTGTGTATTCCAAAAGCGAGTTCATCTTTGACACCTTCATCCGTATAAAAATAGGATCTGTAAAGGTCTTTTTCAGCCATGATTATTCCTCTCTTTCCAAGGTGGCGTCATTTTATTGATTACCTACATCTTCGAAAATCCACTCAACTACTTCATTTAGAGGCCGCCGTCCTGCCGCTTCGGGAGCTTTGTCAAAATAGCCCAACGCGACGGCAGCCATAAGCTCATAGCCGGTTTGCAGCCAGTCATTTATTTTGTCCGCAGCATACAGCACATCACAAATCCATAATGTTCCAATCCCAAGCTTTGTGGCAGTTAAGAGCAGGTTCTCCACGGCAGCCCCTATGGCCTGAACCTCCGCAAGCCACATGAACCTGTCATTCAAATCCTTTATGCCTTCAAATCGGTAATCTGCATTAAATACAAGGATAACTGCAGAGGCATGTGCAATAGTTTTAACTGAATTTACCCCACTGGCTGTTATCATACCCTGGCTTTTTTTTTCAGCAATCGCCTGCAGCACTATATTGAAAAGCTTTAATTTATCCGCTCCATTTACTACTACATATCTCCAATTCTGAATATTTTTAGGTGATGGCGCATACACAGCCATTTCCAGCAACTTTTCCACAAGCTCTCTTGAAACTTGCTGTTTATTGAATTTCCTTATACTTCTCCTTGATTCAACAGCATCAAAAACATCCAATCCAATCACCCCTGTTAAAACAGTCTGCGTTTCCATGAGCTTTATTTTTTTCCAGTCAAATCATGCCGGCGTTTTAGCCATATCTGAAATATAGCCGTCCCCTATGGTAAACGTTTGGTCGCAAGCAGCAAATGTCGACAGTCTGTGAGAAGCAAACAATATAATCTTATCCGCCTTAATACTGCTTAAAATACGGTTCAGCTTTTCTTCCGCATCTTTGTCCAGGTTTGAAAACGGTTCATCCATAATGATAATGGGAGCACCTGCAGCAATGGCACGTATTATGGCAATCATCTGCATTTGGCCGCCAGAAAGGTTGCATCCGCCCTCCGCGACTAAAGTATCATAGCCCCCGGGAAGCTTATCCACGAAATCATGAAGACCCAACTGTCTGGAATAGTTCAGACACTCCTCGAAAGAGCCCTCCCCACCCCCAAAGCACAGGTTTTCCCTGATGCTCCTGTTCAGGAGACCGGGTATGGAAGGGACAAAAGATACATATTCCGCCAACTCCTTGTTTGTGACAGTATTGCTGTTTATTTTAATTTCCATTCCATCCGCTTCATATAATCCAAGCAATATTTTGATCAAAGTAGACTTTCCAATACCGCTTTCTCCCAGCAAGCCATACAACCTTCCCTTCTCCAGCTTGAGATATGTATTCCTGAAGATATCGCTTCCTCCTTGATAAGAAAATGTCATTCCGCTATATTCAACTACCTCGACATCAGGCCGTTTTTTATTTTCAGTCGTCTTTTCCTCTTTATGAGGTTTATAACCTTCTATCAAGCTGCCCACCCTGTCCCAGCCAGCCAATACATGCTGCATTCTTTCCCTTGATGTAAACGCGTCCTTCAGAGGGATGCAAA
Source organism: Bacillota bacterium (assembly GCA_023399355.1). Lineage (GTDB taxonomy): Bacteria > Bacillota > Clostridia > Acetivibrionales > DTU013 > UBA1305. The sequence goes on along the minus strand of JAEWQC010000278.1, from coordinate 10,940 downwards.
CCCTTGCGATCAGGTTTGTAAATACCATGATCGCCCCTAATGTAATTGCACCGTTTATTGCAATATTTCCAAGAAACAGGGTGCTCATAAACAACAATACTGTATTAATATAAAATAGCACCGCATTATGCAGGTTTGAAAGGTAAGATGATTTCAGATCCGAATCGAACCAATGTTTTCTTATCAAATCAAACCTTTTTTCATAGAACGGCCTTAAATTGTAAGTTTGTATCAATACATGATTATCAAAGCTGTTTACAATAAAGTCTTCAAAATGACCTGATTTTTCCCGGGCGTCAAAACTTGTCTTTCTTATCTTTTTGACAAAAAAATTGTTGATCCCGATCATTGCAATGCTGGTTGCAAGAACTACAACGGCCAATCTGTATTCCAACCTAAATAAATAGGTAAAAGCAAACAACGCTATCATAAGATTGCCGAAAAAATTATTGAAAAGAATGTTTACAATATCCGAACCTTCGTTGATATCTTCAAAAATAATAGCGTGCAGATTCCCTGCCTGATAAGCTTCAAAAGAAATCAACGGTAAATGATTCATGTGATTTGTCATTTGAAGTCTGGATTCCAGCGCCAACAAACCCGCTGCATACTTTGAAAGAACATATTTCCCAAATAAGACTCCAAAACTGACCGCATAGATTAATATCCCTTCCATTACAGTCCTCTTCAGTACTTTAAGGTCTTTGAATGCTATACTGTCGGCTACTCTTCTCAGATACTCCGCGATGGCAATCTGAAAAAGTGCATCAATCAGAATGAAGGTGATTAGCAACACAAGCAGACCGATATGTTTTTTGAAAAACAATCCGACCTGCCTGGGAATTTTATCTTTTAAGTATCGCTTCAGCATCCAATCCCTTCTTCCCCCGCAACAACAAATATCCTAACCGGTTGTCTATTTTCAATACATGGCCAAGCCGGCTTCTGAAAGCACAATTCTTTTGTCAAAAGGAAATTTCAGATCATCATGATTGATTAAGATCACTGTCTTTTCTCTCCACTCCTCAACAATCTCACTAATAATCCGCTGCCTGTTTTCCAGATCGATATTTGAAAACATTTCATCCCCGATGACGATATCTGTTTCTTTTGACTTGATTAATGCCCTTGCTATGGAGATCCTTTGCCTTTCTCCGTCAGAAATATTGATTCTGGAATGAACGGTCTGACTTTTATAGTACTCCGGAATCCGCTCAATAAGGCTTTTCAAATTCATTCTGGACAAAACTTTATCCGCCTCATCCTGTCCGCATGCTTCAGACCCCACTGCAACATTCTCATGGATACTTCCGTATACAAGTGTTGAACGTTGGGGGATGTATGCGAATTGCTTTGAAAGTTTCTCCCGGGGAATTTTGTTTATATCAGTCTCCCCTAGAAATATATTCCCCTCGTCGGGTGTTTGAAGGCCAAGAAGCAATTGGACAAGCGTGCTCTTGCCTATCCCGTTGGGACCTGTGATAAGAACCTTCTCACCGGGATTAATCTGAAAATTCACATCGTTTAAAACACGAAGCTCGCCATGCATAAAGCTTACATGGCTGAATGTAATTCCGGCATCCGGTATTTTGTTTTGATCACCCTTTTGCTCTATTTCCGGTAACTCCAGAATTTCAAACAGAACCTTTGCATTTTCCTTTACTCCCTGATAGTTTCCTGCGATGCTGGAAAATAGTTGAATAGGGCTTATAAAGGTGAGAAATATGTTCATAATGGCAAACACATCGCCGATTCCGATTTTCCCCGAAAAATAGAGCCAGCCTCCGAACCCATAAACGATAATGGCTTCACCGAGTCTGAGCAACAGCATAATGGTATTTTCCATGCCTTCACTCAATACAGTGGCCTTCACATTTGCATTTAATAGCGCTCTTTCTTTTTGACTTAATTCTGTGTTCACTTTTGTAATGCCGTTAAAAACCCTTATCACCATGGAGTTTTTCAATATTTCTATCAGGAAGGAGTTCGCAGCTTTATTGCTGCAAACCACTTTTTCATAAGCCTTCCGGATCTGCTTTGTAAAAAACAACAGGATAAATGGAACCGGAATATAAAATGCAAGAATCACCACTGACATTTGCGCATTGATCCAGAACATGTATATCAGGATAGAAATAAACATAATGCATCCGTAGACAAGATTAATCATGCATGAATTGAACATTCTGAATGCTTCCGGTGTATTTTGCTGCAATCTTGCAACCAGGTCGCCTATCTGATATCCCATAAAACTTTTTTGAGAGAGCTGATTTATTTTACGGAATAATTCCTTTTGCAATTGAATAGATAACTTTTGATTCAATATAAAAGAAAGAAATCCGTCGAAAAAAAATGCTGCGGAATAGATTAGATAGTTGAGTAACGATAGTATGATCACCATAACCAGAGATTGGGCATCCTGAAATTGAATTGCGTTTATAAGTCTTCTAACCAGTTCCGCAGCAGCAATCTGAGCAAAGACAAGCGCAAAAAGGACGATTACCGTCGCAATATAATAATATTTATACTTTCCGGCTATGGCAAGCAGTTTTTTTAATATGGAATCCGGATGCTTCATGAAAAATTCCCTCATCCTATCTAAAGCTGATTACTGGTGAGTTATTCTTGCCTTCAAAAATTTAAGCAAAATTTTTGCCGCTTTTTCATTTTTATTCAATTGCTCCATGAGATCCAGAGAAAGTTCTATCACATATTTCGTCAGGCTGCAGATAATATCATCCGGCTCTTCAATGCTGCCATTGGACAAAAGCGAATTATGGTAGCAGTCTCCGCCGCACACAAATCTGGCCCAGCAAACTTTGCATCTGGGCCGGTCAAAAACACTGAGACTGTAAAACTTCTCACGGATATCCTGATTGACTCCCTCGTAAATGTTTCCCATAAGAAACCCGGTATTACCTACAAAGCTGTCGCAGGGGTAGATATCTCCGTTGGCGCATATGCTGATTTTTTCCTTTGCCGCAAAGCACCTGTAGGTCACCGGATTTCTTAAAATCAACCGGACAATGATTTTTCCAATAAAGTCATTGTCGTTTAGGATCATACATAGATATTCAAATCTGCCTTCTTTCAGTTCATTCTTAAAAAAGTCCACCAGGTCCGAGTATAATTTTTTGAAATGCTCCATATTGCTTTCATTGATGCTTAAGTCGCTTTCCTTTGCAGATCGGACGATTTTCATCTGCATACTTTTCAATCCGAGAGCTTTATTGTGCCTGATAGCATTAATGAGGCTGTCGGTTTTTGATGTAATCACGGACAGTGCCCAGATCTCCTTGAGTTTTCTCCCATAATCCGGATTCTTCATGATACTGCGAATATTTTCCGTAACGATATCATATGTACCAAAATCGTTTTCATCTCTTCTCATCCGGTCGTGTATTTCCTTCGGGCCGTCAATACTGATGCCAAGGTCGATTTCGTTCGTATTCATATAGGTCAGCACAGAATCATCCATTAATGTGCCATTTGTGCAAAGCCACATATACAATGGCTTCCCCGTTTCTCTATACAGCTTGTCCCCTATTTCCCTGGCTGCTTTTACCGCTTCGAAATTCAACAGGGGTTCGCCGCCGCTGACAAAATCAATTCTATATCTTTTACATTCTTTCATATAATCGAAATAGATAAAGTGAAGTGCCTTTTCAATCGTTTCCCTTGTGAATTTCTTCTGAGTCTCTTTGTAGTTGTTCCCGCTGGCTGCAAAGCAATATCTGCATCTTAAATTGCATCGATGCATGGGGGGAAATGAAATATAGCCCTCTTCAAAAATTCTGGATTCTTCATGTCGGGTTTTTTCCGGTGAAAAGAAAAGATCCTGCTCCATCAGTTCGGCAATATTAGCCGCGGCATCCTCCACCAAGCCTTCCCCCCATGTGCGATAAAGCTCCCTGCAGTCTTCTCCTTCAGCCATTTTTGCCAGCAGTGCCTCTGTTACGTCATCTATTTCGCATAAAACCATATTTTTACAATCAAAAGCATAGATCTTATCGTCCCTGTGATAGGTATGGGTATGGAACTCACCCGACTCTTTCATATCCATTTCGCACCTCTGAATTATTCAAAATATTTCTAATTTGTTTGATTTTCTCATTGGTAAAGACCAATAATTTCCTTTTAAATTTTAAAACAATCCTGTTTATATTCCTGAGATCATGGCTTTTTATGGAATCCATCAGCTCAAAAAATAGATCTGAGCACATGTTTATGAGTTCCCTTTCATACTCCTTTACTGATGCCAACCGATCCCCTTGATTTTCTCCGCTCCACAAATCGGGATCGTACCATTCCTTACGTATTTTTGCCTCCATTTCATCCACGTATTTATAAATATGCATTCTCTGTAATAATAACCTTAATAACTCAACCTCCGAAGAGGTAGATACATACTCCAACTCGTCGCCGGTTACCCGAACTTCCTTCTCAAGCCTTGCACATATTTGCGACCCGCTGATAGGGACCAGTCCGCTGAAAAGCAAAGTACCTATCTTCATGGTAAGCAAGTACGACCTGTAATTCCGGGTAAAATAAAATTTTAGAAGATCAATATTGTCCTTCAAATCCTCGAAGGTACACTCAGGTGTAAACATAATAAATCCAATGGTCACCTCGATATGGTTGTCTGCCAGGATCGAGATGGCTTCCCTGTTCGTTTCCTTATTGATGTTGCCGCGTCCCAGTTCCTTCAGGCAGTTGTCCGAACCTGATTCGATTCCAAGGAAAACCAGCTTGCAGCCCGCTTTCGAAAGTGCTTTCGCGACTTCATCACTGATACCGTCCGGTCTGCATTCAAAAAAGAATTCAATATCCATCCCTCTGGCACGTATTTCTTCGCAAATTGCGACTACTCTTCTTCTTCCCATTTCTCCCGGACCTATGAAGTTGTCGTCCATAAATGAAAAACATCTGGCGTCGAATCGTTTAGCAAGCATCTCCATTTCGTCCACAACGCTCCTGGCTGAACGGCTCCTCCATTTATTGTGCTCTCTTCCATAGAAGAGCTTGTGGCTGCTGCAATAAGTACAGTTTCCATAGCAGCCCCTGCTGGAAAAAAGGTTGATCGGCTGTTTGCGGGCAATACAATCCTTCACTTCATCGTCCGCTGCAAATAGAATGCTGTCAAGATCGCTTATATATGGCCTCATCGGGTTGGCGACTATTCCGTCCTCCCCCATGTAAGCAATTCCTTCAATCTCTCGCCAGTCTTCTCCGCACTCAAGGGCCTTAAACAGCTCCAAAGTCATGATTTCACCCTCGCCCCTGCAAACCGTGTCTATCAAGCCGTCAGGAACTCCTGAAAAAACGTTCCTGTAGTTGATTGTAGGGAAAAAACCGCCTACTGTAAAATGCTGTTTGTAGCCCATTTCTCTCAATTTGATTATTACTTTTTTTACATATTCAAACCCAATAGAATCTAGGACAGAAAACCCCATGTATTTGTATTCTTTTTTCTCCGCCTCTCCGGCTGTTTCTTCCACAGACAGCCCTTTGATCAGCGGATTAATGATGTCAACGGTAAATCCGCTGTTTCGCAAACTGGAGGCGACCAGCGCCATGCCCAGATTCCGCTGGGAAAGAATATAATCCACACTGGTATCTTCCACATTGTAGCCGATAAGGCAAATATCAACCTTCTCTTTTATACTTGGCATTGTCCTTTCCCTCCTCAAAATAGCTTAGAGTTCTACATGGCTATACCGGGAATATGCTTCCACATACTCCTTTAATGTGCTGTAAAGACAGGCGGAATGGTCACGGAAATCCGACAGGTATTTCTGGTAGTAGCACCCTCCGCCGCACACTCCCGCATATCTGCACAACTTGCACCTGGAAGACATATCGATTTTTAGAAACTTGTCATATATTTCATTCAGGGATTCTTCAAATACACTTCCGACACACTGCCCCTGTTCTCCGCAAAGAGAAGGGCACTTGTAAAGCTTTCCATCGGGAGCAATGGAAAAGAATGACTTGGCATAGACTGCGCAAAAGCTTTCCCACATGCTCAACTGAAATCCCCTTTCCTTTGCCTTGCCATATATGGAATTAATATGTGACAGCGTTTCAGCAGTATGCCCTCCGTTGGGGAAAGCAGCTCCGCTCCAGCTGTCAACAGGTGCTATACTGAGGATGACTTCTTTGTTCAGATCATTCTCTGCAAGCAAATCAATCAGGTCAGTAACATAAGTTATGTTGGAATCGTCAACATTTATTCTGACTGCAACCTCTACACGAAGTGAACACAGCAATTTTATATTATTTAGAATTGTTTCAAAGGTCTTATCCCCACTCACCGTTTTTCTTCTCGAATCGTGGACAGCCGGTGGACCATCGAGCGTGATTTGCACAGATGAGAAATGATATCTTTTGTAATCACAAATCATTTTTTCATCAAATATATATCCATTACTGATCATTGAACTTTCAAACCCGATCCAATCCGGTTTTTTCCGATGGATTTCCCCAAGGAGTTTCATATTGGCAGAATGCGCCAGGGTCGGCTCTCCGCCGAAAAAAACCGTTCTCAAAGTTTTAGCTTTCGAATTTCTTTTACTGTTTCCCAATATGCTCTCTTTATTTTTTTCCATAAATCCGAGCATCCAGTCAACACAGGCTGAAATTGTAGAATCATCCATGGTCGGAGATCTGCCCGCCATATTATGGTCGGTACTGTTCTGGATGCAGTAGGGACAGCTGAAATTACAGTTCCATGTCGGAGTAAAGTAGACGACCATTCCAAATATATCATTAAAGTAATCTCTTCGATATTGGTCGAACTTCTCCGTCTCGTCGATTTCTTTGCCGACAATAAAACCGTCCTTGTACAATTTTGCAATAACGTCTTTCTCGTCATCAGGGCACATTTTCGTATCCTGCATGGAATCTTCTATTTTCTTTTTCGATTCCATATCAGTCTGATAAACTCCCCTGTTTACGCTATTAAAAAATATAACATTTCTCTTATCCGGACCTTCATCAATCAGAGTCTCCGTAACATATCTGGACCATTTCAACTTCATAAAAGCTCCTCCGGCTCAGGACTCGAAAATAATGTCAGGCATGCAGCCTGCCAGGCTCCATATTTTCGGAATTATTATAGTGATCGATTGTCTGTCTCTTTATTACTTCTTTCAAGTACTCTTTTCTGCAGAATTTTTCTTCGTCAAAAGCACCGTAATTGATGAACCTGCGATACCTGCATCCGCCGCTGCAAATCCCTACGATATCGCAGTCCAGGCACTTCTTCCAGGGCGTTAAATTCATGATGCGGTAATAGGCTCCATAATAACTTTCACTATTCGTGCTGGATATGGCGAAGTCTTTATTGCCGGCTAAAGCAGGGCACTTATATATGTCGCCGTCAGGAGCAACAATGTAAAAGCTCCCGTTTGATATGGAACAGGGGGTAGCTTCGGAAATGCATACACTTAAGCCCTGTGCTTTAGCCCTGTCGTATATTTCGATAATTTTTACGAGAATGTCGCGATCGCTTCCATCCTTCTTTTTAATCGTGTCTCCGAGATTAAATGTTACCCACTTGTCTATATTGTACTTTTTGAAATAATCGAACAGAGCTTGTATATGTTCTGCATTTCCCGCATCTATATTCACTCTTATAAGGATGCTGATTTCACCGTTGGAGATCTTTATCAACTGGAGCAGATTTTTTATAATTCTCTTGAATGTCGGGTTGCCGTCAGGGTGAAAACGCCTGCTGTCATGTATATTTTCGGGACCGTCCAACGTGATTTGTATTGTGTCAAAACGATATTCCAACAATGTCCTGGAAACTTCGGGCGTCAACAGACAGCCGTTTGTGATCAGGGTGAACTTGCTGATATCCCGTAAGCCGGCCTTATTGATCTCCTCGCATATCTGTTTTATAATGTCCATGTTTAGAAGAGGCTCTCCTCCGCTGAAAGTGAAATTCAGTTCATCAAATTTTCTGTTTCCAGCCTCTCGTTCAAACCAGCGGACAGCCCTTTCAGCGGTTTCCAACGTCATAGCCTCAGAGCTCCCCGACCCTTTCGCATCTTTTTCATAACAGTACGGGCAAGCCAGATTACATTTAAAGGTCAGATAAAACCACATATGAAAACTGCTGCTGAGAAATCTTCTATAGTCCAGTTCATATATCATTCTTTCTTTTTCACAATCATCTGCCAAAAGCCCGTATCGGTAAAACTCCTCCTTTTCATCTCCCGGTATCTCCTCCAGCCTGATTCTATTCATTTCTTCATTGTCAATGCAAATCACATAATGAGATAATGTATTATATATCAATGACAATCCGTTTTTTAAATCATATGTCAGGTTATATCTGGACCATCTCATAAAATGCCCTCTTTACCCAAATAACTCCATCTTTACTTTGCCCATTTCTTCACATTCTGTCTGCTTTTCCTCAAGCAAACGGATGATAAGGTCAATAAACTCTCTCATATCTTCAACCAAGGCAATCTTTTCATTTGAAATATCGATTTCATATATTTCTTCCGTTTGTACTATGAGATTGACAATATCTATAGATGATAACATCACAGATCTCCGGTCCTTTTTGTTCACTCTTAAGTAATCGTTCTCGTCAAGTTCAAGTTCTGTTTCCGTAATATCATTTATTATTTTGTTCAGCTGATTCAGTATTTCCAACCTTTCCATCATCATTCTCCTTTTTCAGACCGCCGTATTGAAGCTATCCGGGTCAGCCAACTGTAGATCGGCTGACCCGGATATTAGAACTCTACTAACAAGCTGATTTGCGACAGGTACCTGTAGTGTAATGATTACAGCAAAAACTCTTTTCTCCAGTCTGCGGCTTGTTGATGCATATGACTTTAATATTCTTCATATATTTTTACCCCCTTTCCCTTATGCGTATTAATATCACCTACTTAACTTCATCTGACATCTTTCTATTGCCGGAATACCCGTTCGCATTTGAATTTAAATAGGTTCTATCCAAATTGATATATGCCTTTTGCTCAATACCCCAGAATGCAAAACCGACATGGGGGCAAATAGCAAAATGAGCTATAATGGAATACAAGTATTTAACCCCTTCATTCATGAACAGGATAATGAACTAAGCTTTTTTAATGAATAAGGCATCTAATTTATCAGTACATCAATGTATGATAAGAGATTTATTTTCGTTTTCGAGATGTTCGCAGCTTCTTCCATGGAGTGATCAAACTTTTGGTACAAGCTGTAAGAATAGATTAGCATTATTTTACATTAATGTCAATATATAATATATTATTCGTTTTTTATTTCTTCTGTATACAATCCATATCCTGTCATACCTCTACGTTTAATGCACACAATTATTATGATCGAAAATAAGTAATTTAAGCTGAGTAATACATCATAAATGTCTTCTCTATAACGGTCAGTAAACAAAGGGGTTTTCTGACGTATCCTCCAAGTACCGCCGCTTTATATAAAATGAATTCTAAAAAAAGGGATCATGCATCGAAAGTAAAATTATTTGTTGTTGAATCTTTGAAAAATGAGTATAATCACTATATTAATATTCAGTAGAATAAAGTAAAATATAGTTCCATAAGAAGTTATCAAGTTGTAATATTGTATTGGAAATCATATATCCTGCGCTATCAGTATGAAGCTAGTAACTATTAATATTGCAGAAAGACAAGATAATGGAGGTATATCTATGAGTGAGATAAAGACAATTGGCGTATTGACCAGCGGCGGAGATGCACCTGGTATGAATGCAGCTATAAGATCGGTAGTAAGAACGGGAATTCATCAGGGATTCAGGGTAATGGGAATAAGAAAAGGTTATAACGGGCTTATCAGCGGAGATATCTTCGAGATGGGTTTGAGAAACGTATCGGATATAATTCACAGAGGAGGAACCGTTTTGCAGACAGCCCGCTGCCCGGCCTTTAAAACTGAAGAAGGCATTATGAAGGGTGTGTCAATGGCACAGGTTTTTGGAATCGACGCACTTGTTGTAATTGGAGGCGACGGTTCCTTTAAAGGGGCCAAAGACATGAGCAAGTATGGTATGAAGGTAATTGGAATACCGGGAACAATCGATAATGATATCGGTTGCTCGGAGTATACCATAGGATACGATACTGCTTTGAACACTGTTCAGGATGCTCTGGACAAAATCAGGGACACAGCCTATTCGCATGAACGCTGCAGCGTCCTGGAGGTTATGGGAAGACAGGCGGGCTACATTGCATTGAATGTTGGAATCGCATGCGGTGCCGAAGTAATCATATTGCCCGAAAAACCTTTTGATTTTAACACGGATATCATTAAGCCGATCATAGAGGGTAGAAACAGAGGGAAGAAACATTACATCGTAATACTCGCCGAGGGTGTCGGCGGAGCAATCGATTTTGCAAAAAAAGTCGAGGATCTTACCGGAATTGAAGCAAGAGCCACTATTCTCGGCCATATACAAAGGGGCGGCAGTCCTTCTGTCCGTGACAGGGTTATGGCAAGTTTGATGGGTGCAAAAGCAACAGAGTTGTTGAAAAACGGAGTTTATAATCAGGTTATAGCATTAAAGGATAACAAGGTACTAGGGATTGAAATCAACGAGGCCCTGGATATGGTAAAGGAAATTGATGATAATATGATTGAACTCAGCAAGATATTGTCCTTGTAAAAGTATCCGCTATCAAGATTATAAGTTGTTTTTAGTTAGCGCTGCCCAAACGGCAGCGCTTTTTGTCTGCTCAGGCAATCCACCCAAATATAGGTTCGTTCTGGTTTCACTTATTACTAAACAAATGCAGCCAATATGAATATTGCTCAGTGAATATATAAATACACACCTACTATAAATCAGGTGCAGTGTTTGAATAAAATAATGTGAATAAAACAATTTACATTAAACAAAGAACGATGCCGCTTTTGACCGGACAAAAGCGGCGGAAAAC
>JAEWQC010000232.1 GCA_023399355.1 Bacillota bacterium | reverse complement strand
GTTTTCCGCCGCTTTTGTCCGGTCAAAAGCGGCATCGTTCTTTGTTTAATGTAAATTGTTTTATTCACATTATTTTATTCAAACACTGCACCTGATTTATAGTAGGTGTGTATTTATATATTCACTGCGCAATATTTATATTGGCTGCATCTGGTTTATATTCACTGCGCAATATTCATAAAATGCGAAACCAAAACAAACTATATTGGGGAGCATTGACGAATGAAGATTGAGCTAATCGGAAACAACGTTATGTTAACTATTGCAATCTTGAAAAATTCTGAAAACGCAAAAATCGGAGCACTCTCTAATATAACGAATAAAGAAATCAGTATGTAATCTTATAGGTTAAATCATTGTCTCTGTGTAACAAGGGCATTGCGTGGTATGTAACAATACTATGCAATGCCCCTGTATTTTCATTACGATGTTTACGGTACTTGTATGGCAGAACTTGTAGTATTATCACCGACGGGCGGCTGAGTGTAGTGGATTGCCGAGCCCGGGCTGTTAGCAGGCGGACTTCCATGTATATTACAGTATTCCCCGGCAGGCAATTCATATATTACATCCTTTGGATAAACTTCACCAGGCTTTACAGGAACATACGGGGGGGTTCTCTGGATGAATACCTTCGATACTACTTTATCGGGTGGACAGTATGGACCGGCAAGCAGATTGCGCCCGTATATATCCTTGCTCTCCGTACAGACCAATGCCTGTGTATGAATAGTGCAAAGGTCGTCGTCTCTTGGCTCTGTCCCCTTGATGAAATATTCCATTCTCGTGGCATCACCTCTTGGATCGTGTGCGCATAAATCTGTGGCAATTTTACCTGAATAAATACAGATTCTCTTTTGAACGATACCGGCAGGTGGAGCTGCAAAATCCTTTTTTGGCAGGTCTGCATGGACTTTTTTCATAACAGCAGCCCATATTTTCATCGCCTGGTAATATTCGTCCGGTTTTAAGGTAATCGGCTGGGTGCCACTGTTATCATAGCCATACCAGACAGCAGCGGTATAATATGGTGTATAACCTACGAACCATTTGTCGATGTTGCTGCTGGTTGTACCAGTTTTACCTGCAACCGGCATTCCTACTGTTTTCTCATTTACATAGGTCGCAGCGGTACCGGAGTGTGGATAAGTCTGTTCTCTACCCGTTGTAACGCCTTTCATCATATCCTGCATGAGAAATGCCGTCTGCTCGCTGTATGCGGTCTGATAAGCCGGTTTCTTTTCTATCAGTTTTTTCCCTGTGCTGTCTTTGACGAGTGTAAAAGTGGTGGGTTCATAATACATGCCTTTGTGCACAAACGGCACATAGGCGGCAGCCATCTGAAGGGGGTTGACGCCTTTTGCAAGCCCGCCCATTACAAGGGACAGATACTTTTCGTTTTCTCTGTCGATACCGACCTTTTTCAGGTAATTTATCGAATTGTCCGGACCGAGTATATCTCTCCATATTTTTGCGGCAACAACGTTGACAGAATTCTTAAGTCCGTTTCTGACTGTAGTGAGACCATCGTGCCCATTGTCAAAGTTACTCGGATATTCCTTGTCCACGTTCTTTCCGACTCCGGTCATCATATATGCAGGGACATCATCAATGATTGTCGCCGGAGTGATCAGTTTCAAGTCAATGGCAGGAGCATATACGGCAATAGGTTTGATGCTTGAGCCGGGCTGTCTTTGCATGAGTGAAGAGGATGCTCTGTTGAGCGTATTGCTGGCTTCTTTCTTGCCGTATCCGCCATAAAGTGCCTTTACCTGGCCGTTCTGCGGATCTATGATGACCATCGAGGCTTGTGGATGCACCAACTGTCTTTTGGCTGTTTCATTTATCAACGGGAAATATTTATCGTCCATAAAGACCTGATCCATGGAGGCTTGAATGGAAGGATCCATGGTTGTATGAATTTCAAGACCACCGCCATATATCGCCATATTGGCTGCTCTGAAGGAGTAATTCAGTTCACTCATCAGTTGGTTACGCACATCAACTATAACCTGATCCACAAAATAACTCTGTACACTTGTATATTTTTTGGATTGTTCCTGCGGTGCGTATTTGAGGTCTTCAACCAATGCAGTGTCGTACTGTGTTTTATCTATCATCTTAAACTTGAGCATTTGTTTTAATATTACTTCCTGCCGGGTCTTGGCATTTTCACGCCCTTTTTCCGTAAAGGGGTCAAACTTGCCGGGACTGTTTGTAATACCGGCGAGCAGAGCACACTGGGCAAGAGTCAGTTCTTGAACAGGTTTGCCAAAATATTTCTTGGAGGCGGATTGTACGCCGTAGCAGCTATGGCCCCAATAACTTATATTCATATAAATCTCGAGGATCTGCCATTTCTCAAGCTTCCGCTCCAGCAATATTGCAGCATACCACTCCTGAACCTTTCGCTGCAATGATATCTTGTCATTTCCTGTAATATTCTTGACAACCTGCTGTGTGATAGTACTGCCGCCATGTGTGGGTGATCCGCTGCTTGTAAGAAAGCCGAGGCCCGCACTGAAAATTCTTTTGATATCTATACCGGGATGCGTTTTAAAACGCTCATCTTCTATTGCAATAATGGCATTCTTCAGATACTCGGGTGCATCCTTGTCGGATATATGTTCACTATCCTTGTTGTCTTTACCCGTAAGCTTTTGTATAACATTCCCTTTGCTATCGTAAAGAATTGTCGGCTTGTTCATTGTAATTGTTGTGAGCTGCTCATCCGTGATCGGTTTGGCTGTCTTTATATAGCCGTAAACTGCACCGCCTGCTATTCCAGCCAGGGCACAACCTAGCGCAACGAAAAAGATGATAAGAAACTTAATGACAGTAAAGGCGAACTTCCTGGCGGAAGAACTCTTTTTTACCTTTTTTGCCGCTCCCTTGGGAGTGGGCTTGGTACTGGACCCCATGAACGTCCTCCTTAGTTATATAAAGTAAACCGTTATTATGCATTTAGACTATTGGCAGAATTAATAGGTTCCACCCTGCAGAGCCTATATTTTCCACGAACTTTTTATATTATAACACAAAAGGGATTCTACTGCAAAAATGCAGGGAATATGCCACATTTCAGGGTAGTTTGTGCGACCAAATGATTTATGTTGATAAACGGTTCATGAATCTGTAAAATAAAGATATTGAAGAAAGCGGCATGGAGGAGGTAAAAGAGTGCAGATCAGGGTAGGAGAAATTATTAAGGCAAAGCGGGAAGAAAAAAAAATATCGCTTGTCGACTTTGCACGAGATATTGGTATTTCGCCAGCTTACCTTTCACAGCTTGAAAATGGGCGAAAAGAGAATCCAAAGCTTGAAATCATGCTCAATATTACCCAGGCACTTGATATAGACCTGGACATGCTGCTTGGTTTGGAACAGGAACCGGAATCTCCTGCATTAAGGATTCCTTCGCTGCTCCGGCTTGCTATTGCGAAGGACAGGAATTTGAAGGTCCTTGAGGACAAGGAGGTTCAGAAGAAAATCAGCAGCTTTTTGGACCGTGTGCTTGAATGCAAATATCTTATCGAAGACAAGGACTTGTACACCCTGTTTCTTGAAGATATCAACATACAAATGGATAATACATTAAAAAGATATATGGCAATGGAAATTCTGATGAACAGTAAATGAACCGGTTCCCATTAAATAATACACGCACCAATAGTTCACCCTCGGCATATTATAGGCACGGGGGTGATTCCATGTTCAGGAACAGCATCCTTTACCGCAGATGGTGGTATGTCAGGAAGCGGAACATAAAGAAAATACATCTTCTGCTCCGACTTGCTCTGGCCGCCATGATCCTGTGGGCAGTCTTCATGTTCTCACATAACAATATTTTTACCGCTTTAGGCTTATGACCCTATTTGTCATCATAGACTTCTTCAAGGACGCTGCTTTTCTTATAATTCCTCTTAGCGCTGCCCTTTTCGGAAGTATTGTCAGCAGGGGCAATATCCGTCATATTGCACTTACCCTGGAACAGTGCGCCTTCATCAGCGACAAAGCTGTTCACCTTGATATCGCCGTAAAGTTTGGCGGTTGAAAGAATTTTCAGCACGCCTTTTGCGGAAATGTTGCCTTCAACAGTACCGGAGAGGTGGACATTTGAAGAATCCAGATTGCCTGTTATTACAGAATTCTCCCCGATATAAACATCGCCTGCAACCTTGATATCACCTTTTACCTTGCCGTCAATCCTTATGGAGCCTTCTGACGTGATATTACCGATGAATGATGTATTACTGCCTATAAGTGTGTCGACTCCTTCACGGAATCCTTCATTTTTCTTAAAAAGCATACTCCAACTCCTTCGTACTTATTTATACTAAATCTTTTCAAATTCCATAGGACTACCTTTCGTCCAGATATTGAAGAGGATCAACAGCAGTGCCGTAAAGACGAACTTCGAAATGGAGATGCGGCCCCGTACTTCTGCCTGAACTCCCTACTTTGGCTATTACATCACCTTTTTTTACAATCTGTCCGACCTTGGCAAGAAGCTTTGATGCGTGTCCGTAAACAGTGGTAATTCCTCGTCCGTGATCAATTTTTACAGTCTGTCCTGTTCCTCCGGTCCGTTCCGCAAAAATGACCTTGCCGCTAGCAGCAGCTTTGATGTTCGACCCATAGTCCGCACCGATATCGATGCCTTCGTGGTATTTGGTCCTTCTGGTAAAGGGATCCTTCCGGTATCCGAAATTGTCTGTAATATCGCCTTTTGCAGGCCACAAGGTCGGTATGATGTCAAGGTATTTTTCAAGCTTGGCTTCGGCAGAGGTCAGGTCGGCTACAGGAAAGGCAGTATGGCTGTATAGCTGGCTGAGATCATCGAGATTATCCTTAAGTACCCTTATATCATTTGAAAACGAATTGCCGTTTCTTTCACCGGATCTGTTTGCTTTGGCGGAAGTCTGTTCTTTGATATAGGTATCAGTTAATTTATTGAAATTTTTAGTATATTCTTCGATTTTATCATTTACGGTATCTTTGAATGCACTGCTTTCATCTTTCAGACGATTTACTTCACCGGATTTTTCATTAATTAACTTACGTTGTTCGGAATTTGTACTGTAAAGATCATTGATATTCTGCTTAAGTGCTTTGTTTTCATCAAGCATTTTTGAGATATAAAGGCCTCCGCCTACGAATACTGTGATTAGAAGGACAAAGCAAACGACAAGCTTTGCATAAAAGGAAGTAAAGCGCAACACCTTCACATTACTGGAAGAATGGGGCACCAATACAATTGAGAGATATTTTTTTTCAGCACTGCTGGACTTAGCCTTGGCCTTGTTCATTCCCAACCATCCTGTATAAATGATAATGCTCTCTTGATTTTTATCTTTTGTACAGTACGGCCAGTGTAACGAGTATATTAAAAATTCTACACGGATGTCAAAATTCCTTTTTCTCCGGCCTTGTTGCTGCAATTATTATTTATAAACGATTATTAGTGCTTTGTCAAATTTTTTATGTCATAATATAATACGAAGCACCATTTACTGATCATGTGTAAAACTTGTGACCGGTGGTTTTTAATAATAATAGAAGGATTTTATATTATTATATCGAATAATATAGGATAAGCCAAGTAAATTATTTTTAACAGATGTAATTGCAGCGGAAAGATTTTTTTTTGGCACCCTGACTCTTCTATACAACAATGGAGATGAATCGGATGATGAATATCAGAACAAAACTGATCCTCGCCTTTGCTATTACTGCTTTAGCATGTTCTGCCATGGCGCTGATTATTACTTTCAGCGGATACAACCTCATGGTCAGGGGTATTGCTGCAAGTGCGGACAGCAATAACGAGCGTGTCGTCGGTATTCGTGCTATGAAGGATATGATCGATGCCCAGCAGCAGGCGGTTGCAAAAATTGTGATAGGAAAGGACGAGTCAGGCAAGGATGAATTTGAGAGCAGGAGCGGACTGATCAATCAGGCTGCCGACAAGCTTGCTGCGCAATCGGAAAATAAGGAGGAACTTCAGCTTAAAATACTTGTGGGATTAAACACCCAGCTATCTGACCTCTTAATGAATGATATTGCAGGGAGCATAAAGAAAGCGGATCCTTCCGAATATCTGAACTATCTTGCAGATTTCAGAAGCCAATACGCTTCATTGATTTTAAAAGAACATGAATTGAAGAAATTAATCCAGGTACAGGTTGACGGCAGTATCAAAGATATTTTGAAAAATTCGGAAGCTCTAGGAAAGCTTTCAGATCAGCAGCAATCTTCATTTGATGAACTGGTGCCTGCAATTGAGGATCTCCTGACCAAATATGAAGAAGCAGCCGAAGTATCCGTTAAGCTGCAGAATGAAAAGGATAAATTGTCGCCTGGAAATTCAGTTCAGCCGTCAGAGCCTGTACATCAGCCGTCAGAGCCGGATATTCAGGCCCCGGAACTTGACCATTCATTAATGGATATGATTCATGCCTGTATTGATTCGCTTGTACAAAACAAAGACGACGGGAAAAAGGTGCTTGAGGCTCTGGCACCAGGTACACTGGACAGCGCAATGATAAAACTCGCTGCAGTAGACAATGCAATATCAATGACTCAGGAGGCCTGTGCAAAGGCTGAGGTTGCTATTTCTGGAAAGGCTGGTGATTCTGCCCGATTTTCACAGGTTATGTCAAATGCGAAGCAGGTTCTTGGTGACCTGGAAAAACTTCTGTCGGAGAAAAATGCACCTTTGGCGGAAGAAGCGGCTGCCGGCGGGGATGCACTTATAGCTGCACTGGACAAGGTGTTTGCTGCAAAATCATCAATGGAGAGTAACAAACTAAAGGAAAGCTATAACGAGACAGCTAGTTTATATGACCGGCAGAAAGCAGTTCTTGAGGGCTTGGAAACTGCATACAAGGGCTATCTGTCCGATGATGTAAAAAAATCAAAGGAACTGAAAAGCACTTTGATATTGACGCTGGCAGTTATCGTATTTATTTCTTTATTGATTGGTATGTTGCTGGCATTGTCACTTTCCAGAAATATATTAAGCCCGTTGAGAAAAATGACGAGCGTTCTGGAAAAAGCCGGCAGCGGTGACTTGACCGAAAGGATCAAAAATAACAGAAATGATGAAATAGGGAAGCTTGGAGAGAGTGTGAACGGGATACTTGACGGACAGCAAAAAATGCTGGAGCAGGTCAGGACGACTTCCGGCGATATCGGCGTTCTGCGAAAAGGGCTCTCGGAATTATTCAGCCACAGCAGAGAGAATGCAGGCAAGGTTTCCAACGGGATTAAAAACATCCTGGATGGCATTGCCGCAGGTGCCAAGCATTCCAGCGAGGATATTGTCAAAATGGGACAGGCTGATGTCGAAACCGATCATTTTGCTTCCACGACAGGGAAAGCCGTACAGGACGGAATGAAAGCCATTAAAATGGCGACATCGGGTGAAAAATCAGTGATAGAGGCAGAGAGTGTCATCAGGGATGCAACTGAGACAGTCAAGCAAATTGCAGATTCCATCAATGATCTGGAGGACTCTTCAAGCAAGATCGGTGCGATAACCAATACGATTACCGAAATTGCTTCAAAAACCAACCTGCTTGCACTTAACGCAGCAATTGAAGCAGCAAGGGCAGGCCAGCAGGGAAAAGGATTCACTGTGCTTGCGGAGCAGATCAGGAAGCTGTCGGAAGGCAGCAATAAAGCGGCTAGTGAGATCAAGCAACTGATAAAGGAAATCCAGGGCAGGATACAATTCGCAGTAGACAAGATCGGGGACGGTGTCAGCAGCGTTGATGAAGGAGCTAATAAGATTGATGCTGCCAGAGAAAGTATGATGCAGATCACCGGAACAGTCAACAATATCGTGGAAACACTGAAGGATGCGGCAATCGCTGTCAGGGCGAGACAGGACAACACCGCAGAACTGGCCGGCGCCATGGATGCGGTTTCGTTAGCGGCAAGCCGGACAGCTGCAAACAGAGATGTTATAGATGCCGGACTGGAACAGCAAAAGAATAATATGATGCAGATTGAAGATATGACCAGAAAGCTGGATGAAGTATCGGGGACCCTTGACAGCCTGGTTGAGCGCTTCAAGGTATAATTACAGCGGATTGGGACAGCTTGTGTATATAATTGGGGGAAATTGGTACAATAGTAATATGGCATACTGATTCTATTTGATATGATATATGGCCCCTGATAAAGGGGCTAATTTTTTGTGTTTTAAGATTACGAAAAGTAAACCTTGAATCTGAATGTATGGGAGCATGAATATGCCTGGAGTTGAAAAAAACAGAAATTATGTGGCTGAAATAACGGGAATGACCCATGAAGGCCAGGGTGTAGGCAGAATAGAAGGGCTTGCAGTGTTCATTGACGGCGCACTGGAGGGCGAGCAAGTCGAAACCAGGATTATCAAGCTCAATAAAACATATGCGGTTGGGAAACTGGTGGCTGTATTAAAACCGTCACCCGACAGGGCGGAACCCTTCTGCAGTGCATACAGACGCTGCGGCGGCTGCAATCTTCAGCACATGGACTATAACGCGCAGCTTGCATTTAAAAAGAAATTGGTCCGGGACAATCTTGAACGAATTGGCGGACTGAAAGATATCCTTGTTCATGAAACGATCGGTATGGAGAAGCCCCTGAATTACAGGAACAAAGCCCAATACCCGGTAGCAGAGGTGAACGGCAGTGTGATTACCGGCTTTTACGCCGCCCGCTCCCATGAGGTGATCGACTCGGAAGAATGCGGAATCCAGGATATTGAAAGTGACAGAGTCCGAAAGGTTGTCCGGCAGTTTATTATGGAGAATGGTATTCCCGTTTATGACGAAAAAAGGGGAAACGGATTGCTGCGGCATATCGTCACCCGTGTCGGTTTCAACACGGGCGAGATCATGGTGGTGCTGGTCATTAACGGCAAGAAGCTGCCACATTCGGATGAATTGGTCCGGAGGCTGATTGAGAGCGGGAAAGCCGTGAACGCAGAAATAGATACAGCAGGGACAGCAGAGGCCGCAGAGATGGCAAAGGCCGCAGAGATAGCAAAGGCCGCAGAGATGGCAAAGGCCGTAGAGATAGCAATAGAGACAGCAGAGGCCATAGAGATGGCAGTAAAGTCAGCAGGGACAACAGAGGCCATAGAGATTGCAAAGGCCGTAGAGACAACAACAGAGGCAACAGGGATAGCTGCACTAACAAAAGCAGTTGAAGCAACAGCAAAAACTGACGGAATCACGGAAGCGTCAAATATCAAAAGCATCTATCTGAATATAAATACTGAGAATACCAACGTTATACTGGGACGGAAAAACAACCTGCTATACGGCAGCAAGACTATAATCGATAGGATCGGTCAATACCGGTTCCTTATTTCTCCGCATTCCTTCTTTCAGGTCAATCCGGTACAGACGGAAATACTTTACTCGAAGGCGCTTGAATATGCCGCATTGACTGGAAATGAAACGGTATTTGATCTCTACTGCGGGATCGGGACGATTTCACTGTTCCTCTCTGCAAGAGCCGGGAAAGTCTATGGAGTAGAGGTGGTGGAGGAAGCTGTTGAAGATGCCCGTATGAATGTAGAACTCAATGGAGTCACAAATGTTGAGTTTATTCCGGGTGAAGCGGAAAAAGAAGTCCCTGAGCTTTACAAGAGAGGTGTGCGTGCGGATGTCGTCGTACTCGACCCCCCCCGCAAAGGCTGTGAAGAATCATTACTGCAGCTGCTGGCAGAAATGCAGCCTAAAAGAATCGTCTATGTCTCCTGTAATCCCGCTACACTGGCCCGTGATCTGAAGTATCTGGATGAACGGGGATATAAGGCGGTGGAAGCGCAGCCGGTGGATATGTTTCCTTGGACAGCGCACGTGGAAGCCGTAATCCTGTTGCAACGTCAGAAACCTTGATAAATAAAGGGGCTGCGAGATTATAAGTGGAAATATGCTTTGACGTGAGTGAATTCCCTCACGTCTTTTCTTTTTGGTAGAATATTAATGGGCGTCTCATTTTATATAGAAGTGAAGGAAAATGAAAAATGTAAGGATTATACCTGCTAAACTAAAAGAGAATAAAAAGCTCAGGGTTGCAGCTTACTGCAGGGTCAGCACCTACGGGCCGGAACAATTGCGCAGCCTTGAGATTCAGATAAGTGTGTATAAGAAAATGATAAAAAGCCATCCCAACTGGATTTTTGCGGGTGTTTATTATGATATTGAAAGCGGGCTGAGGCGAAGCGGCAGAAAAAGCTTGGACAAACTGCTCAAAAAAGCGGCGAACGGAAAAGTAGATAACATTATCGCAAAGTCAATCAGCAGGGTGTCAAGAGATACGCTGGAGATTTTGAAGATAATAAGATTTTTAAGAGAGCGAGGGATCAATATGCATTTTGAAAATGAGAAGCTGGATTCAATCGAAGCGGATAAAGAATTCGAAATTACGCTTAGGGGCATGCTGGCACAGGACGAAAGTCGGAATATCAGCTAGAATATTCAGTGGGGAATTCAGCGAAAGTTTGAAAAGGGTGAAATCTACTCTAAGTATAAGAATTTCATGGGATATACTTGCGTTGACGGTGAGATTGTCATTGTGCCGGAGCAGGCTGAGGTAGTCAGAAAATTCTTTGACTTATATTTACAAGGACTGTCGTTGGGACAAATTAAGGCCTATTTGGAATCCCAAGGGATTAAGACTGTAACGGGCAAGGAGATTTGGGATATAAAAACGATCCAGAGGATGTTAACCAATGAGAAATACAAAGGCGATACCATGCTTCAAAAGACCTTTACTGAGGATTTTATGACCGGTAAGAAAAGAAAAAATGATGGGCAGCGCAACAAATACTATGTGAAGGACAGTCATCCAGCCATAGTTACCGCAGAAGAATTTGATAAGGTTCAGGAGGAAATGGCTAAGCGTTCAAGGTTTGTCAGCAATGAGGATGGCACAGCAGAAATCAGCGGGAGTAAATATAACGGTAAATATCTTCTGGGGAATTTGCTGATATGCGGCGATTGCGGAGCATCTTACCGCAGAAGGACGGAAAGGGGCAAGGTTCTTTGGCGGTGTGCGACCCGGATTGAGAAAGGCAAAGCAGCCTGTCCCTTGCTACCCTCAGTATTATCTACTCTTAGGGGCGATTGCATATTACTTATGCGACTACGCTGGTAGCGCAAAAGTAATGGCAAATATGATCGAGATTGATGAGCTTGACTTGGGTTGTGGTGGGATTGAAAAGGTACTGGCTTTATTGCTCCAAGATAAACTTAACGATGACAGTTTAACAGAACTTGATCCAGAGGCATCTTACAGCCGCTACTTGGCACAAGTAATTGAAGCTTATAACACTTGGTTTCAGCAGTATAAAACTGCCGAATTTAGCTTTATAAAGAGATTTCGCTCTTTTATATATGAACATGGCTCACCGCGGGAATTACTGTTGAGCGATTCTTTATTAGCGATTTTACTTATTAAGACAGAACGCTCAGCTTTAAATCTTTTGCCGAAATATTCGGGGTTACCCCGTCACGAGTGGGAGGGAATGTTACAAAACAAAAAGAACATACATGAGCTTTGGCCCGCACAAATACGTCTGGGTGAAGCTGGCGTTTTCTCTGGGAAATCGGCAATTATTCAAATGCCTACAAGTTCCGGCAAAACGACATCTATGTCTATTACTATCCGAGCTGCTTTTCTTGGAGAAAGAACTCATTTAGCTGTTGTTGTTGCGCCTTTTAGGGCATTATGCAGGGAGATAAGTAATGATATTGCCAATGACTTTTTAGATAATCCAAATGTTCATGTAAACGCATTGTCTGATGTCCTCGAAATGGAGGATCTACTGGAATTGTTAGAATCCTTCGGCGAGGAAACTAAGAACATCATGGTTTTGACTCCGGAAAAGCTGATTTATTTGTTGAGGCAAGATATTGAGATAATCAAAGACACTGGACTAATCATATTTGACGAAGCACATATGTTTGATGATGCTTCAAGAGGGGTACAATATGAACTTTTGATTTCAACGATTATGATGTATCTGGGTGAGAACACTCAAAAACTACTTCTCTCAGCAGTAATTCCGAATGCGGTTCAAATAAACAATTGGTTCACTGGTGGAGAGGGTGTCGTAATTGCTGATAACTCAATCCGTGCAACAGAAAAATCAATTGCAATTGCTGATTGGGAAACATTTCGTAATGAGAAATATGGCTATCTGTATTTCCTTGATCCGGAAAATCGAAATAATCTTGACTTTTATGTGCCGCGTATTATTGAGATAATGCAACTGAATAAATTGAGAAAAAATGAAAAGAATCGTTTCTTCCCATCAGTGAATTTCAAAACATCAAAGGTGGAACATAATGACATAGCAATTTACCTTGCGCTAAAGCTGAATCATTTACGAGACTGCGATGAAAGGGGTCTTCGCTCACCACAGGGGCATTTCCAATGGAATAAGGATTGCCACTGAATATGCTATGAAAGAAAATTTAATTAGATGTATTGTGTGTACTTCAACATTGGCACAGGGTGTTAATCTGCCTATCCGTTACTTAATTATTTCCAGTCTCTATCAAGCTCAAGAAAGAATTAAAGTCCGGGATTTTCATAATCTTATTGGCCGGGCTGGAAGAGCTGGACTATATACGGAAGGAACTATTTTATTATCAGAAACATTTGTATATTCCAAGAAAAAAGAGCGGCAAGATCGTTGGCGTTGGAACGGCTATTTGGAAATGTTGGATTCGGGTAATTCCGAATCGTGCCTCAGCCAAATTTTATTGCTCGTGCGGCCGGAGCCATTTGAGATATCACATGACACTACTGTAACATATGACTTTTATTATTTAGCTTTGGCTCGCTATAACAATATCGAAAGCTACGAAGATAGTCTGTCGGAATTAGTAGATGATTTCGAAAAAGATTATCCCTCAAAGCTATTTGCCTTTAAATCTGCCATTGATCGAGTTAATCATAGTCTAGACGCAATTGAAAGCTATATTTTATCATTCCTTACTGAGGATAATGATCACGATCTTGATTTACTTGTTTCAAGTACATTTGGCTATTTTCTGGCCAATGAAGAAGAAAAGGAACGAATGAAAGCGATTTTCTCGACAGTTAGAGATCATCTGCTCAGTACGGTTAATCAAGCAAATAAGAGAGCAGCCTTTAGCCGTACACTTCTTGGATTAAAACAGCTGCTTGAATTGGAAAGGTGGGTTATTGAAAATTTCGATGAACTGATGAACTGTGAGACATCATCTGAAATTCTGGAAATGATTATTTCTAAATTAGTCGAGTATAGCGAAGACAAGTGCCTCAAGGCAGTTATAACCGAGAACGCAATTTCCAGTATCGCAAATATGTGGATCAGTGGGATGTCATATAAGCAGATTCTTGAATATGCAATTGAAAGCAGCTTTATGATTATCCGCAGAAAAAAAGAAGCAGAAATACAGCTGAGCGAAATCATTGATATTTGCGATGATGGGTTTGGTTATTCATCAACGCTTATTATCAATGCCATTTCGGAACTATTGCGGTTCAATTACGAGGAAAGCGAAGGTGCATGTAAGTTGCTGGCCGAATTGAGCAAACAGATGCGATATGGTCTCCCAACGAAAAAGAGCATCATTATTTATGAAGCCGGGTTCGCCGACAGGGTAGTATCCTTAAAGCTTGCGGCTGAACTGGCGGGAAATCCTATTAAAACAAGGAGACAATTTCAAAGGGTTGCAAAAAAAAGAAAAGATAATTTACTGGAAGTACTAACTGATTTTCCTAAAATATTTTCTGATAGGATGTCTGAATTATAAAGATTTGAATGATTCCATAGGAAAGCACTCTCACTCTTATTAATATTAATGAGAGTGTAAGATTGTAATGCTCTCCTTTGTCAAGACACAGACGGTTTTTATTTTTGCCATATTGAAAATTAAATTTTTCATAGATATGTAATTGGACAATAATGTTACGCATATAAAACATTAAATGAGTAATTATTTTCCGTAAGGTAATAATATGATAATAAATGTTATGCGATTGTAACATTTAGATTGACTAGAGGATATAATATAGTATAATAATATTGAGAGGGAGTGTTAGCATGAATACTATTTTAGGATCAAGGATAAAAAATTTGAGGGAGTCAAAAGGATTAACTCAAGAGCAAATTGCTGATAAAATGGATTGTACAAGGCAAAAGTATGCAAGACTTGAAAAGGGCTTGATTGATATTTCTTATGCTAGTATCTCTACCATTGCTCAAGTATTGGGCGTTAAGATTGAGGAAATAACTTCATCTGTGAACAGTATTGGTAAAGTGGAGCCAATGTTTAGAGGGGATAATGGCTTAGGGCAAGAGGATAAATTTGGGTTTGTTAGCGATATGTTAGATACATTTTATGCTCATCGAAAATTATATATCAGTGTTAGGCGGGTTGATGTGAATGAATAAAACCAGACAGCTAGTAATTGAAAAAAACGCTGAAAACGTAAGAGATGAGTGTAATATTACCGATTACGGGTTTAAAGACATTTTTGAGGCTTCTGAAAAATTAGGGTATAGAACTATCAGGTACCCAATTGGTGCAGAAGCTTTTTGGGGATTTGCGTTGATTAAAGATTCAGAGAGAATAGTTTTTTCAAATTCATCCTTGATTTTGTCGAGAGAGATTTTTTCAGTTGCACATGAAATTGGACATCAAAGGCTGCATTTATCTGAACAAGGCAGAACACTAATAAAAGATGATGATTTCAGTGACAGGGATGATTTTGAAGTCGAAGCAAATTATTTTGCTGCTTGTTTGCTAATGCCTAAAGATAAGGTTGAAAAGTTTATCAGGCTTGAACTTAAGGACAAAGAAATTGAAAATTGGGACGGTTTAGATATCGCAAGAATTCAGACCGCATTTAACGTAAGCTATGATATGACTTTGGTAAGGTTAAAGGCATTGAGCATATTAAATGATAATATAATTGAAAAGCTTAAAATGGAGAAAATTGAACAGACAGCGTCTAAATTGTTGAATGTAATTGGTGGCAATACAGAGCTTTGTAAAACTATTGAGGCAAAAAAGGTGCCGGCTGAATTTTTGCAATGGGTTATTTCAAATTATAATGAAAAGCTGGTACCTAAAAAAAGTCTTGAAGCCGCCCTTAAATATGTAGATTTAAATGCTGAAGATATTAATGTAAATGATAATCAACAAGGC
>JAEWQC010000229.1 GCA_023399355.1 Bacillota bacterium | reverse complement strand
TCTCTCTGACAGCCTGCCTGCTGACCCGGTTGCTTCCTGCTATTTTTCTGAAAAGCATTCCTGCCGGAATCGATTTCATCCCTTCTTCCTTCTTATCCGAATTGCTCGGAAAACCTGTGTTTTATTTCGTAAACGAATTGTCATTTTACACATTCGTGTCTGGAATGCTGTTTTATGTGGGAATAAATACAGCCCTACAGATAAATATGCGATATGCCGATGATAGAAGAACTGTAAATAACCCGTTCATTGAAACAGTTTCCAAGAGGAAGACTATATTGGTTTTAGGAGTAGTGTTGGTTTCAGGAATGCTATTTCATAACAATTTGCAGTCCTCGATCTTGGAATTTGACAAACGGGATCTTGGACAGACTCTTGCACAACTATGGGAGAATAATCCCTTATACCGTGTAACAGATGCCAGAAATGATCTTGTCTACCTCCTCGAGGTTCATATGATAGATGGCAATACAGAAAAGCCCATAGCTAATGTAGGATTGCATATTGAGAAAAGCAACAGCCAGGATGCCGTTTACCGCTCCCATGGAATTTTAACGGATTCAAATGGTACAGCCACCTTTATGCTGGAAAAAGGGTCCTACACGTTGATGCTCGATTCCTATAACCTGTTTGCAGGTTTCAATGATACACAAACACACTCTTACCAGTTTGAAATGCTTACCCCCGGGAAATCGGAACTTCGTGTCCTCATTGGGGAGAAGAACACCGGCCTGCCCTATCTGGCAGATGCCTCCCTGCAATTTATCCCATGAAAAAGCTCCCCTTTCGGCAGCAGGTTTATATTTCATCCTTACTGCTTCACCGGGGAGCAAATTAGTTATCTTTGTTGAAAAAATGCAGCTATTTACAGCACTTATTTAATCGGCGGCAGGTTTGCCATACTCTTCTTAACATCTTCTGCCGAATATTCTACATCTACCATCTTCCCGCCGAAATACATGTCATAGGAGGACATATCAAAATAGCCATGTCCGCTAAGGTTAAAGAGGATTACCTTTTCCTCGCCCGCTTCCTTGGCTTTCAAGGCTTCAACGACTGCTGCCTTAATTGCATGGGAAGATTCCGGTGCCGGAACGATGCCTTCAGACCTGGCAAACAGGACTCCCGCATCGAATACTTCCTTTTGCCCATAAGCAACCGCTTCTATTAGGCCATCATGATACAACTGGCTAACAATACTCGAGTCTCCATGATACCTGAGACCGCCCGCATGTATTCCGGCAGGGGTGAAATCATGCCCAAGCGTATACATTTTAGCTATAGGAGCCATTTTTGCAGTATCACCATAGTCATAGGCGAAAATCCCCTTCGTAAGAGTCGGACAAGCCGATGGTTCAGCTGCAACTGCCCTGACTTTCGTTCCTTTGAATTTGTCCTGAAGAAACGGGAAGGATATGCCGGAGAAGTTTGAGCCGCCGCCGCAGCATGCTATCACCACATCAGGGTATTCCTCTATTTTCTCCATTTGCATCTTTGCTTCCTGACCTATAATGGTCTGGTGCAGACAGACATGGTTCAATACACTTCCGAGTGCATAGTTCGTATCCTCATGGGTTGCTGCATCTTCAACCGCTTCACTGATTGCGATTCCAAGGCTTCCCGTAGACTCAGGATCCCTTTCAAGTATCATCCTGCCCGAATTTGTAAGAACGCTGGGGCTGGCATGAACACTTGCGCCGAAGGTCTGCATAAAGGAACGCCTGTAGGGTTTCTGCTGATAGCTTACCTTAACCATATAAACCGTACATTCAAGTCCGAAATGGTTACAGGCCATACTCAGCGCACTTCCCCATTGTCCTGCACCTGTCTCTGTAGCAAGTCGCTTGATGCCGGCCTGCTTGTTGTAATAAGCCTGCGCCAGAGCGGAGTTAAGCTTGTGGCTGCCTGTTGCATTTACGCCTTCATATTTGTAGTAAATCCTGGCAGGAGTATCAAGAACCTTTTCCAGAGCCTTCGCCCGGAATAGGGGGGACGGTCTCCACTGCTTGTACATTTCACGAACTTCGTCCGGAATATCAATATATCTTTCGGCAGACATTTCCTGTGCAATCAGGGCATCAGGGAAGATTGCCTTCATATCCTCCGGAGCCATTAATTGATTTGTGAAAGGACTATAATACGGGGACGGTTTGTTTGGCATATCTGCCACAATATTGTACCATTGTTTAGGAATTTCGGATTCCTCAAGAAGGACCTTAACGACGTCTTTACTACTCTGCTTGCTCATCTCTCTCATCTCTCCTCATCTGGTGAATAAAAATAGCAACCTAATTTTATTCACATAATAAATGATCAAATAATCAAAAACTAGTTTAATCAGGAAATATTTTATAATAGAATCAGATAAAAAGCAACCATTATTCTTCTTCATTCCGATACTGTTTCTTTTCTCTCCGACTCTATCTAAATCCCTGTCCGTTACGGCCTCTTCCCCGTCCAACCCTTCTAAATCCCTGTCCGTTACGGCTTCTTCCCCGTCCAACCCTTCCTAATCCCTGTCCGTTACGGCTTCTTCCCCATCCGATACTGTTTCTTCTCCGTCCGTTGTCTTTTCAACAGCTTTCATCCCATATCGCCTTATAACAAGCGAAATACCTTTTACATCCGCTTTGGATGCCAATGAAGCCAACAGCTTTTCATTTGCTGCAGACAGTTCATTTTGAGGGATGACCAGCAACAATTCCCTTTGTTTGATTTCCTTCCCGCTTATAGTAATATTGTCGCTGCCCCAAGGTTTTTCCTGCCCTTTGAACGCAGCCAGTTCTTTAATATATCCTTTTAGCAGTTTCTCTGCATGATCTCCCGTTTGATAGCTTTGAGCAGTCATATCGACACTCTTTATCATGACTGCCTTACCCTCGGAAAAACTGGCTATGACCGGAAAATTGGACGGAAGATTTCCGCCGAATATTCTCCTGATTTTCTGCCCTCTTTGGAAATTATCCAGGGACCAGATCCCATCTGTACTTTCGTTTTCATCCAGGACTCCGGTTGTTTCATCTCCGCCCATCCATGCTTTGACTTTAACCCTTTGCAGGATATCCCAGCCCTGAACGAATTGAACAGGTAAGGGCATTCGTATTGTGTATCGTACAATGATATCAATATTTTCATCCCGGTCAGCCAGAAATGAAGATTCACTAAAATCAAAACCGTCAAGACCTCCGACAATATTCAGCAGCCTTAACCTCTTATCCGCATCCGGGAGTTCATCCGTAATGAAATATTTTTTCATATAAAGCTTTAAAACAGGAGTAAATAACTGGGTCTTGGCATCGTTGAATGAGCCGCTTGCTATATAACAGGCAATGCTTTTTAATTCCTCCAGTGGATCAGAAGCTGCGCTTTCAGAAGAATCCAGCAGTTTATTGAAACTTTGACCGGCATTTCTTAATAATGCCATACTGTCCTCCGCTGTCCCTTGCAAGCCTTGTTCTTGATCGCTTTTAATGCTTTTAAGACTGTTGAAGGTATCAAAGACACTGCCCACCTGTCCTTTAAACAACTCGGACTTCTCCGACAGACTGTTTCTCGCAGTATCATGGATGTCCCTGAATCCGCTGACATGATAGATATAGCTTGCTGAAGCGATCTCAGATGCTGCCTCGGTCAATGCATGATTTACCAGTTCATAGGTGTACACCGCTTTTATGATGAAAACAATCGTCAAAAATGCGCAAAGCATTAAAGGTAACACAAGAGCTGCCTCCAAGGTCATTGCTCCGTTTCTCATCCTGACTTCTGCCGGTTTATTCATTGATTTGCATACTTTACAACACAAGTTCATTATTTATAGCCCTCATAAAGAAGTACTTTAAACAGGTATCTTCCGTCATTTGTTTTTAAAGACTTACGTACGAATGGCTGGGTGATGAACAGATATTTCATGGATACCTCCGCCTCAATCCGGACATAGGTACTGCTCTCCGACATTTTAAATCCGCTTTTTGATTTGCCGATATTGAGCTGTATCAGATCTTCCACTCTGTTCAGCTTTTTATTTTGATCCATTGTCAGCAGGAACAGCCTCAGATAATCCTGGTAATTGAAATAGAGTCTTTTATCGGTTTTGGGGGTTGATACGGATGATATTCCGATATCGAGCCGCCAATCCCCTTTCATTTTATAAATCGGGACGGATTTCCCCTCCATCAACTCCTGGAGATCCAGTAAAGCTTCCCCCATACCCCAGCCACACATTACAAGATTCGATACGACCGGTATTCCGGCACCTCCCGTCCACCAGCCTGCTACAGCCGTTGCAATGCCGGTTGCCACTGTTTTCTTTTTTGTGTCGGTGTATACATGCAGGGTGTTCAGCCCGAACCTTACCAACAGAACTTCTCCTTTGGTCATGAGATCATTCACCTTTTGTGATGCATTGCCGTGCAACACATATTCCACCTCACTGTCATAGAAGGTCGGCAGACTGGCTTTCTCCCGGCCATGGAGATTTGTGTCCCGGACGGTTTTATCCTGCTGCTTGAATTCAGGCACTGAGGTTTTGAATGTTCCCATAATGTATTCATTCAAGTAGATATTATCCCGCAGAGCAGCCATATGTGAAATAATGTTTCCTAAATCGGAAATAAAGCCAAGTGCTTTTTCCTGGAACATCCCTTCTTCATCAAACAAATCGGCGTCTGTACCAATATTCTCAAGATTTCCGTCATATTCAGCCACTGCACCGGCAACAGTTCCATTGATCTGCCCATCCTCCTGCTCCTCTTCCTGCCCGGCAGCAAATTCAGCATCCTCCTGAACAAAATCCGCCGTTACTTTCTTTGTGCAGGATGGAAGGTCCTTCTTTTCAATACCCGCCGCTGTATAATTAACATCCTTCAGGACTTTTTCAATAAGAAATTTCTTTACCGCCTCTGCCTTTCCATTCCTTGGATCCTCCTGTTTATCTCCCTTGTCAGGTTTTGAATAATTATAGTTTACATTTTCATAGTTCCTGATGATTTCAAGCAGCCCGGCGGGCAGGCCGAAGGATGAAACCGCCGCATCCGTCCCATTTTTTGCAGTATCCAGTTTTTGAGTGATCTCCATCAGTAGCGCACTGTTCTTCTTCACCTTATTTAGCAACCCTTCTGCCTTTTTTCCTTCAAGCAGGAGTTCATTCAAATTATCTATTTCAGACAGGGTCTCTTCCCTGAAGTCTTTGGAAAATTCTCCTGATTCATTTCCAAAATTGCTGTTAAGATAATTCTCCAGATCACTAATAGCAAGCCGGGCTTTTTGCCCCTTCTCCACTATTTTATCGATCTCGCTCCCTGCACGATCATTAACTTCAATGTAATCTCCGGTCAGAGAATACCTGATCTCCTTCCAAGCTGTCTGCAATTTATCGTTCGTATCGGAGTAATCCTGTTGCAGTGATGAACGTTCGGACTTTAAGCCGTCGATCAGCGTTTTTGTTGTTGCTGCTGCGCCTTTAGCCCCTGTTGCCTCATTATCTTTGTTGTCTTTCTTCTCTTTGTTGTCTTTGTTCTCCCCATCTTTTATACTTCCGGCACTGTTGTCCTTATCGCCGGATTTCTTTGCACTTTTTCCTGTTTCCGTTTCCTCCCCGCTTAACTGCTCCTCCAGTGCATTAATTCTGTCGTTTATAGATTCCAGACTGCTATTGACGGAGGCCAGATTCCCGGCGAGTGAGTTGAAGCTGTTGAAAGCCGCCTCCCAACTTCCGCCCGCATTAAAACCGTTGATATATTTCTCAACTGAACTGCCTGCTCCATCAACATATTTTTTCAGTTTTTGCTGGGACTTGTCCAACCCGCCCAATACTTTATCAATTCCAACTTTTTTCTCATAGGCTTCAGACATTTTTCCCACTTCCCTGATAACGGACAGCTTTTCGATGAAGCCTTCCACCAGTTCCGTAGGCGCCCTGTATTTCATATATTCCAATATCTGCTGTTTTGTAATGCCATTCTCACTGAGGTTAAAAACAGGTGTAACACTGATTCTTTCTATCCTGAAACCGAACAGATCCGCATTTCCCTTAATAGATGTCTCATCGTCCGGAATCGTAAGGTTGCTGGACAAATAGTCCTCGAACCGGTCTTCCAAATTATTTTTATCTATTGCAGAAATGGCAAATATCCCATAGTCCTCCTTCAATTGGCTGCTATAATCTGCAAGCAGCGATCTGGCAGCAGCATCAGCAGCACTTTTGACAACAGATCGGCCTGCACTGATCCGTGAAATATCAACCAGTACTCCAGCAAGTATCATTATAGCGAGCAGAATGATCACTGAAAAAATTGTAATTTGTCCGTTTTGACAAAATCTGTCGTTTCTGTACAAGATGACCCCTCCGAGAGCTGCATTTTTTTTGTCTGTATTATAAATTCTTGCAGACGCTGATTACTGTATCTTCATCAAGCTGCACAGCAAAATCAGTTCAAAAACTTTTCCAATCTGGTTTTGAGATTATTCATGGCATTTCTTGTCTTATCCCCCATATTTTTAATGTCCGGATTATTTTCTTCCAGCTGTCTTTCCAAATCCAGAACAAAATCCGTATTGCGAATGAGTTCAACCGGCTCATCCAGCATTGAAGAAGCTTTTACACTGATTACTATCTCTTTGCTGCCGCCGAATATCTTTAAAAAGCCGCCAAGCGGCAAAATATAGCTTTTAGTTATAGTGACCTCAAGTTTTCTGCAAACGGCATAGTCTGTTATTTGCGCCTGAATAACAGTTTCAACGGGTTTCAGCAGTTCTCCGCGTACAGCAAGTGCTTCAGCATGGCTCCTGATGATTTCAAGGCGCTGCTCTTTATCTCTGTCATAAATTCTTCTATATAGTTTGATTTTGTCAAAACTATTACCCGATACTTTTCCCGTTCCGATCCTTCCCATACCCGAAGACCATGCAGCAGCTCCATCTGCAGCGGCTGATTCTGCCGCTGACTGGATGATTGTCCTTTGGTACAGCAACAAGCCTGTATAAATGACGGCAGCTATGCTTAGAATCATAATCGGTACAATTATCGAAGCTTCAACAGTAAAACTTCCTTTTATTTTCCTGCACTCGACGCAATTATTCATAAACAGCTTCACTCTCCTGCTGTGAAAAGAACAAATACCATTATTTTCCACATCACAGTTATGATATACCATTTTAAGGAATATTAAAAGAGGTATTTCCGAATTTTGTTGAATTTCCATGGAAGACGGAGTTTATACCGTGTAAAATTTATTTATATGTTGACTTTGTGAAACTGGTATCTTCCGGATACTTTATCCCGGCTCATATAGTTGAACAGATAAACATTCGTGATTTCCCTGTTATAAACTGCGTTAAATTCTTCCGGCAACGCATCGGGAAGGTCAACATGGAAAATTTCGAACTGAACCTTTTTAAATATTTGTTTCGAGGTCAATCCTGCCGCTTCAGGTATTATTTCTGACAGATCTTTCCCTCTGAGGAATTCGAAGCAATCGTCCTTGAATATCCGGCTTGTACGATTTTCCATAAAATCCGGCAATGTTCCGGAATGATCCGATGCAAGAAAATCAAGCCTCAGGAGTTCTCCCAATGTAGCCCTTTCCGTATCGCTCATACAGGTAGCAGCAAAACCGCCAACTATGGCATACATTTCCCGGACACCGGTTTGATGGTTCATCCTGTCATTCTTGCTGCAGTATGAATAAAAGTTTCGATAAAAAAGAAAGGGAGAATTAAAAACCATCCTGATGATATATTTTATCGAGTAGACAAATCTGGCACTGTTATGGTATCTTTCAACAAGTTCTGCAATCCCTTTGAGTACAATCAAATCATTATATCCCATATAAGATCCTGACAATATCTCATAGGGTGGAAAATGATTAAAACAATACCCGTAATCTGCTGCCTCCCTTCTCAGCCGGGTCCCCTTCAAAAACTTCAGAAAGCCTAGCTGCAATTGATTTGAATCCGTATTATAGACTCTGTCGAAGGAATTGGCAAAAGAATGGCTGTCCTCATAAGGAAGTCCGGCAATCAGGTCCGTATGAATGTTGATGTTTCCAGCTTTACGAAGCCTTTGCAAATTTGAAAACAGCCTGTCCAGATCCGTAACCCTGTTTATTGCCTTCAATGCCGCATCGTTGACGGTCTGCACACCTGCCTCGATTTGGAACAGTCCGTTGGGAGCCGTGGCCAAAACCTGAAGAAGTTCATCCTCAAACAAGTCCGCACCGACTTCAAAGTGAAAATTACAATCCGCTTCAGCTCTGCCTGCCCTCTTAGAATTATTTTTATCCAGTTGAATAATGTGTTTGATGATCGCCAGCGCCCTGTCCTTATTGCAGTTGAATGTCCTGTCGACAAACTTGATCTGTCTGGCATCGGACTCCGACAACCTGTCCAGTTCCCGAAATACCCTCTCAAGAGAAAAGTATCTCGTTCCTGCTGAAGCCGACGAAAGGCAGTAGCTGCAGGAATAGGGACATCCTCTGGAAGATTCGAAATAGACAATTCTGTTTTTAATGGTTAAAAGCATTTCATTGGTATAAGGTGAAGGAATATTATCGAGTGAAGATATCAGCGAAATTTCATTAGCCTTGATGACATCCCCCTGCCTCCATGCGAGACCGCCGATCTCCGTCAAACCGTCTGCCGATAAAGAAGTCTGCAAATTCTTGTCCTGTATTCCGCCGATATATCCCAGCAGCTTGGGAAAGGACTCCTCACCTTCCCCTGCCAGAACAAAATCCACAAACTCATTTTCTTTTAGCAGATCCTCCGCATCATACGATACTTCAGGACCGCCCAGCAGGATCAAAGTATTCGGAAGCAGCTTTTTCAGGCTTGCTGCCAGTTTAAGCACCTGGGAAATATTCCAGATGTAGCACGAAAATGCAGCAAGCCCAGGCTTGTTAAGATATATTGACGTAAGAACATCATTAATGCTTTCATTTACTGTATGTTCCAAAACCTGAATTTCTCCATAATCGCTTCCACAGGCAGCTTTCAAATACCATGGAGCCAGGGAGGTGTGAATATACTGTGAATTTAAAGTAACAATAATCGTCTTCATCATTCCCTATTATATCCGACACTGTCCTCCCATACAATGATTTCTATGCAAAAATACCCTCTCTCATCGTCCTTCCCCATGCTTTTAGAATAATCGCAAAATAGTCAAAATAAGTTTTCCTTCTGATGCTCTCAGCTACTGTCAAGTTACTTGAGGCCACAATTTCACCGTTGACAAGATACTCCACATATCCCGCTTCCGTGCCGGCATAGACCGGTGCATTCATTATCTTTGGTTTGAACTCCCGCATCTCAAGCGATTCCGATTCAGCCTCGCTGAGCGGCAGTTCCACATTCTGGACGGCAATAAGCGCCACATTGCTTTTTGTTCCCCGGTTGACCTGAATATCCGCATACACGTCACCTGCGTTTACTAATTTCTTCATTTTATAATTTTCGTAGGAGTACTCAAGCAGTGATTTGGTCGCATTCGCCCTGGCACTCCTGGTTGGCGATCCGAACACCACTGATATCACACGCATACCAGCCCTTTGGGCTGTTGTAATAAGGCACCTGCCAGCTTTCCCGGTGTATCCGGTTTTGACCCCGTCAACTCCCGGGTAAGCACCCAGCAATTCATTCGTATTATAAAGGCTGAAACCCGGTATAGAGAAATCACTGGTAGCTACAATTTTTGCAAAAACCGGATTTTTCATGGCATATCTCGTGATAATCGCCATATCATATGCGGTTGAATACTGGTCACCGGTATCCAATCCATGCGGTGTAACGAAATGCGAATCTGCTGCCCCTATTGACCGGGCCTTTTGGTTCATCATCTCTGCAAAACCTTCCACTGTGTCACCTATATGTTCCGCTACGGCAATAGCAGCATCATTGGCTGAAATCATCAGCATTGCATAAAGCAGTTCCCTGAGCGTGAACTCCTGTCCTTCCCGCAGTCCGAGTGTTGACCCGCCTATCCCCGCAGCCTTCCTGCTTATTGTCACAGTATCCTGCAAATTACCATTTTCAAGTGCTACTATTGCAGTCATAATTTTAGTCGTACTGGCGATTGATCGCTTTACTGCAGCATTTTTAGAGTACAGTACCCTCCCGCTGGATGCCTCCATTACAACCGCCGCAAGTGCGTTTATTGCAGGTGCCTTTTTACTCTCTATTGCTTTGCCGGATATCACAGGCCTCTGTATTTCCGCTTCCTTTTCAACATCTCCGCAAACAGGTTGAATAATAGCCGACGCAGTTACAAAGGCCATAATCAGAAAACTCTTTACTTTTCCAAATGAATTCAGTATTATCATCTCCAGAATGTTGATTCTTCAAAATATACCGGGTAAACGCCCATTAGAATAATATGAGATTCTTAAGTCAAAATATGTTATGCCATATTACGAAATAATCCGATAATATATATGTAAGGAATTTTAAAGGAGGTGTGGATATGGGCGCTTTGGTGATCTTCTATGATGAGTTTCTCAAATTATCTATCGACAATCATGATGTATTCATTGAGACCTACAAAAAAGGCTTCCCGGTGGAAAAATTCGCTGAACTTCTGGCACAGCACCCTGAAATTGGCCTGACCAATGCAACTGCACTTCGCGACTCTATAAATAATGCACCTTCAAGTCTGCAAAAGATAGGAGAAGTCAAGGAAAGAATCCATATAGAGATCGATCACTCCGGGCTTACCGCCTATGCCACCTTCAACCTTCCCGAAGAAGAACTGGCACTTGCTTCCAGAGAAAAGCTCCTTCAGGAATTGAACACTGCACTCAGTCAATACGGAATTATACATGGAATAAATACCGCTCTTCTGCAGGAAGAGCTCAAGCCAGGCAAATCCTATATAATAGCGCGGGGAACACCCGCTATTGACGGGGATGATGCCGTCATAAAAATGTA
Source organism: Bacillota bacterium (assembly GCA_023399355.1). Classification (GTDB taxonomy): domain Bacteria; phylum Bacillota; class Clostridia; order Acetivibrionales; family DTU013; genus UBA1305. The sequence continues at coordinate 14,535 of JAEWQC010000229.1, read as the reverse complement.
TGAACTGATGGAAGCAAGACCTGAGATCCGACAGGACGGCAGGGTAAATTATTATGACCTCAAGCTGATCAACAGGGTTAATCCCGGTGACTGGCTGGGCGAACGCATTAACGAGACTGACGGGACACCCGGCAAGTCTGTCAGGGGAGAAGTCCTCAAACCGGTAAAGGGAAAGACATTCACGCTGAATTATGATAAAAACTCCGTGGCCGAGGTCTCCGCACTCGGAAAGACAGAGCTTCATTCGCGTTTAAGCGGAGCTGTCAACTATGCAAATGGGAAAATAAGCGTTTCAAGCCACCTTGAAATTGCAGGCGATGTTGGTGTCAGTACGGGAAATATAAAATTTGACGGCTATTTGACGATCAAGGGTACCATAAATGATGGATTTTCCGTCGAGGCGACGAAAGACATAGAAATAAACAGTGAATTCGGGCTTGGCAGTATTAAAAGTATTATCAGTTCCCATGGCAGTATCTACATAAAAGGAGGCATATCATCAAAAGAAATTGTTGAGGTTTACGCTGCCAAGGATGTTTTCATAAAATTTGCCGATAATGTCCATATTACTTGCGGAAGAACTGCCCACATAGGGTATTACGCCTTGAACAGCAACATTATAGCAAAAGAGGTGATTTTTGACGCCTCAAACGGCCAGGCGATCGGTGGGCACATCACAGCCGAAGTTCGTGTAGCGGTCCCACTGGCCGGTTCTGAAATGGAGCGGAAAACTGTAATAGAAGTGACCTGTTTCAATAGAACCGCTTATGTGGAGAAACTGGACGAATTGTTTCACCTGATCGGCAATAAAAAAGTAGAGCAGCAAAGACTCAAGACGGCTTCCCCATCGGACAAGCTCGGATCAAACAATTCTGCTGTTACAGGCAGCACTTCCGAGCTGATCTATTTGCTTAAGGATGAAATAAAAGCCCTTGAGGATGAAAGAAAAAGTATAGCAGGGTATTTGAAAGCGCATGGAGATGGTGAAATCAGTGTGACAAAACATTTATTCCCGAATTGCAGTATAATACTAAAGGGGAACCTGGCAGAAGTACCGCCGGGAACAGCTGCAGCTACCTTTTACATGAAAGATTCAGAAATAAAAACATTATAACAAAGGATGCATCTATGTATACAAATATTTTAATAATCTCATCGGATATAACGGGTCATGGTCATAAAAGCATTACAGAGTCAATGCTGGAACAGTTTCACAACCACCCGGAAATCAATGTCAAGGTCATTGAGGGGTTTTCATTAAGCGGGGTCTTCGGAATGCAAGTAGGTAAAATGTATGGTTCCATCACCCGTACTTCTAAAGAAGCCTGGAAATTAATCTGGGACATCACCGAAAGAAGACCGTCTCTGATGATTGAGATGGGCGAAACTACGATTTATGATCGTTTTGTAAAACTGCTGAATGAAATGAAGCCGGATGCAATCATCACTACCCATCCGAATTATAACGCCTCCATCACAAATATCCTTGAACGGATCAATCTGAATATACCACTCTTTGCAGTTATTGCCGACCCCGTGACAATTACCCCGTTATGGTGTAATCCGAATGCAACATACACAATTTGTCCCACGGAGGAAGCCAGGGAAACCTGCCTGAAAAACGGCGTACCGGAAGATCGGATCAGAGTTTTTGGATTTCCGGTCAGACAGCGCTTCTATGGTCATTTGACGACCAATGACGGTGTGAACTATTTTGACAAATCAAACAAAGACTATCATCCGGAATATCCACTCAGATTTATGATCATGAGTGGAGGCGAAGGTTCCGGGAACATGAGCAGGCTTGCAAGGAACCTGCTGAAGAATTTTGACTGCAATGTGAAATTGCTTTGTGGCAGGAACAAACTTCTTAAGAGACGTCTTGAACGCACTTTACTTGAAAAATATCCTGAAAGAGTAGAGATTCTGGGTTTTACCGAAAATGTACAGAATCTTATGCTGTCTACGGATATCATATTTGTGCGTGCCAGCCCCAATACCATGATGGAAGCAGTCATGTGCAACGTTCCAATGGTGATTACCGGAGCCCTGCCGGGCCAGGAGGAAGGTAATCCGGATTATGCTGTCAAATATGGCCTGGGTGTAATATGCAGCGGAGTTTCATCCTTGAAAACGGTAGTTTCCGGCTTACTTGCAAATAACTATGAGAAGCTGCTCAGCATTAAAAAATCACAGGCACAGTACCGTAATCCCAACAACGCCAAAGATATCGTCAATTTCATCATCAATAATTAGCCACAAAGGCAAAGAGCAAACTCAGAGAGCAAACTCAGAGAGCAAACTCAGAGAGGGGACGTTTCTTGCTTCGAATGAAAAATTCAAAGCAAGAAACGTCCCCTCTCTGACTTATCTTTAATTTTACATATTCTTAAAATACCAGCCGCTTTTCAAGTAACTATAATGATAGGTAAAAATAATGTTTTAAGGTTTATTCTTCCGTACTATCGTTTGTGAGTTTCAATTTCTCAAGGACGTAGAAGATCAGGCTCAGTATCATGCCAACCACGGTTCCAAGAGCCATTCCCTTCAGAGGTACAGTATTTATGTTGATTGAAATTTGGCTAAGTCCGACAATAAATACTACTGCTGTCAGTATCAAATTCTTTGATTTACTGTAGTCCACCTTTGCTTCAACGATCATTCTGATACCTGATGCTGCAATCATACCGAACAGCAGGATCGTAATGCCGCCCATTACTGCAGACGGGATGCTCTGGATGACACCGGACAGCTTGCCGATAAAAGCAATGATGATCGAGATGACGGCAGCTCCGCCGATGACCCAAACGCTGTATACTCTTGTAACAGCCATGACACCCATGTTTTCGCCATAAGTAGTAGTCGGGCAGGAACCGGTGAAACCGGAAAGCATTGTGGAAAGTCCGTCTCCCAAAAGAGACCTGTGAAGTCCGGGATCCTTAATAAGATCTCTCTCTACGATCTTGCCCGTTACAAACAAATGTCCTATATGTTCTGATATGACTACCAGTGCTGCCGGTGCTATGACCATCATCGCATTGATATTAAAAGAAGGAGTAACAAATTTAGGCAATGAAACCCAGTTGGCTGCGTTTACAGCATTGAAATGCACCGCGCCCATCAGCCATGCTACCACATATCCAATAACTACTGCCAGCAGAACCGGGATAATTCCCAAAAAGCCTCTGAACAGGAGGGTGCCGAATATGACAATTGCCAGCGTAATCAGTGCAATGATAATACTTTTACTGTCAAAAGTACCATCCGCCGCAGGCAGCAATCCCGCATTATTTGCCGCTGTCCCTGCCAGTTCAAGTCCTATCAGTGCTACGATCGGGCCCATGGTAGCCGGAGGAAGAACCACATCCAGCCATTTCGTTCCCACTCTGCCAATAATAATTGCTGTAATGGTAAATATTAATCCGCACAAAATAAAGCCGCCCAATGCATTTGAAAAATTGGCCTTGTAGTCTGTTGTTCTTGTGATGACTGCAAAAGCCGGAGCAAGAAACGCGAAGCTGGAGCCGAGAAAAGCCGGTGCTTTTCCTTTGCAAAGGAACAGATAGATTAATGTACCGATACCGTTCATCAGCAGTACAAGTGCCGGATCTATCACCGTAATTGCCTGTACTTGCAGCGCTTGATCCGGATTTAGTTTCTCCATTGTAGTTTGAAGTACGTTCTTTACATAGTCGAGTTGAGCTGCGTTGTTGAACAGGAACGGCACCAGCACTGATGCCCCGAACATCGCGAACAGATGTTGAAAACTAAGCGGCAGACCTTGCAGAATTGGAACCTTTTCTTCCACTTGAATGATCTTCCTTTGCATTAATATCTTCCTCCCACACTGAATTTATGTTAAAACAGCGTCATGGCTGTTTTTACATCACATGTCAAATCAACAAACAAACTGTTTTGACGTAGATAGATCATGCAAAAATAATTGTCATCCGGCTTCCTGAAAATAAAAAACTTCTTACCTGGGCAGTAAGAAGCACAATCGTACAACTGTACAAAAAACCTTTACTAGCCTCTCGGGGGCTGGTCGTTGACTTCGTCAACTGCTCGCCCATGCATCCTGACTAATTTAAAAGTTACCGATATCCAATTTCGTTTCAAAGTATATCACATTGAAAAATCGAAGTCTACATAAAAACTGAAAAATTATAGCCATATCTTTCATGTAATAAAGCAACTATTTTTTGACACAATAATTACTGAGGAGGTGATAAAATGGCAAAAAGCAGTAACAGTACTTCGTTCGACAAGATGAAATATGAGATAGCCAATCAGGTAGGAGTTAACCTGAAGCAGGGCTATAACGGAGACATCGCATCAAGGGATGCAGGCAAAATAGGCGGCAATATCGTTAAAAAGGTATTTGAATCCTATACCGGAACCAACTACGATATTAATAAAAAGTAACACATGCAAAATAAAACAAAACAGCAGGTGGATCCTCCACCTGCTGTTTTGTTTTATTTTGCCGGAATTCACATAAAACCTGTGGATGTTTGAATCTTGCTGACTTCCTGCTTTGCATTGTTTATATCCTGCTGACTCGCCGTCTGGGTCGTATACCACCCCTTCTGTGTCATCAGATCAAAAATATTCTTTTGGTGCTGAAAGGTTTTGTTCAGAAGCCCGGCTGCATCATTTCTAAGACTCTGGTTGCAACTTTCCAAAATGAGATTTGTCAATGAAGAAGCACAAAGCTTATGTTCATCCAACAAAACCGTAGTAATCTCCTTATCGCCGAAGTTTTTCATCCGTATCCCTCCTTATTGGACTGCCGTAGTATTAATGTGTTTAATCAACGTCTTCAAATCATCCTGGTGTTCCGTTGCCATACTCTGGCACAAGCCTTTTACCTGGGCATCCGTAGCCGTTTCAGCACAAAACTGGATGAATTTTATTGAATTCTCCGTCATTTTGATATTGTCCTGAACCAGCATCAATTCCTTTGATGTTAACGCCATATTATCCCTCCTTTATCTCAATAAGAACTATTTTTACAACAGGTATAGCTTGTACATTTTAAAACTTAATATTACATATTTTTTTTGTATAGTTTATTTTTATGATGTAAAGAATACTCTGTTGTTGCACTATTTTGCATAATTTTATGGAAGGAAGTGAATAAATGCTGGTTGTCTTTACAAGGGCGCTAATCCTATACATAATCGTTGTAATCACCATGCGCATCATGGGAAAAAGGCAGATCGGGCAGCTGCAGCCGTTTGAACTGGCCATAGCCATCATGATATCCGAACTCGCCGCCGTACCCATGCAAAATACCGGTATACCGCTTATAAATGGTATTATACCAATTTTGACATTACTCATCGCTCAGTTGCTCATGTCTCTGATTTCACTTAAAAGCATCCGGGCAAGAGCTTTATTTTGCGGAAGGCCCTCCATTTTGATCGATAAAGGGAAAATCAAAGAAGTAGAATTGAGAAAAGAGCTCTATACCTTAAACGACCTTCTCGAACAACTCAGAATCAAAAATTTCCCCAACATAGCAGATGTAGAATATGCGATACTTGAGACTAACGGGCAGTTGAGCGTCATCCCTAAATCTCAGAAACGTCCTCTAAATCCACAGGATATGAACATAAAAACAGAGTATGAAGGCCTTAGTATAGACGTGATTATTGATGGTGAAGTATTGGAAAGTAACCTTAGAACTGCCGGGAAAGACATGAAATGGCTGGAAGCCGAACTTCACAAGCAACATTATTCAGCTCCGGAAGATCTTTTATTCGCCTGTATGGATTCCGCCGGAAAACTCTTTTGCCAAGCTCACGAGAAGGAGGAGAAAAAACAGAAATGAAACGCTACCCGGCATTTCGAATCGTATTACTTATCGTTGTACTGACTGTCTTTAACCTGGGACTGGGCGTATATACACGACGACTTTTACTCAAGGATTCCGATACCCTGCAGGCAAAGATCGATACCTCTGTAAAATACCTGGATGCAGGAAATTGGAATGGTGCTGAAAACAGCCTGGATGAGCTTGCAAAGATCTGGCTCCATGTCAAGGGAATCTGGTCGGCCTTGATTGACCATCAGGAAATCGATAATATCGATGTGACCCTTTCGCAACTCCAAACGCTGGCAAAGTCAAAAGAGCTGCCGGATACTCTTTCTGAAGCGGCAGCCCTTAAAATATATATTGGTCATATCCCTGAAAAGGAAAAACTCAAACTTGAAAACCTGTTTTAGATTCTATCCTATTCTATTTAAACCCAATCGAAACCAGATAGACGATATAGGTGATGTAGAAAATTCCGCCCGCCAGCAGCGGCAACGGATTTAATTTTCCCTTTACTTTTATCCAGAGAAGCACCACACCTGCGGATAACAGTGCAAGCATCCCGCTCACTACAGCTTTTATATCAAGCTGCCATGAGGTGGCTACAATGCCGATAGCAACCGGAATACAACTTTGAAACACCATCGCTCCCGATATATTCCCCAGTGCCAGTGTATCCTTTCTCTTGCTGATCCATATGATACTGTTGAATTTTTCCGGCAATTCGGTAGCTATAGGCGTTACGATAATGGATAATACAAGCGCTGAGATACCGAACAGCTCTGATGTCTTATTGATGCCGTCCACAAACATTTCCGCGCCAAAAACGATGCCGGCAAGGGCAAGTGCGATCTGAAGGAGAATCACCTGCATAGAAATATTCTTTTTGAAAATCCTGGTCAAGTACAGCGCATCAAGCTTGTGCTGGCTTGCGACATCACTCTTTACCGTCTGAATGATGTAGTAAACGTAACAGCCTATCAAAAATATGGAAATGGCATATTTGACTGGTTTCACTTCAACAAGGCTGGCCAGCAGACCTACCGAATAAATCAGGATGAAAAAGCCGATATCCCTGCCCAATATTTTGTGGTTAACGTTCATCGTCATCCCGGTTTTTCTCTTTTTCCAGAAGATCAATACGCTCAGGCCCGTCAGGAAGAATGCCAGTGTACCCAGCATGAACGGCGCTCCGACAATGGCACCGATTCCAATATCGACATTCTCCGAGGACTTTTCAGAAAAAAGAATCGCAATGATAGGAATAATTGTTTCAGGAAGGCACGTGCCTACGGCTGAAAAAACACTTCCTATGACTCCATCCCCAAGTTTCAGCTGCTTGCCCAACCATTCCACACCATTTGTAAATAGCTCGCAGCTTAATAGAATTATGCCAAGACTCAGAATAAGAATTATAATCTCAAGTACCATTCGCTAAACCTGCTTTCGTTGTATTATATAAAAATTATTTTCATAATATTCTATCTATTCTGCGGATTAACTTTAGTAAGTTTTCCAATACCAGTCACTTTATTTTTTCTTACAATCCATATAGCAATACCTACCGAAAGTGCTGCTATAATCAAAACCGTGCAGATCAGCAGAGCTACTTCCATGACACCGGCCAGCGCCTGAATATACCCCCCCAGACCACATAAGGCAAAAATGGAGGCTGCGATCCATTTCATTGCCCTTTCCGGTATCTTTTTATTAAGGACGACGCCAAAGATGATGCCTATACCGTCTGCTATCAGCATGCCTGTCGTAGTACCGAGCAGAACTGCCAGCGGGTTCCCATAATTGGCTGCCAGTGTAACTGTCGCAAACTGCGTTTTATCTCCCATTTCGGCGATAAAAAATGCGATGGCTACCGTAGCGACCGGACCATATTTGGATCTGTTGTCACAGGAATCATCTACAGTATCGCCCCGGATCGTCCACAATGCAAATCCTATGAAGGACAAGGATGCGACCACCTGAATGTATAATGAATATTGCGACAGCACTTCCTTCAGAAGATATCCTGCCCCTACTGCAATTGCATGGTTGAAAACCGTCGCCAGAAAAACTCCGAGCAGTACTTTTGATGCTTTGTATCTGGCAGCAAAGCACATTGCAAGGAGCTGTGTCTTGTCGCCCATCTCCGCCAGCGTTACCGCCCCTACCGCTATCAGGTAGGTTGTAATGGATGTTCCCATATCAATCCTCACTTTCTGTTTTCACTTGTATTCCCTTTGTCTTTGCTGCAAAAACAAATTACTTTCGTTACATTTTTTGTAACCTGATCTATATCGTTAGTATTCTCAAATGCTGATTTAAAATATAAAAAGACTTTTAACATAATTTCGAAACAAATCGAAATCATGTTAAAAGTCTCGTTTACCCTTAGGGCCGCAAAGCCAGGCTATAATGGCCAGGATGTTGACTTTGCCGAAAAAAAACTACTCCCCTTTAACAAAATTAAATATAACCTATGGCTTGCCAATTGTCAACACAAATTTACTGGATCGTTTTGACACACAAATTTACTGGATCGTTTTGACACAGATTTCCCAGATCGTCCTGTCAGCACAAATTTCCTGGATCTTCTTTTCCAATCCTCATTTCATTTGATGATGCCCGGCCCTTCCAGACGCATGGATCTTTTATGGGAAAATGACAGCTTCAGAAAGACCGGAGTTACAATGGTAGACAGCACAACAACAATGATCGTCGGAATAAATATCTCCTGTGAGATAATGTGATTCTGCAAACCGATATTTGCTGTAATGATGGCAACTTCTCCTCTTGAAATCATACCCACGCCGATTTGCAGCGATTCGCTCCGGCTCATTCCAAACATCCGGGCAGCAGCACCGCACCCGACTACCTTGCCAATCACGGCAACAACAAACATGACCAGTGTAATCAGGATCACTACGCCCTTGAAACCATTCAGGCTGGCTTCAAGCCCTACACTCGCAAAAAAGATCAGGGAAAGGAATCCTGATGAGATTGCCTTGACATTTCTTTCGAGATATTCCTTGTGAGTAAGCTGTGACAGCAACAGTCCGCAAAGATAAGCTCCGGTTATAGCAGCTATTCCAATACTTTCTGCAATAAAAGCAATAACAAATGCGGCTGCAATCGCCAGGGTAAGCAAAGTCCGCCCGGGCGCAATTTCTTTTTTCAGCTTGCGGGTAATCTTTGGCATAAAAATAATTGCAAGAATACCAAGTGCGCAAAACAGGAAAACACCAAGCGTTGTAAAAATCAGCGAACTGCCCCCTCCGCCGTTTTTTACCGCAAGAAGCATCGATATCAGAATAAGTCCAAGGACATCATCAATGACAGCTGCTCCAAGGATGTTAATGCCGGCTCTTGAATTCAGTTTGCCAAGCTCGGTAAGGGTCTCGACGCTTATGCTGACACTTGTGGCGGTTAGGATTACACCAACAAATATATTTTCAATGATGTTATTGTAAAAGAGGAACGCGCACAGGGAGCCAAGTAAAAGTGGCACAATCACACCAAACAATGCTATCACAAATGAGGATTTACCTGCCTTTTTAAATTGTTCCAGATCGGTTTCCAGCCCGGCAAGAAACATTAACATGATAACACCAATATTTGAAAGTAATTTGATATTGTCATCATACTGCACAAGATTAAAAACGACTGGCCCGATCAGCAGGCCTGCAATCAATGCGCCGAGTACCTCCGGCATTTTCAGTTTCCGGCTGGCGATACCTCCGATTTTCGTTGCTGCAAGGATCAATGCAATATCCAGTAAGGTTTTTTCCATGTCTCAGTCTCCTTAATCCTAAAAAATATAAAAAGGGCGGGAACCCCAAATAGGACTTCCCACCCTGGAAGAACTGTATCTTGAAAACGGCATAAGCCGCCCAACCGTTCTACTGTCTGCAATTATTCTGTTCATTATACCAAATCAGTTCCATCGGGTCAAATTCTATTTCAACAAAAACATTTCTATTTCTATTTCAACAAAAACATTTCTATTTTCAATAAAAATACTACTACCTTTATATTAGATCTTTCTCTGTCTCATGGCTTCAAAAATCATAATTCCTGCTGCAACAGAAGCATTCAGCGATTCGGCTCTGCCTTTCATGGGAATTCGAACGAGCAGATCCGCTGCTTTAAGTGTTTCTGTGCCAATCCCCTCTGCCTCGCTTCCGATCACAAGTGCGACCGATCCCGTCAGATCCGTATCATAAATGCTTGCGGAACCTTCAAGGTGCGACGCGCAAAGCCGAAATCCGTGATCCTTAATTATTTTGACAGCATCAGCAATATCATCGCAGTGATATACCGGGATATGGAAAACAGAGCCCATCGTTGACCGGAGCACCTTTGGGTTGTACACATCGACACAGCCGTCCGGCACTACTACACCTGCACAACCTGCGGCATCAGCCGTCCGGATGATGCTGCCCATGTTTCCCGGGTCCTTGATACCATCCAGGATAATAAGCAGTCCATCTTTCAGTTCAGCAGATCCGAGTTCCGTCCTGTTCAGTTCAAGTACCGCAAGAATTCCCTGTGGCGTGTGCGTATCCGAGATGGAAGCGAACAGACTGTCGGGAAGCAGATAACAATCAAGTCCCGTGTTTTCAATTACCTTCTGCAAATATTCGAAAGCATGATCTCCGGAAAGTGTATCCGAGACCATCAAATATTCTATTCGGGCATTTTCTTTCAAGGCTTCCTCAACAAAACGGACACCTTCGATAAAATAACGGCCCTTCTCTTCCCGGTCGCTTTTATTCTTCAAAGCCCGTACTTCTTTTATCAACGGGTTCTGGCTGCTGGTCAGTCTGATCATATTAACTCCTGCTCTGCCTGTATTGCAAAAGCTTCATTTCATCCGGATAAAACAATGGGAGGCTTTGCAGCCCCCCATTATCCAATGTCTATTAAAAATCAAGCATTCTTTACACTGTCGACCAGTTGTGCAAATCCCTGAGCATCGTTGACGGCCATGTCCGCCAATACTTTCCTGTTAAGATTGATGCCGGCTTTCTTCAAACCGTTCATAAATCTGCTGTAGCTCATCCCATTGATTCTGGCTCCTGCATTGATTCTGGAAATCCAGAGTTGCCTGAAACTTCTCTTTTTTGCTTTTCTATCCCTGTAAGCATAGGAAAGGGACTTCATTACCGCCTGATTTGCTATTCTAAAAAGCTTGCTCTTGCCGCCGAAGTATCCTTTGGCCAGCTTAATTATTTTCTTGTGTCTTGCACGTGTTCTTAACGCACCTTTGACTCTTGACATATTAATCTTCCTCCTTCTTGATGTTTTAACGGAAATTCGCACCGTGGGTGCTAAACATCCTTTCTTACTTATACGGTATCATTGCTTTGATTGTGGCTTCATTGGCGGAAGAAGCATAGGCGCCGAGCCTGTGGTGTTTCTTAGCCTTCTTTGCCTTGGATACCAGCCTGTGGCTTCTGAACGCATGGTTCATCTTGACCTTGCCGTTGGCTGTTATTCTGAATCTTTTTTTAGAAGCACTGTGTGTTTTGATCTTAGGCATTTTTTCTCCTCCTATTTCTTTGTGACTCACTCGAAGGCTTTCTCAAGAGAATATCCCTCAAATCCATATATAATATACCTTACTGTTTGGGGTTGAGTATCATGATCATACTCTTTCCTTCCAGTTTCGGCTTTCTCTCCACAATACCCACCTCTGTGATCGCTTCTGCAAATTTGTTAAGCACCTGCGCCCCTAAAGAGGTGTAATTCATTTCCCTGCCTCTGAAACGTACGCTGATCTTTACCTTATCCCCGTCTTTCAGAAACTTGTATGCATTCTTTACTTTAAACTCGAAATCGTGATCCTCTATATTCGGCTTTATCCACAATTCCTTGATGGTGACAATCTTCTGGTTTTTCTTTGCTTCCTTTTCCTTCTTGGCAAGTTCAAACAGGTACTTGCCATAGTCCATCACTCTGCATACCGGTGGCACTGCCTGCGGAGCTATCTTAACAAGGTCCAGGTTCCTGGTGACTGCCAGGTTCTGAGCATCCTTCAGCGGCATTACGCCAAGCATGGATCCGTCAGAATCGATTACACGCACCTCCTTGTCCCTGATGTCCTCATTAATCATCAATTCATTCTTACTGATATTAAAACACCTCCGCGAATTTTCTCCAGAATAAAAATCTTGGGGGCGACGAGCCCCACTCATGGCGCAATTCGTCTTAATGTCTTTAAATACAAAAAAGTGGATTGCACAAATCGTCAATCCACCAGATAGTTTGGTTTACAAAATACTGTAACTTCACTATTTACCTTTGCGGATAAATCCGTAAGGTGAGAAGCGGATGACTTCTTCTTTGTTTTTACTGAATTATAATAGCAGAAACACAGTACGATGTCAAGTTGAAATCATTATTTTCCCACCCAATGTATCCATCATTACTTTGCCATCCATTTCATAGCAAGAATCAACACTGCAGGAAGTATGACAACGATTCCACCTATAATGATAAAAGCCAGCGGCCTTGCAAAATTAAGAGTCCAGCCGACGCCAAAACGTTTTTCTACAAACATTGCCGGATCTCCGGGATTAAAATAAATGATTCCAAGCTTCCAATATCGATCCTCATCCCGCCTTACGACATTGTTGCTATCTTCCTTTTCTATCGCTGGGGCTGCTTTTGACAGCCTGCTCCCACCCTGTCCCGCTTTTACTGCAAGGAGGATGGCAGCGATAACCATTCCGGCAGGTACGGTCAGGGTCACAGGAAGGATCAGCGAAGATTTGATTATTCCCAATGTAGTCATCTGAATAAATGTAAACATCAAAAGAACTGCTGCGCCGGAAAATAAAATATAAGCAGACCAATAGTACCTGAATTTTCTGTTTTGTTCAAGGGACTCTTTGGGATTTGATACCTCGGAATACTGCTTTGACTTTACAATCATGAAATAGGCAAAAGCCATAACCAATGCAATGAATACCTGCGCTGCCGGCATCATAAACAGCACTTTTACCGACTTGGCCGCCCACCCGTTTGCTGCACCCGCTGCATCAAAATGGATCGGAACCAATGCGGGCAGTTTATCATAAACCAGGATTCCCATAAGAATCGTACCAACAATGATCACGGGATACAAGACAAACCATAAAGGAAAAATTGAAGTACGGTTTTTTCTAAATTCAGTATCCACATATATCATTTGAGGCTTGTCAACAATCCATTTTTCATCTTGTTTTAGCTTTTTAACCTGACTGTGCCCCAGCAAATAAAACAAAAAAGAAACTAAGATCAATAAAAGCAAACCGGCCATGAAAATCATCATTGCAATCATCAGATCAAACAGAATGCAGGAAGCAAGAATAACTGCCCCTGATACAAATCCTTCTGTGAAGGTCCTGTTTCTATATTTCCGTCTGATGGTTTTTAAATCTTCTCTTTCATAAAATTCTTCCGGTGTACCAATGCCGAAATTCTCGGATTTCCTTGTGAAATAGGGAACAAGTGCAATCAGGATCAACGTGGGAAAATAAGTAACTGCAAACATCAATATCATATAGAATTTATCCATTCTTCCGACCTCCAAATCTCAATTTCTCAAATATACTGTTTACTATTATATTAAACTCGCCCGGCTCCATCCCCCTGCAGCAAGCCTCCGCAATAACCGGCATCAATTCATCTTCAAGTCTTGATCTATATTCTTCATTAACCTTCAATCCGGGTGAAATATTTACAATTACCCCGCTTTTTCTGTGTACTGTAAGAAAGCCATCCTGCTTCAGAACATTATAAGCCTTGTTTACAGTATGTAGATTGATTCCGATATCTGAGGCAAGCTGTCTTACCGTAGGTAAAGCTTCTCCGGTTTTAAGGCTTCCGCTGGCAATCCCCTGGATAATCTGATTGCGAAGCTGGAGATAAATCGGCATTTCTTGATTAAAATCAATTTTTATCAGCAAATAACCATCCTCTTTCGATACAGTTGTTATAGTTGTATTATAACAATTGTATCAATTACTTGCAACAATATTTTAATTCTTTCCAATTTGACAAATTACTTCAAACCAGCGAATTACCGAATTGCCGGATTACCGGATTACCGGATTGCCGGATTACCGGATTGCCGGATTAACGAATTGCCGGATTACTCCGAACCATCCTATTTTAAGCGTTTTTGTGCCAGTACCATTTTGTATAACTATCCACTTAAATAATAGTATATAATAGAGGCAATCAAAAAAAATTTATTCAGGGAGTGTTTAAATTGCCGTTTGACGGAATAGTTGCCAAGAGTATTGTTGATGAATTATCTGAAAAGCTGGCCAGTGGCCGTATAGAGAAAGTTTTTCAGCCTGAAGCCGATGAGATCGTCCTGTTGGTCAGGGCATGGAACAAGAATCAAAAGCTGGTGCTCAGCGCCAGTGCAAATTACCCCAGAATACACATTACGGACGCTGTTAAAGAAAATCCGGCAGTGCCGCCTGTTTTCTGCATGATGTTGAGAAAGCACCTTTCAGGCGGAAAAATACTATCCTTTGAATTCAACGATTACGAGAGAATCATCGGAATTGTCATCGAATCTGCAAACGAACTTGGCGACATCTCGGAAAAGAAGCTGGTCATTGAGATTATGGGCCGTTACAGCAATATCATCCTCTTAAACAATGATAACAAGATTCTCGATGCCATCAAGCATATTGATGCCGATATCAGCAGCGTCCGTGAGG
>JAEWQC010000091.1 GCA_023399355.1 Bacillota bacterium | reverse complement strand
TGATCAGGGAGGGCAAGCCTTTCCAGATCAACAGTATCATACAGACCAGTTCCAATGTAGGCATGCAGTCGCTCGAAGCCAATCTGGCCCAGCTCTGCATGGACGGTGTGATTACACAGGATGAAGCGGCGGTTCGTGCCTCGGATCCTCAGATATTCTTTCAACTTTTAAACAAAAGGTGGTAGGAAGATGCCGGTATATGCATATAAGGCAAAAAACTTAAAAGGGGAAGCTCTGGAAGGCGACTATGAATCCGTATCCGTTGAATCGCTGGAGTATATGCTGCGGGAGAAGGGCTTCTTCCTGGTAGAATCAAAAAAGAAAGGCACGGAATTTACTCTTGCAGGCATCTTCGGCAAAGTCAGCATAAAAGACATCGCCGTATTTTGCAGGCAGTTCGCAGTTATTATCAATTCGGGAATCACAATTGTAGAAGCCATCGGTATTTTGCGTGATCAGGCCAGCAAGAAACGGGCGAAGGAAGTACTGGAAGAGGTGCACAGCGATCTTCAAAAAGGACGCGTGTTGTCGGAAGCCATGCTGCGTTATCCCGATATGTTTCCGGAATTCATGCAAAACATGGTGAAGGTGGGAGAGGCAAGCGGCTCGTTGGACACGGTTCTCGACAGGCTGGCCGATTATTATGAAAATGACAACAAGATACACAGAAAAGTAAAGAGTGCAATGACTTATCCGATGATACTGGGTGTACTGACAGTCGGGGTGGTCATACTGCTGATGGTCATGGTACTGCCGATGTTTGCCGGGGTACTGAAAGATATGGGCGGGGAAATGCCGCTTATTACAAAAGTGTTGATTGGCATCAGCGGATTTATGGTAAAGAACCTGCTCGCAATCATTGCATTCATCGTATTACTGGTTATAGGGGTATCCTATTTCATCAAGTCTGAAAAAGGCAGGTACTGGTTTGACAGTCTGATGCTGAAAATGCCCGTTTTTAAATCGACCACGGTCAAGTCCATCACCGCCAGGTTTGCCCGCAGTATGAACATTCTTTTAAAAAGCGGCATACCCATCATCAATGCAATGGAGATCATGGGGGACCTGATTGGAAATAAAGCAGTGGAAAGAAAGTTTATCGAAGCCAGAGAGGAAATACAGGAAGGAAGAGGCATCTCGGGTCCCATGAAAAAGCTTGGAATTTTCCCGCCGCTGCTGATCCATATGATCGCGGTCGGCGAGAATACCGGTGAACTGGACGAGATGCTGGGCCGCACGGCAGGCTTCTTCGATGATGAGGTGGAGGAAGCCATAGAGAAGATGACGGCCATGATAGAACCGGCAATGATCATCGTTATGGCTGCCATCATAGGGTGTATAATTTTATCGGTCATGCTGCCGATGATTAGTATAATGAGTACGGTTCAATAGGCCGTATTCCAAACAATATTATCATTATTTTATGGAGGGATGTTTAAATGTTTAATGCACTGCTTAAGAAAAGAAAGGGCAACAAAGGTTTTACACTCATTGAATTGATCGTGGTCATCGCAATCATCGCAATTCTGGCACTGCTGCTGGTTCCAAGGTTTATGGGATTCACAGATAGTGCAAAAGTTAAAGCTGATGTTGCAACAGCAAGAACGATTCAAACTGCAGTTACATCTTTAATTGGGGACGGAACTATAAAAGGAGTTGGTAGTTTTACGATGCCCAATAATAATGGCACTTTTGTTATCTCTGGTTTAACGGCTCCTACAGACGCAGGTGCACTAAAAACTGCTGTACAAAACCTTACTGGTAGTAAATATGAAGCTCAGGCAACAACAGGAGCAGGGTTTAATGTGGTTATCACTTCATCTGATGTGACAGTTGCTCCATATTAATAGATATTTTAATTTATATGGTTATTCCCAGCCACCCTGTCCTTCAAAGAACGGGTGGCTGGAGTATACAGGTATGCCTGCGATGCAGGCACAGCTGCATACTTGAAGGGGGATTTACGGCATGAAAAACCAAAAGGGCTTTACACTGATTGAAATGGTCGTTGTACTGGCCATTGTCAGTATCCTTGCAGCGGCTGCATATCCCAGAGTTTCGGGGTATATGGAACACAATCGGGAGCAGTACAGGAAAAATCAGGAGTATATTGTCAATAAGACACTGATGCAATACTATGCATTTGTCGGCAATTACTGCAAAGCTGACTGCGGAAGCAACGGAAGCATCACGCCGGACGACGCGGACAACCTTTTTGATGAACTTCGCAAAAAAACCGGCGTTACCATTAAAGGTGCAGATGACTATAAATACACGAATGCTTCACATGAAGGACCCGGCTTGGTGGAAGTGAAAAAAATTGAGGTCGAATTGCCATAATGCAAAAAGAAGGTATTATGAAAAGGTTTTGCAGCATTTTTTTTAAATTGAAAATTAAAAATAACAATAAAGGATTCACTCTTATTGAATTGATTACGGCGATAACAATATTGGCTCTATTAAGCGGCGCACTTTATACATTGTTCTTTTCCGGGAGCAAAACCTTTGAAGTGGCGCATGACAGTTACCTGGCACAAAATAATGCAAGAATTGCAATGTCCTATCTTACCGTAAAGATCCGGCAGAATGATGCCGTGACTTCGTCCGGAGGGATTATTTCAAGGGATGTGGACGTAATGCAGACCTCAACGGGAAGTGCATTAACGATAAAATCACCATCAGGATCCGACCGCTTGCAGATATATTCACTGGGAGGGCAATTGCTGGAGACAACGGGGGCTGCTTTCAGTGCGGACGGGACAATGATCACGGACGGGATTGAAAGTGTAACATTTACTACCTCCTCGGGTGTAACGGTGAATTCAATGAACATCGGCATTTCAGTGAAATACAAAGATGGCAAAAGTGACGGCAATGAAAGAAGCCTGGATGAGACGGTTACCCTCAGAGCCGAACCATAGCGCTGAGGTTCTATATTTAAAGATTGCATTACAGGGGGATGACTAATGTTTGAAAAAAAGATACTGGGTCTGGATATCGGGTCAAAAAATATAAAAATGGCGCAGATAAAGCAGGGCAAGAATTTGGTTGTTCTAAAAACCGTTCTTGCGGCGACTCCTGAAAACAGTGTAGTAGACGGAGAACTGCGTTTTGTTGAAGCAGTTGCAACCAAAATCAAAAACCTTTTGACAGAAAACAAGATAACAGCATCGGAGCTATACATTTCACTCAACTCAACCAATGCAGTAGTCAGGGAAATACGACTGCCTATCATGAAGGCATCCGAAGTAGGTCCGGCAGTGGAATTCGAGCTTTCACAGTCCTTTCCGGGAGTCCTGCAGACACATTCCATCAGCAACCGGGTGTATTCGGCGCCAAACATGCCGGCAGAAGGGATTACTGCATTCTGTCCGAACAAAATCCTTGACGGATATGTGGAGCTTTCAAAGCTGTTGGGAATACCCCTTAAAGTGATTGATATCAATGCGAACACCCTTACCAAAGCCTACAATAAATATGAAGCTGCGGGTCAGGGCAATGAGACCCTGATGATCGTGGATATCGGCTACTCCTCCTCCCAGGTCAACCTGGTGTCAGCCGGCAAACTTGTGCTCAGCAGACAGATCCCAAGCGGGATGGTCGGGCTGGACAATCTGGTGTCGAACCGGATGGGGATAACTCTGGAGCAGGCTGAGCGGGCGAGAATCAACAACAAGTATGATGTCTATAACCTTGTCCGGGAAGATATCGACGGGTTCACCCGCATTGTTTTTTCAGCGATTGAAGAACAGATCAAGCAGACGATCGATTATTACAGGTATAATAAATCCAAAGAAAATACGGTATCCCAAATATTGCTGGCCGGCGGCGGCAGCTTGTACCCGGAGATTGCCGGGTATCTGACGAATATTTTCAATATACCGGTTAAGGAAATGAAGCCGGACATATTAGGCAATGTAAATGAGCCGGCGCTTTCAATGATGATGTCCGCAATTGGTGCAACATTGAGTGAGCAGGAATGGGAAAGCGATATTAATCTGATACCCAGATTAAAAGAGTTAAAAGCTGCGACAGGCAAAACAGTAAAGATGACAATGCTCGTGGGTGTAGCAGCAGCCATTGCGATTCTGGCGGTAGCAGCCTATACCTTCCTGAACTTGAAAACAGCCGGCTTTGAATCGGAAAAAACAACCGTCCAAAATGAAATTATCAAGTATTCCGTCATCAATGCGACAGAAACCAAATTGAAAACAGGCCAGGAAAGGTTAGCCGCCCTGACCACTGCCCTGGAGCAGTACAATGCCGGAATAATAACCAATACGAAGCTTTTTGACAGTATCAGCGGTGTAATGCCGGACGCGGTATTCTCTGTGAATTACAATTTCATGGAAGGCAACAGCATAAATATCAGCGGTATTTCACAGGACCGGGTGAGCATAGCGGACTTCATATACAGTCTTAAGCAGGTGGAAGGCATCAGTGACGCGGTCATCAGCAATATCAGTTCAAGGATCGGGCAGGATGGGAATCCAATTGATTATAGCTTTGCACTGGAAATTAAATTAAAAAGGCAGGTATCGTAAATGAAAACTGGTTTTAATATTATAAAGCCCCAAATTGGTCTCACAAAAAGGGAATTTGCCCTGATCACCCTTTTACTGGTGGCAGTTATGGGATACCTGCTTGTTACCTATTTGATTCAGCCTGTTTTTAATAATTATACCGCAGGAAAAGATAGCCTGGAACAGTCAAAGGCCATTTTGTCAAACCTGAAGGCAAGCTATGACAAAAAGTCCGAAATGGAAAGCCAGCTCAAGGAGATTGAAGGAAAGCTTCAGGAACTGACGGTACAAATCCCGCCGTATATGTCGCAGGAAGAGGCTATTTTGCTGCTGGACAGCCTTTCTGCAAAGGATATGCTGACGGTTCAAATGATCAGCTTTGACAATCCCGGTGCCGTACCATCTTTAGTGGCGCCAGCATCTCAAACAGCGGCAGCAGATACAACTGCGCAAGCAGCACCGGCAACACAGGCAGCGCCGGCAGCAACACCGGCAGCACCGACAACAACACCGGCAGCACCGGCGGCGCCGGCAGTACCGACGCTCGTAAACCAGGACATCAGCCTTAGTTTCACCGGAAGTTATCCGCAGATATACAGCTTCCTTTCAGATATTGAGAAGAATCTTAGAAAGGTCGCCGTAAAGGGAATTTCACTGCAGAAAAATCAGGAAGGCCAGTTGACCGGTCAGATGAAGATATCCTTTGTCAGCTATTGGGATGCAGCCGGACAGCAGCCATATTCCATGGAAGTCCCTCCGGTTCATGGAAAGGACAGCCCCTTCACTCCATATCTGGGGTTTTCCGAAAGCGCCACGAAGGGATCGCCGGTTGTAAAACCGGTTGTCAAGCCGGACTTCTCCATGATGCTTAACGGTTATCTGAATAACGCCGACAAGGCGATCCTGTACCAATATCCAAACGCCGATACTACAGTATCCGCGGATGCAAACGAGATTATCACAGCAAAAATAACATTAGATGGAAACGAAAATGAATTTACCTATTCCTATACGGTTGGCAGCAATACGAAAACAGCACAGGGATCCATAAAAGTACGGGACGGAAAGATCCGGCTGGAAGTATCGGTTCAGAAAAGAACATCAGAGCAGGATAAAGTAGCTGTTGTTCTTGACGTTTCCAATAACACGCCGGTACCATTTGAAATAATGGTGAATGGTGATGACAGGCAAAATCCGCGTTTCAAGCTTGGTAAAACAACAGGAAGCGTTATAGTGAAATAAGGCTCAGAACAGGAAAGGCGCCGCCGATTTGGCCGGAAGGTAGGAGAATGTTGAAACTGACTAACAACAATAAAGGATTTACTCTTGTTGAAGTTCTCACTTCATTTGCGGTGCTGGCGATTATATCAGTTGCACTTTTGCAGATGTTTGTTGTTTCGACAAAAACAAACGGCATTGCCTATAACACGGACAAAGCAAATGCATTGTGTACAGATATGGCGGAAAGCTTCAAAAGCGACCCTGACTTTGTAAATCCTCCTCAGCCAGTAAATGGTTTTACGAGTACAACAACCACAGGAGGTATACTTTATACCAAATACTACGCCAGAGATTGGAAACCGTGTGCACCTTCAGGAGCTGAGTTCAGTCTGACTATCACTGTTTCCACAACTTCCGCCATTGGAATAACGGAAGAAAGCTATCATCCACAGTTTGTCAAGACAGGAGAATTATCAGCGGCTCCATTGCAATATCTGGAGATAACTTCCGCGGGTGCGGTAAGCCTTGACGGTTTCCTCTTAAATGGAGGACCCGGTGCTATTTTATATGACGCAGCCACAACCACTGCTTCCATGGCAATTAAGATAGGTTGTTCAACTGTATCATCAGGCGCATCCATTACGCTTAATGTGAACAATAGAGCGGATGCAGCTATTTTGGGATATCCAGCCTCAACAAAAATCATTGCCGATATCTATTTGTGCGATATTCCCCCCAGCCGCGTATCAATTAATCTGGAACCAAAGACGGGATATTCCAGCGAAAACAGAATCAGTACGCAAAAAACAGAAACGCTGGACTACAAGGCTGTCATTGACATCACTCGATGTTCCGATAATACCCTATTGGCGGATAATACAGTTAACAAGCGATTTTCGAAGTAACAAGCGCAGAGGGAATATGATTAAAAAGGGATTTTTAAAAAAACTTAACAATGAAAAAGGTGTGGCCGCAGTCCTCGTTCTGGCAGTAATCCTTGTACTGACCGCTTTAGGAACGATTGCCCTTGTGGCCAGTGCGGCCAATATAAGCATGGGAAGTAAATCCAGAGTATGGTCGAAAGACTATTATACACTGGACTCGCAAGCAGAATTCTATGTTCAGCAAATTGATAATTCTTTAAGTGAGGCGGAAAACAATGCACGGGAATATGTGCAAAATAAATATTATGAAACAACTGGTACAGCAATAACGGCGACATTAGCAGCTGTAGGAATTACATCATTGGATATTCAGAAAGTCTTCCATGATCAATATATGGATCAATTCAGCACAGGCGGTGCCATTTTTACCCTTGATGAATGTATAGCTGATCCTGCCAGACTGGGACCCGGCGTAACGGCGGAACAGGCAGAAGGAATATACACAGAACGGATTAAGAACTTAAATTCGGAAATATTCAATACCGTATATTTTTATATTGCATCCAATAAACTGGATGCATTGGTTGCTACTCCCACATGCACCGCAATTACCCTAAAGCAAACAGGAGGTTTGCCATGCACAACCGGGTATAGAACACGCATAACGGACACAACAAAGGACTGGACCGCTAAACAGCCCTCTGGAGTCGATCTTGCGGCCTATATCAAAGTTAAAACGCCAGATGGCGAAGATACAAAAAGGGTGGAAGCCGAGATTCGTGTCATTGTTCCTGATTATGAGATTGTATTGCAGAAGATCAATATGGCATATCAGGGAAATCCAATATGGGCAAATGCCATCTCAGCAGAGGGCGAGATCAGGGTGGAATCGAATCATGCAGTAATTAAGGGAGATGTGTATGACTCAGGGACAGGTATAAACATTCTGACAGGTGCAGCAGTGGGTATCTATGGCAATGTATATACCGCAGGAGATCTGCATGTAAGCGGAAACAGCGGAAGCCTCCGAATTTACAGCCATGATACAGCCGGTGCGTCTGCAGCGGATAATTATTTTAAGAAGAAAATATACGATAACGGTCTGGCATCCAATGAAAACGGAACGGATGTCTATTTTGACAAAGCTGAAGAGAGGGCAATATTGCGGGCTTATACGGCCACTTCATCAGCGTTCGAAATAGATAGCTACATGGAAGGTCAAACAACGATCCCGTTATTGTTCAATGACAGTTCGGGATGGGGCAATGTTTATTGTAAGAATCTAACAGTTGATGAAGGAGTAATGAATTCTTCAATTAAGGTTGATGGCAATATATGGACAAGTGATGATATTGAGATGAATGGAAAAGAGTCAACGATCGAAGCAGGTCAAAATACCTCAACAAGCAGTGCTATTGGCCTCCAAACGGACAGCGACTTCGTCAATAACAATCCTGGAGCAAGCAGTTCCATCATCAATAATTATCCGGAGGCGAATAGTAAAATAATTCTCAACGGTAATATTGTGGTTCCAGGCGTTGCGTTTTACGATTTTGAAAGCGGTCCTGTTCCTGCAATAGGAGGACATGTGTACTATAAAACGCCGGAGAGCGTTTCAGCAAAAGTAACCTCACCGGCTGCAATATTCAATGCCTATACAACCACGGACACATCCATTGCTCCTTTTGAAAGGGAGGGCGGAGAATATTACCTGACCACACCATCAGCAATTACCGAGGATACTTTGAAAACATTTGTGGAGGGAAAAGGGTTGCAGACGAATATAATTACCGGTTCCACCACACCATCCGGGTATGTGGTCAAATCCTCCATTACTCAGAAAGATCCCTCTTCACCGGCGGTTTCCTATAAATCCGGCGAAATTCAGAATTCCGGAACGGTATTTTCAGATTTCACTACCCTGATAAATAGCGGCGTAATGATGGATATTTTTAATGCAAAAACGAAAAGGTTCGGCCTAAATGCATCTTATGGTGCTAGACCATTTGAAGAGTATGTTAATTCGGGCGCTGCAGGTAATTGCCCGGAATTGCTTATTTTGGACGGAGGTGACCATGAAGTGAATGTTGATGAAATTAATCAAGGGATTATTTACAGCAAAGGAAACCTGACAATAACCGGAACCGGGGGTCATACCTTTAACGGATCCATCATCTGCGAAAAAGATGTGACCATTCGGGGAAATGTGACTATAGTTTATAATGAATCAGTTATTACCGACCTATATAGTAATTACGCAAAAGTAAGGTCGTTCTTCAGCCCGGGTGCCATGGGGAGTGATAATTATTATCAGGATTATTCGACACAAAGCGGAACGAGAACCGTACCGAAGAGATATAAAATAATGAGTTGGAAGGAAATACAGGACTAGGAGCGGGAAGGGGATAACTATTATGAAACGTAATAATTTTCTGAAAATGTTAAGTGGGATGATTTTACTGGCGGCTTTTTTATTTGCCAATACCCTTAGTGTTTATGGTGCCAGTCGAACTGTAGCATTTCAAATCAGTCCGGCCAGCGGCGGAACAATAAATTATCGATTGACCGGAACTGCGCCGTGGCTTGAGGCAAGTACATCAGGAGCGCTTGACAGTACTAATGATTATGATATAAAAGCAATACCGGCGGAAGGCTATCAATTTGTGAACTGGACAGCATCAAATAATGTAACTATTACAACTAAAACCAATGCCAGCACAGCGATTACGAGCATAAGCAGCAGCACTTCAACCTATGTGCAGGCCAACTTTGAGAAAGTATACAAGCTAACGCTGTCTGCATCTTCTTCCAGTGCCGGAACAGTGACCGGAAGCGGAACATATGCGGGAACGAAAAGTGTAAACATATCAGCAACGGCTAACAGTGGTTACAAATTTGTCAATTGGACCGGAGACACAAGCGGAATAACGGATGTAACCGACAATACCATCAGTTTCACCATGGGAAATGCTGACAGAAATATAGCGGCAAATTTCGTAAAGATATATACGGTAAGCGTATCGGCTACGTCCGGAGGTACTGCATCGGGCGGCGGTACATATACGGCAGGAGGGACGGTTAATATAACTGCAACGGCCAACAGCGGTTACAAATTCGTCAATTGGACCGGTAACACAAGCGGAATAACGGATGTGACCGACAGTTCCGTCAGTTTCACCATCGTAAATGATCTAAGCATAACAGCCAATTTCATTAAGTTGTACTCGCTTAAAGTGAGTGTAAATCCTTCAAGTTCAGGTACAGTTACTGGGGCGGGATCCTATGGCTCAACGGAGGTAGCAAGCATAACTGCGACTCCTAGTGCAGGCTATCTATTTACAAACTGGTCCGGCAGTACATCCGGCATAACTGATCCGACGGACAGCACGGCAAGCTTTACGATGGGTACATCGGCAAGAACGATTACCGCCAATTTCAGCAAGGCCTATACTGTTACGGCAACTTCATCTCCAGCAGCCTTTGGCACGGTAACCGGCAGTGGATCCTACACATCTTCCGCCACAGTAACATTGAACGCAACCCCTAACGCGGGATGTACCTTTGTCGGGTGGAGCGGCAGCACCTCCGGCTTGTCGAGTACAACCAACCCAAAGGTCACGTTTACAATGGGATCCTCCAACAGGATAATATATGCCATTTTTAAAACACAATATACATTAGCCGTGAATGTGCCTGAAGGAAACGGAACTGTAACAGGAGCCGGAAAGTACGACTCCGGAACGGTTGTTTCAGTGTCGGCTACTCCGGATGCCGGATATGTTTTTACCGGTTGGGGCGGTGATGCAACGGGTACGGCAAACCCATCAAGTATTACAATGGATAAAAATAAAAGCATAACAGCCCATTTTGCTGTCAAACCGGAATTGACCTATGCATCGCATGATGTTTTTACGGAAGCCTATGCGAATAATGGATCAGTAGATACAACAATCAATGTGACACTAAGTGATGCAGAGTTCATAACAGGGCCTTTTGTGGAAGGTACTCATTTCAATACCACGAACATCCCTTCCAATCTGAGTCTGGCGGTTAAGAGAATCAGCAGCAACGAAGTGTCACTGAGTCTCACGGGTAATGCCGCCGCTAATGAATTAAAAGACAGCAGGGACGATATCGGCATTACATTTACAAAAGCTGCATTTGTTAATGTTAGCGATGCGTCAGCTATTATAGGAAATAACAAAAATGATATAAAACTCATTTTTATGAATAAAGCCAGCCTTAGTTATGAATCCGGCGCTTTTACAGAGTCGGAAAACAATGACGGATCGATTGCGGGTACGAAATCCGTTTATCTTGAAGGCGCCAAATTCCGGAACGCATCGGATCCGTCGGGAAAACTGGCGTATGGGGTAGACTATACGATTTCCAATATGTCAAGTATACCGCAGGGCTTGACACTGAGTGCTATCCGTGTCAGCGACCACTGGGTCAAGCTGGTGCTGGATGGGAAAGCGTCGAACCATGCTGCGAGAACCATTTCCAACATACAAATCAATTTCCTGGCGGCTGCATTCGCAGAGCAGTCAAGTACCGTAGCAAACCTGACCGGAAATCTGCAGATCAAATTCATTGATAAAAAGCCTTTACGCATACTGGAGGTTTATCCCAGTGAGATAGCATCAGGCACCTCGGCTGTCAGTGTTATTGAAGATACTCTGGGGAGCAATGCCCAATACGATGTAACTTCCATGACAATGAACAAATTCATTTCATTGAAAGAGGACCTCAATGGAAAATATGACGTACTGTATTTCGGCAAAGGCAGATACTTTCAGAATGGCGTGGATGACAACAAGTACGGTAATGACATCACAAACATAGCAGCTCAGAAAGTATTGGAGTTTATCAATTCAAACCAGCTTTGCATTTTCCATGCGAGTGCATTTCAGGGGGATGCGGTTGACGGCACAAAGACCTCGACTCCCACGACAATAATGTATAAAAAGCTGTTTTCAGCCACTACGGCAGGCAAGGACAATGTCAGGGTATTTGACGATGCCCAGTCTTCTGCTGCCAATATTGCAGCAAATATTACCAGCGCATATGCGAATGAAAACGTGGATAAAAGACCGATACTGACGGTAAATGACAGCCCGGTTTCCTATGAAAGTATGAGCCAGCCGTACGAAACAAGAAGCATGTACATGAAGTATACGGTCTACAAGCAGAACGTTGCGGCAAGCACCACATTTTCAGCCATATTGTACGTTGACCGGAACAATGACAGTTTGTTTGATCCGGATGAAAAGGTCGAGTCCCAGATTGTTTATAATGGCGGCACCAATTCTATTGTTTTTGAAATGCCCGGAAAGTTAACTGGAATTTTCTTTTGGAAGCTTGCAGTTTCTGATTCAAATGGCGCAAAAGACGAACATGTGGACATTTTCAGGCTGAAGGGTGAAAATATCGCTGTAAAAGTATTACAAATAACACCTCCGAATAATAACGGAGATCTGGTTTCTTTGTTCAACACATCTGTCACATCAGGAACAGCGTTTGATACGATTGGCTACAGATATGGAGAATACAACCTGATCGTTACACAGGCGACGGTTGATGAATTTAATGCAGGTACCACGAAGAACCTGAGAAATCTCAATGGAAACTATGATATGGTCATCCTGGGATTCCACGATAACTATGCGGACGATACCGACGCCTTAAAGAAAGTTTTTAACCAGGAGGCTATCGATCAACTGAAAAGTTTCATTGCAACCAAGCAGGGAGTAATGTTCACTCATGACTCGATTCATACACAGCTTAATGCCAATCTGACAGCGAATTTCAAAGATACCGTCGGACAGACGGATGCCTATACAGCAGGCCTTGCAGGGTATACACTGTCAGGTGCAAGATGGACGCCTCCCTTTACATCGGCACAGGAAACTACGATAAACAACAATTATGCGGTATCAAATTATCAAAAGACAGCTCCGGCTAAAGCAACAACGGTTCGTAATGTCAACTCGACGGCAATGACCTTATATCCTTTTAATCTGGAAACCATGTCAACAGACGGACCGGCGACTATTAAAGTTGCGGCAACGCATTTCCAGTGGTTCAAGCTGAATCTGGAAGACCCCGAGGTCATTCCTCTGTTCAATCTGTATACCGCTGACAGCGGTGACCGGATCAACGACGATGCCATGAACAATTACTATACCTATTCCAAAGGCAATATCACTTATTCCGGTACGGGACACTCAACCGGGTATCCGGATTCGGAGGTAAAGCTTTTTGTCAACACCGCAATGAAAGCCTATTCCAGTGCAAACCATGCCCCATACATAACGCTGATTGAACCTAAGAACGGCGGGAATACGAGCTGTTCTCAAACATACTTTGCGCTGAGTTTCAAAGTATTTGATTTTGATTATGCAGACACAAAAGTCAAATACGAGGTTTTAATTGATCTTGAAAATGATGGAACCTATGCTCCGGTCAGATCGTTAACACAGGTAGATAACGGCGAGATCATTAACATCCCGGATGTACCCAACAGAACAACGCCCGGGGCCTTCAAATTGAGAATCAACGCACAGGATTTGAAAAGGGCTGCGGCCGATCCGGTGGATATTACACTCTATAGTACGCAAGCACCGCTGATAGACCCGCATATCAGTTTGTATGACAAAGATGGCGCAAGTATCACTACTTGCCTTGTCGGACAAAAGATTACCGTCAGGACCGCCATGAATGTAAGCGGATATGCTGACCCGGAGGATGTGGTAACACCTCAGTTCAGCCTCGGGAGCAGTTATACGGAGAACGGGGGTACCTCTTCTACAACGATATTAACCAGAGCGAATTTGCCGCAGGTTACCTTCTCATCAACGGCGCCATCGCCGGGCCTGCTGACAACGGAAGCAGCAGTTACAGCAGATATAGGAAATTCAAGCAGTACAACGATTGACTTTAACGGTTATGTTGAATATACGGTCAATAAGACTGCAGCACAGCCTAAACCTTGCGGAGCCCAAATTTCAGTGAGGGATGGCAAGGTTGGCATACATGTTACGGATGAGTTTGGAAAGAATATTAAAAATGCAGTGGTTTCCGACTCTTCCGGTACAGAGGTTGGAACGACCGATACGGAAGGCTGGGTCCGGTTGAAGCACATCATCGGACAGAAAAGTTATTCCATTGCAACTCCAACAGGGTATGTCTTTAGTGGTACTGTACAGGTATATATCCACAACTACGACGTTAACGGGAACGATCAGGGCAGAGAAGCTGTTTCCGGAAACACTGTCAATGTAACCTACGATAAGTATTCGTGGGAAGTTGAATTTAAAGTACACTCAGATATCACTGCCAGATTTTCCTACTATCAATTGAAGAGTGATAAATCCGTCGCACCTCTTGGAGACGATACGCAGAACCGCGAACTCAAGGTCCAGAAGAATGCACCTGTCAAAATACTTGTTAAACTTTCAATCTCACCTAATGCAGGAACTGATTTGAAGCATATTTTCCTGACAGTAACGACCAAAAAGGACAACGTGGAATTAACGGAGGCATCTCCCTATTATGCAGCCATTTCTACCACATTGACTAACGTTGCCAATTTGAGTGCAGTCACAAGTGAAAGTGCATTACAGCTGGTTTCGACCTCAAGCAGCATAAGACTTCTGGCCGGTGATGCGGCAGCGGCTGCTGCAGCAGCAGCGGTAACCGGTATGAACAGGGTTAAAGCGGAAAATGATGACGAAAATACTTCTAACACTTACAATTATGCGGATGCGGCAAAGGACACGAATCACGACGGATTGATCGACTACTATTTTGTGCTTGAAATACAAAAAGCGTTTAATCAGAAGATCAATATCGGTTCAATGGTGTTTATAAACAAAAACGAATCCTACCCGCCTGTTCCGGTAAATGGTGTCAATGTACTTTCGATTACGGAGCTTACCGCTCCTCCATTAAGATAGTTTGTACAGGTATAGAACCGGAAAGGAACCTGCGTTGACAGCGCAGGTTCCTTTCCGGTTCCGGACTTATTGGCATTGAGCCATGACAAGTCCGCAATATTGAGTTCATGGGTTTACGATTAAAAATTCAGTTCGGAATCGATGGAATACAGCTGCACATTACCTGATACACCTGCATTCCAGGTAATATCTTTTCTCCTCGGCTTCGCCAAGGGAGAAGGTCTTTCTTGGCAGGATGCCGTCCTGTTTGATGGTTCTGAAAAAGTCAAATTTGTTCATAACGGGCAGATAGAAGCCCATACAGTTCTTTTGTGAACCAAGCCCGGTCACGACCAGTTCGCCGTGGATGTAATCAATTTCCACTGTAGGATCGCTTTTCCCCAATTCATCCAGGATACCCTGCAAGGTCCCGACTTCCAGGCTGGCGGGCGGATTGCTCACGATCAGGAGACCATAGGTGCCTTCCAGAATGAACGGCAGCAGGTGAGGAGTCTTGAGGGCTGTGCTATGAACAGAAGACATATTGGCGGCAGCATTTTCTGCAGTATGGTGGGAGGGTGCAGCCATTTCCTCCTGCTGTGTGGAACTGCCATCCTGTAGTGCAGCAATGTTCTCCTGCTGTGCAGAACTGCCATCCTGTAGTGCAGCAATGTTCTCCTGTAGTTCAGTAATGTTTTCCTGTAGTGCAGAACTGTTTTCCTGCTGTACAGCCATGTCTCCCTGTGCGGCTTTCAGGTCGGTTTCCATGGCAGCTCTGGAACTGTAGAGCTTGTACTCTGCCTTAGCGTTACCGTTTGAAATACGGCCGCAGAGTTTTTTTATATTTTCCAACACGATTGTGCTGTCAATTCCGAACAAAACCCTGTGAATAGGTTCGAAAACCAGACCCTCATCATGGACGTTTACAACCTCCACGAGTGCATACCTTGCCGGATGTTCAGGTATGGAAGCAGAGTCCGTCAAAGGAGTTTCTGGTGATTGATCCGCAATATCGACAGTCGAAGCCTGAGGCTTATTTAAGGCTTGATCCTGAATATCGGCTGTCGGAGCCTGAAGTTTATTTAAGGCTTGATCCTGAATATCGGATGTCGGAGCCTGAGGCTTATTTAAGGCTTGATCCTGAATATCGG
Organism: Bacillota bacterium; assembly: GCA_023399355.1. Taxonomy (GTDB): domain Bacteria; phylum Bacillota; class Clostridia; order Acetivibrionales; family DTU013; genus UBA1305. Next base: position 2,162 of record JAEWQC010000091.1, on the reverse strand, counting down.
ACGCAGAAGCCTGAGGCTTATCTGAAGCAGCATGGAGCTTGAGTGCCGCCTTGACATTTTCCCAGTGCGCTTTGGCGGAGGCCAGCGAATGGTTGCCGTCTCCCATAGCAAAAAGCAGAGGTTTATTACATGGCATATCGGGTCCGTTCCTGTGCAACACGGAAGAATCAGCTGCACTATCAGCTTCGGACAGCTTCGTAAGGGCGTTCGCCGCCATGGACAAACTATCCTTGTCATCGACCTTCCAGCCTCTGATATGACCGCCTCCCTGCATGAGTTCAAAGTCATACAGCTTTTCGAAGCTGTCTTTTTTCTCGAAAAGAGATTCAATGACTGTTTTACCGGGGTCGTCGATCAGAACCATGATGTGAGGGAGTTCTATCGGCGCGTTTTCGCGTATTTTCACCCTGGGAGGGATACGGTCAAGAACGGTGCCTTCTGTTGCCCTGATGAGCGTCTGGGAGCCTGGACGGTAGTCGTAGCATTCGAGGTCCAATGCCATAATGAGTCCTTTGCGTGAAGCGGCGTGCGGCGTGCTCCTGTCCACCAGGATGAAACCCGGTTTCTGCGGTTCAAGGATGCCCTCCTTCAGGTATTGCAGCATTGTTTCATTAATATTTGCAATTCTTTCATCCTTATCGTCATCCTTCAGATAGATTTCCGGGAAGGTAAGCTTCAGTGCAGAGGGACTGTCTCCGACTTCCTCATTCACCTTTTCCCAGTAATCCGGCTGCGAGGTATACTGGTCGCAGGCGATCACAGACCACTTAGTCAGGTCTGTTCCTTTTGCCGGCAAAAGTATTTCCGGTATCTGTACACCAAGCTTTCCATATAATTGTTCCATCGTACCCCCTCATATTCAGATCAGGAATCACCTTCGCGAAAATTCAAAAGGAGAACCGTCTCTGTTTTGAAATAAATTCAAGCAGGAACCCGTCCCTGTTTAAAATAAATTCAATGCAGGAAGCGCCCCTATTTGAATCTTCGTGAAATGTTCCTTTATCATACTGATAAAAATTATTTTATACAAAACCTTTAGTGTTGTCTATATCAGCTGTCAAATTGCTTGGAGAAATTCAATTCCGCAGCAGATCCATCCGGCAGGATCAGTGTAAAAAATTAACAACCCTAATTTCTATGAGCAGGATAATTATATGCATTTTTTGATTTGGACTTTGTAATAATAATCATGGGAAAACAAGCAGGAAATATATACATTGACGGAGGCCGGCCATGCTGCACAGGTACAGCGAAGTATTGAACCTCCCGGTACTTTGTGCCGACAGCGGCAGGAAGGCCGGAGTGGTGAAGGATATCATATTCAGTCTTGAAAGTAAAAACGTAAAGGCGCTTCTTCTTGAACAAAGCGGACTTTCCCTGAAGAAGAAGGTCGTTTTACTGGAAGAACTGCTAAGCCTTGGCAGTGACGCCGCCATCATCAACAGTACGAACTGCGTGACGGATATGGACAGGACGGCCTACACCGAGGCATTCCAAGATGAAGGTGCTATTCTGGGCCTTAAGGTTTTTTCAAAAGCCGGAGGCGATCTTGGTATTGTCAAAGATGTGATGTTTGACTGGCGGACAGGAAAAATAGAAAGCTTTGAGGTATCAGACGGCGTGATACAGGACGTAATGCAGGGAAGGAAGGTGATCCCCCTGTTTGGCAAGGTTGAGCTGGGTGAGGAATACGCCGTTGTAGGGAACGAAGCGGTCGAAGAGATGGAAGAGACAGGCGGCGGTATTAAAAACAGGCTGCGGAATACGCCGTTGTAGGAAGCGAAGCCGTTAAAGAAATGGAAGAGACAGGCGGCATTAAAAAACAGGTTTTTGAAATAATTATTAGAAAGGAGCAAATGATACATGAGAAGCGGTTTTGCAAAAGGAATGCTGGTTGGAGGAATTATTGCAACATCAGTTGGCATGATTATGAATTCGGACAAGGTGAATTCAGGTTCCAAAAGAAGAATGATGAGAAGCGGCAGGTCGCTGATGAGAAAATCCGGTAATCTTATTAATGACATGGTAGATATGTTCAGATGATTCGCATACACACATTCTCTCAAATCCTCGTAAAGACCGGGTAGAACTACATACCCGGTCTTTAGCTATGGAGCAGGGGGGAGATATGCTCCAAAAAGCGGGCAGAGCCCGAAGTCTCA